>JBAWWJ010000190.1:0-16758 GCA_037146815.1 Planctomycetota bacterium
AATTCCTCGAAGTGCGCGAAGATCGATTCTCGAGTTCGGGGTGTGAACGGTTACTCTACTTTCATGTGTGACTGCATTTCAGCTGACATCATACGTGTCTCGCGGAACCCCAGTAAAACGGCATTTGCTCCATTCACACGTAAACTTTTCTACATGCGCCACTCCACCGAGACATCTACAACAGGACGCATTTTTCTCCCATACGATGTGAGGTCATCCACAATGCGTTCTACGGTATCGCTCCCCAATGATGTTCCCAAACTGCGTGGAAGTATAATTATTAATCGCCGTGCGGAAATTTCGCGCCGTTCACCTTTAAGTTTATGACTCTCGGAGAAAGTTGCCGCTTTTTCCACATAGACTCTTCCGGTGCTAAGGATTCGACTTACAGTATAACTCTTGCCTCCCATCGTCTTATGGCTTTCCCAAATTCCGCCCTTTTCGTGTCGATCCATTACAGGGGCGAACGGATCGTCGCGATTTCCCCCTCGAAGTGCTTCACCAAGCAATCCGCGTGCCGTCATCCCCATGTCCCAAAAGGACGCCGGCGCGTCACCTTTTTCTGTGTGCGGTTCCGCAACTAAGTCAGCATAATTGTATCTCTCTGCGAATTTATGAATATCGCGAATCAGTTCGCGCAAAAGCTCACGACGTATTGCTTTTCGCTTCGTGGGATCCTGAAGAACTGCATCAGTTTTCTTCTGCTTGAGCATCGTCGACCAAATGCGACCGATGGCTTCGCTCGTGCGTACTCGCATTTTCTCAAGGGCAAGAATACGAGCGTCTCGTTCGTCAGCGGACAAACCTTTGTCTGCGTGTACTGCTCGCTTCAATGTCGTAATTAGTCCTAGAATGGCGCGTCGGCGCGTACTAGCGAGCTGGAGGGTGACTGTGTCTCCGTCAGTATCGACAATAAGTTCATGACTGTGTCCTGCCATGTCGACTGGTTGGGCATCTGTAAAGTTTTCTTCACTGTTTTCGTTGGCAGGGTGCGCCTTTTCTCCCAACCCCAAGGCCTTTCCGATCGTTTTGACCAGCGCCACCGCCTTCTTGATCAACCAGTCAATCACCTTGTTGATCGGTGCCTGAATCTTGTCGATGACTTTCTTGATTTTGTCGCCCAGGTCGCCGATGCCGAGCAGGCTGGCGAGGAAGCCGATCGCGACGGGGATTGACTTGGCCAGGGCGGCTTCTACCGCTTTGGCGGCGGGGGCGATGTTGCCTTTGGCGATCGTCAGGACCGAATCGACGACCGCGTTCACGAAGGCGAGGATCTGCTGACCCTTGTTGATGATAAACGTGATGATGTCATAGATCGCCAGGCAGGCCTTGACGAACGCAGAGGCCGGATTCAGCAGGCCCAGCAGCCATTTCGCGCCCGCCATGATCACGCTTTCCATGATGAACGACTGAACGCCCTCCTTCAGTGACTGCAAAATCGTCGTCGCCTGTTCCTTGATGTAGTCCCAGATCCCCGTGACACCCTTCGTCGCCAGCATGATGAAGACTTGCGATCCGATCTCCAGCGTCTTGACGACGTTTTCACCCACGATGTCAACGGCTCGTTTGCGGATGTTGGTCCAGGTCAGTCCCAGCACCTGCAGCGCCACGCTCATCAGGCCGCTCAGGTCAAACTTGTCGGGCATCTGGATCCCGGCCTGGGCCAGTGCGCCAAACAACCATTCCAGCAGTCCCTTCTGCAAGTAAGTGCCGATATTGCCGAGGAAACCCATGACCCCTTGTTTGACGCCGGCCACCAGGTGTCCGACGAATGCAATCGGATCGGCCAGGATCAGGTCGATGGCCTCACCGGCCTTCGCCAGTGTGGACATCAACATCGCTTTCATCTTGAGGATGGTGTCGATCACCCCTGCGACCGCACCGACAGCCAGATCGATCAGCGCACCGACAGGATTGCGCAGTGTATTCATGGCACTATCAACATCCTTCTGTGCTTCGACGTATTTCTTCGCGACCGAATCGATGATCGCCGTCTGCTTTTCTTCGACCGATTTTTCCAGCGATGCGAACTGGTCGCGTAGGCCACCCGCCACCTCTTCGGCAACCGCCGCGTCTTCCGGGCCGAATTGCTTGATTGCAGCTTCGAGTTGCACTCGGCCATTCTCGATAATGCCGACAACTTCGTTGAGTCCCTTTTCGACCACATCGGCGACCGCGTCGATGACTTGCTCCATGTCGGCCAGGTAGCGATCCCGGCCCTTCTGGAAGATCTGTTCCTTGCTGTTTCCTCCGGTAAATGTATCGACGATCCCCTGACCGCTCAGATAGTGCCTCAACAATTCAACCGTCAGGTAGGCGTAGAACTTCACCTTCGCCAGATCGGCGCCCGCTTCAAACGTCAGGTTCACGTCGATGTCGAGTGTGGCCATCCGCGCATCGACCGACTTTTTCGTATCCTCGTAGATTCCGCCCAGTTGCTCCGAGATGCGTTTGCGAGCAGCTTCGTACTTGGCTTTGCCTGCTTCCTGCTGATCTTTGCTGCCGACCAGCTTTTCGTCACGTTTCCCCTGCATCTCGGTCAAGCCGGTTTGAACCGACTGAGCGGCTTGAGTTCGCGATGTTTCGAGTACTTTCGCTTCGGCATTCTGAGCTTTGACGGGTAACCCATCCGCTTCTGTTTTCGCCGTTTCGTGAGCCGTGGCGGCGGCGTTGAACGCAGGCTCGTTCGATTTTCGCAACTGGCCCGGTGTGACGTTCGCGGCAGCCATCTGCTGATCAGCGGCCTGACTTTCGGCGGCAACCGAGCGGCGTTCTTCGGGGACAGGTTCAGGGACTCCCTTGGCACCGTCTACGGGTGAGGCGGGGACCGGTGCTGCGTTCGGCAACTTGTCGCCAGGTTTCGCTTCGCCTTTCGGGGGGGGCTGTTGGGCGACCTGTTTGATGGGGCCCGCCGCCGCTTGCTTTTCCTGTTCGACTCCGGCTTTCACAGCCCCATTAATGCTGCCAGCCTGATCTCCTTCTTTAATTCCCTTGGCATCGTCCGCCTGCAGTGCGGTGATCTTGTCGCGCAGCGCCTTTTTGAATGTCTCGCGGTTAAAGGGCCCCTTTTTCTGAGCCGCCATCTGTTCGACGTGTTCGCCGCGCGCTTTACCAGCAGCTTCCTCGGGAGTAACGTCGGCCGCTTTGACGGTTTGCGTAGCGGCTTCCCCGACCGACACATGCGCCTGTTGCTCGTGTCCGACGGACACAACTTCCGACATGACTGCTGCGAGGCCCGCGCCGCTGTCACCGTGGACCGGTCCGGCTCCGGGCTTCTTTCCCTTTGTGCCTCCGCCGACTTCCGCCTTATCAACGCCCGGTTTGTCGGCTGCTGGCTTTGCTCCCTTCCCGCCTTTCGCTGCAGGGCCAGATTTATCCGGCGATCCCTTGCCAGGAGCCGGATTTTTGCCCTTGCCGGAGCCTTGGTTTTCTGCCTTCTCCGGTCCCGCCTTCCCGCTACCAGCCGCACCGCTCGGTTTGCCTGGCGCGACGTCGCCCCCCGCGTTCGACGTTTTCGCGGGAAGTGGCGCGGCAGCGTTTTGATGTCGCGTTTCGGCTAGCGCAGCGGGGGAACTCTTGGAAGATTTGGCAGAGATCGGCATCGCGGATGACGACGGCCCGGCCGCAGCCGCAGGCCCGGCCGACGCGGTTCCCGAACTCTCAATGCGTCGCGCGATTGTCGGAGTGACGGGAGCCCCTGAGAGACTGCTTAAAACGGCCCGATGACCAGCCGTGGCAGCATCTGCCGCCCGTTCGGCCTCGCGCTCGTGCGAGTCGTGCGGCTGGCTCACCTGCCAGTCGTGCGTTTCCGCCATCCGCGAGATTGCGCCCGAACCGTTCCCCTGTTGAACGGTATGCGCCACTTCATGGACCAGCAGGTGATTGCCCGCTTTCGACTCGGGTTGATACTGTCCAGCGCGGAAGTAGACATCTTGCCCGGTGGTGAATGCCTTCGCTTGAACAGATGCGGCAGCACGATCGGCGGCGGAGTCGGTATGGACGCGAACGCTGCTCAAGTTCGTTCCGAACGATGATTCCAACCGGTTGCGGTTTTGTACCGGTAACGGTTGAGAGGCACTGGACTTCAACGCGGCGTCGACGGCGTTGGTGGAGCCAACGGGCGCTGACGATTCAGCGCGGCGATGAAGCACATGTCCGGTTCCAGCCGGCGCGGGTCCGGCTGCAGAGCCCGCGTGCAACATTCGCCGTGCGGCGGGCATCAACGAACCAAACTCGCGGTTCGCGACAGCCACGGACAAGAAGACGCCGCCCCCCTCGCCGATGAATTGGACGGCCGTTCCGTCGGCATGGATAAAACCGCAGACGCGGTGCCCTGCGGCGGCTGCGATACTCGCGCCGGGGCCGACCAGCTCGAGTGTTCCCTGCGCGATCGATGCGCCCTGCGGGACAATGACTGCCGCGGCGGTTTCGGCCGTCATATTTGACTTCGACTGTGCCACCGTTCGTTTCGGAGTCGGTGGAGCGTGTGCGGTGCCAGGCATCGGAGCAAGCTGAAGCAAGCGACGCGTGGACGTCGGCCCCGTCATCTGACTGGCTCCGCCCGTCAGCGGCTTATCGACAAAGGTTTTGGTTCGCGCCACGGCTCACTCCCTCGAGTCTCAATTCAAGTTCAAGGTCTTCGTCATTCCGTAGAAATTCCGACCAAATGAGGCCAACGTCACTGGCCGCGATAATTTGCGATATTCGCGCGCGGTCGCCAGAACCAGATGCTCGATACCTACCCGTAGTTTTGCGTGAGATTCTCCCGGCTTGGGAGCCCCTGGATCATGGAAAGCTCGAAAAGCGGCATCGACCGCCACGTTCTTGAGGTTTCCGCCGGTCAATTCGAATTGTTCACAGTACGCCTTGAGTTCATCATCGCTGGGGGGAATCACGTCGCTGGGGAACATCTCTTTCAAGATCGTTCGACGACTCAGGGCGTCAGGAGGCTTGAAATCAATCAGTACCTGAACGCGCCGCAGGAAGGCTTCGTCGATGTTCTGCTTCAGGTTCGTTGCCAGGATGACCACACCGGAGAATTCTTCGACGCGCTGCAGAAGGTAGTTGATTTCCATGTTGGCCCAGCGATCCTGAGCTTTGTCGATGTCTCCACGTTTACCGAAGATGGCGTCCGCTTCGTCAAAGAATAGCAGGGCGTTGGCACTCTGCGCGTCGCTGAAAACTCGAGCGAGATTCTTTTCGGTTTCCCCGACGTACTTACTGACGACAGCCGACATGTCGACCTTGTACAAGTCTCGCTCCCGGCCACTGGCCAGCGCTGTGGCAGCAAGGGTTTTTCCGGTTCCGGACGGCCCCGAAAACAAGGCAATCAGGCCGCGTCCCAGACACAGATTGCTGCTGAATCCATATTCATAGTAGACCCGGTTCATATTTTGGATGCGGTCGTCTAATTCTTGAAGCTGTTGTTTGCTTTCCGGCGCTAGGATGACTGCGTCGAGCGGATTCTTGACGTTCCCGAACTTCCTCGGCGGAATGCGCTGCGTGAACGAAACAAGTCCACGGGCCGAAACGCGTCGGCACGCGTCGTAAAGCATCGCGGCCATGTCCGGTGGCTGAGTCGCCGACGTCAACGCCAGCCCCCGAGCGATCATGATCGAATCCGCGACTTGCCCTTCTGTGAATTGGAAAGAGGCCAGCAGCTCGAGCGCGGGACCAAAAGGTGCGAGGTGAATTGATGCGTGTTCCAGTTCCGTGTGCCAGATCTGTTGGCGAATTTCACGGCCAGGGATGGGGAATTCGACGCGAACGAAAGTTGAGTCGCGCCGTCCAAATGTTCCTTCAGGATCCCATGCAACATCGGTCGCAATGAACACTGGAGTATCGGGGTGAGTTTGCACGAGTTGCTGCCACCGCCCGTCGGTGCGCGACGCCTCGACAATCGCAGTCGCCCCTTTCCACAGAATCGCAGAGCCCTGCAATCGTGCCTGCCGCTGAACTCTCGTGGTCCATTCAACCCAGCCAGGCAGACTCGGGGCTCCAGCGACATCGGCCACGAGCAACGAGGGATGGCGCCTGCCCGAAAGAACGGCTCGAGCGGCCGAAACGAAAGGACCTCCCGCCGGGCCGTGAAACAAAACGACCGCATTCGATGGCATGCGGTGGGAGAGCGATTTCAAGTGGTTGAGTGTTGATTCATCGGCCAGCAGGTGCTCCCAGGGGAATGATCCTGCGACGCGTGTTACAAACCCCAGTAATTCGGGATCATTATCGTTTTCACCGAGAAGGAATCCGGCGATCATCGGGTCGATCTGCAGGCGACGACGCGACACATCAATTCGCGTGTCTCCCATATCGACATATCGGTCACTGAGCAATGGAACATCTCGTAGAAATAATGCCAGCGTGTTTTCGCCGCGCGCAGGTCTCGGTTGACAGATTTCCACCGCCATCCCGGCCGATAGCCCGTTCGGAGCAGCGCCGTCATCTGTTGTGAGTTTCGAAAACGCGTTTCGAAAAGTTGCGAAGTGGTAATCGAGAAACGCAACCAGCAGGATATCACGTTGCAATTCAAACAAGTGCGCAGGATCGGCTTCGGACGAGTGATGCCTGACCCAAGTGCGAGTGTCTTCGCGAAAAATCTGCAATAGCCGGAACAGTGGAAACCGCCCGAGTGATTCCCTCGGTGTCAGAGCCAACCGGGAAGAGATCCATTCGTGCAGCGCCTGGGCAGCATCCAACTGATCGATCCACGACCGATGCCAATGGGCGGCGGCAGGGCCGTGCCCCCAACTGAACGGAACCTGCGTCACAACATCGAGCGGACACAATTCCTGAGCTGCCGCGCGGCGGATCACATACGCCTTGACCAGGCAGGCAACCCGAGAAAGCTCGTCGTGAAGGTAGTCCAAGGCTGAGTCATAACCTGTGGCTATCGGCGGATCGCAATCTGGCAGTTCCTGACGATGAGGTTTGTTGATTTTAGCGCGCGGCGGATCAGGCGAGCAGGAAGGCTGTTCGACCTCTACAGACTTCATCGCTGAAGCGGTCGGGAGATGATGTGGCGTTACTGAAGGACTGGCAATGTCATCGACCTCCAAGGAATCCAATCGCTCCTCAAGACTGACCGAAGTTCGGTCACTGACCAGTTCGCCCAGATCAACATCCAAGATGACCGTGCTTTCGGAATACGAGACCGTCGACTCCACCGAAGTTATCGTCGATGGACCAACTCCCTGAGTACGTCCCGGCCACAGTGTGCGGCTGATGCAGGCGAACATATTACGGATCCATTGAAAAATATTCATTGAGACGACCGTTCGCACTCCGTTCGAAATTGAATCTGGACGAGTTCCTTTCCGACGTAGAGATCCAGGGAATCGAACATCCCCGAGACCCGCAACGCGGCATCCATCGGACGGGGTTCCAGAAAGATTTCCAGATGACGATCCCGAACTGCGATGGTGCCCGAACGCCGAATCAGATTCTGGAGCAGAAACAAATTGCTCGATGCTCCCAGGCCTCGTAGAGATCGTGCCCAGTGTCGCAGCACGCTGTCTGCCGCGGCGATTAAACTGGCCTCGTGGCAGGGATTTTCAACCCTCTGTGACTCGCCGTTTCGAACCGACATTGCCGCCGAAAGCCGCGCCGTGTTGGGAGAAGACCCTGAACGTTCGAGAGAAACTCGCACAGACTCGTCTAGCAAGACGTCCACAGGCTGGCTGGAACAGCGCGACATCTGACTGCGCCAATGCTCAATCGTCGATTCAATCATCTCCGGGTTTTGCCAGCGAGCACACCACGGGTACACTCGCCCGTCGATGTCACCACCTCGAATCCAGCGTCCGTCGGTCGATTCCTGAACCATGACATGCATCTGGTGTGGAACGGTCCATGTTCCCAGCCCGATCAAGGACTTGGTCAAGAGGAATTGAAATTGATCCGAAGCATCACCGGAAGAGATTCCCCCTAGGCTGAAATCTTGCCATTCTGCAGCACCACCCAATCTGGCGAACTCCAGCAATCCGAAATCTACTTCCTCGGGAATTGGCTGTTGCATCCACTGGCACGCCAGGTCCAGGTACAACCTCGCGGAAGCAATTGCTCCCGCAAAGGGATACCCCGAATGTCGCGCCATGCCGGCGACCCGCAGATCGTGAAGGCCTCGCACCAGTAGAAAGACACCAGCATACTCGGTGACGAAATGAGTCCCGTTGCGAGCCCAAGACCCCGGTGAAGATATCGTGAATTCGCCGCACTCCGCGGGGCGAGGCGTCATGATCGACAGACCTCTCGGGTCCGGTTGGTTAATGTCGATTGAGGTCGGCCTGAAGGTCGCGTCATTCCTGTCCGCATGTCCAAACGACGTCCCCTCAGCGGACGTTGACGTAGGCGGCGTCAACTTCGTCAACTGTCGTTCCACAAAAAGCGACAGTGCAGGATCGTGAACCCAGTCGCCGTGTTGTCCGACAAGCATCGACAATGCCAACAGGCAGTTTCCCGATGATGCGGGAGTTGTTGGATCCCAATGCGTGAAAAACTTCGCTTCGATCGCTTGCCACGCTTGTTCCCACGCCACCAGTTTCGGCGAAGGTGATCTCATGCGAGAATCGGTCGATGAAGCGGCGGGGCGACTCACACACGTGACCAACCGGCGCTGCAACCATTCTTGATCCAGCCACTCGAACTCCGCGACAGTCTGGTCGATCCGCCCGCGCAAACTCGCTGCAGATTCGGTGGCAGCGCCAAGTCCCACCGACAACCTCTGCAACAGAAATCGGAACGCTGCATAGACCGCTTCAGCCAGATGCGCAGGGTCGTTCCAATCGGTTGCCGGTTGCGGTCTTGCGAGATAAGTCTGAAACGCGGCGTTGCTTTCCGCGCTGGAGAATTGGCGGCCAGAGAGTCGCGAGGCGAGTTGCAGAGCGGCCCAGAATACCGGTCGTTCATTTTCCGGATCACTGGAATAGGAAATCCCGCGAATGCCAGTCGACCAAAGTCGTTGTAATGTTGGTGATGATACTCGGGCCAACACCTGTCGCATGAGTCCCCGCCGACTGAGCCGAGCCAATACTTCTGGCCAACGCTCAAGATGGCGTTCCAACAGCGTGTCAAACGTTGCCGTTGCTTCCGCGTCCGGTCGCGCGTCCCCGTGCCGCATCCGGTTGAAGTACCAGGCATCCGCGTGCTGCCCAGTCACGAGGGCTTCCAGGTAACACACCAGATGCTCGTCGACATCTGCAAATCGCCGCACGTTGTTCGGGTCATTCCTATCAATCGCCTCTCGAACGGCGACAGCCATCGCGCTTCCCCATTGTGTCGCGAGTTCCTCTGGCGACGCGTCTGAAGCATCAGCCGTAAACCGCAGCGCGACTCGGCGTAATAACACGACTTCTCGTTCATCGGTGACAACCTCCGCAGCCGCCCTTTCAAAAGCCGATGTCACCGTGTCGATGGCCAAACGCTCCCAGTCCGACGCGTGCGAGTCGCTCGTCCGGTAATGCCGATGCCAGTGTTGGATGCGAATTGTGTTCATGGAGGTGGATTGTTTGTAATGGCTTGCAACAGCCTGCTTCTTGACGTGGTATCCGTTGCCAACCTGATGGCAAATGGATCGCAATTTGCGGGGACGTGCGCCACGAGGTCAACTGCATTCGTCCACAGATGCGCCAGCAAGTCGTCCCATTTGGGTGGATTCGCTTTGATGGCGGATGCAATGTTAGGGCCGCTCAATTTGCTTACTGCAACTTTGGCCATGATCCTGCAAAAAGCGATTAGCTCCGCCTGCGTGACAGTCGCTTCCTTCGCAGCCACTATCGCCTCAAAATAGGCTTCTGTCTCCGCGTCTGTTGTAGTCCGCACGGGAACGCTCGACGCAACCAGACGGTCATAAATTCCCACCATATTCGTGGCGTTGGTAATGGCGGTGTCTACGGCGGTCGGGGTTGCGTCGTGAACGCATGCAGGCAGCAGTGTTTGATAGATTCCCACCTTATTCGTGGCGTTGGTAATGGCGGTGTCCACGGCTGCCGGGGTTGCGTCATGGACACATGCAGGCAGGAGTGTTTGATAGATTCCCGCCTTATTCGTGGCATTGGTGATGGCGGTGTCTACGGCTGCCGGAGTTGCGTCATGAACGCATGCAGGCAGGAGTGTTTGATAGATTCCCGCCTTATTCGTGGCATTGGTGATGGCGGTGTCTACGGCTGCCGGAGTTGCGTCATGGACACATGCAGGCAGGAGTGTTTGATAGATTCCCACGTTATTCGTGGCGTTGGTGATGGCGGTGTCTACGGCTGCCGGGGTTGCGTCATGAACGCATGCAGGCAGCAGTGTTTGATAGATTCCCGCCTTGTTCGTGGCGTTGGTAATGGCTGTGTCCATGGCTGTCGGGGTTGCGTCATGAACGCATGCAGGCAGCAGTGTTTGATAGATGATCGCCTTCGTCGTTGACTGCACAATCCCCGCGGCAAAGTCATCTGGTGGAATTCCGTCTGCGACTGCTTTAACAAGAAGTTGTTTGACTGCAGGAGTGACGGCAGGGTCAACCAGGGCTTCGGGAAGCTTGTTTTGAGCCAAATTTCTTAAGTTTCGGTCGCGATTCAGTGGCGGTAGGTCCGTCGTGATACCGAAAATCTCTCCGTGGACGCGAAGGGTTCCATTAATATCAACAGATTCGTCGTTGTGTATTTCAAGGATTGGCACGAACTTACCGGCCGTGTCTACGGCACCGATGGCGACGCTGTTGAGTCCACGATCTGTATTGGGCATGCTGATTTGCAGCACGTCTGCAAACTGTGCGGCGTTGGGGTCCGGACGGATCGGAGTCCCATCTTTGTTTGTTCCCATATCTGGGGCAGGAAGGCGAAATTGACGATAGATACCCCATCCTGATGTTGGAGCAACCGGTTCCTCACCCACTTGATTCGATTCAAATTGCAAACCTGCTCCGCCTCGCAATTCGAAATCAGCTTCGGCAATAACTCGTTCTGCCTGCCAGCGAATCTCGGTGTCCGCTGTAGGTTGTTCACCGTTGAATCGAGTGATTGCTCTCACGGACAGGGGGGCGGGAACGTCATCCGGAAGCGTGTGATTGGTGTCACGACGCTCGCCATTGCGCGTCGGCACATCGAGGACCGCAAACCGCCAGTCTTTCCGTTCGGGATGACCGCCATTCAAAATGGCGGTGCCGCGCGTTCGGGGTTCGTTGTTTACGAGACGTTGAAACGGAACTTCAATTCGCTCGGCGATCAAGCCTCCATAATGCCGTTCTGTCTCGTCAATTTTCCAGGTCGTTCCCGTGTATTCGATCTTGCAGAGAAAGACCGGCCACGGTGAAAGAGCATCAAATTTCATCGGGCGTTCGGGAGAGAAATCGAGATCTCCCAACGGCACTTCACGCGGCCGAGTGACGCTGCCAGATTGACGAGCCGCAGTTTCTTGCACACGGATTTGCGGTCGCTCGACGATGCGCCGCAGCGACATATCGGGTGGGCACGTGCAACAATCAGAGTCGACGGAGTCGCATTCGGCGTCCGGGGAGACCGAATCCTCAAGAGCGACGTTGTAGGTGATCCAAATGTCATAAGTGACAGACGGATCGAGTATCGGTTGCTCTTCCCGAAGAGTCAGTACGTCGGTCACGACAATTTCTCGACCGTAGCCGTCGAGCGCCATACCGGAATAGATCACCACATCTGGCTGCCTTTGCGTGGGGCCATTGATGCGCACTTCGAGTCCGCAAAGGATCCCCCAGGAATGCAGACCGAGATTGTGCTGCCAGCGTCGCTGCAGGTGATAAAGTTGATCATCTTCGAGGTCGATGGCCCTCATGAAGCGATGGTCTTCGAATGCAACGCGTTGTGGGAAAGTGCTGGACATTTTGCTTCTCTGTAGTCGGTTCATCCGCATAACGGTCAGTGAACTTGAAGAGTTTCTTGATACTGCGTGCAAATGATCGCGTTGTTTCGGTTCACTCCCATCACGAGGAGGCTGACAATGATCTCGGCGTTCGCAAATTCATTTGGAACGATCAGTTTCACTTCGCCGGGTGGCTGCGCCAAATTGGAAATGGTCTCGCTCGATGCCGCGCGTAATGTCTTGTTGGAGATAATCTCTGTGTGCCGTGGCGTGTGAGTGGTGTCGCCTTTTCCATAGATACTGACGAGTATCTGCACGGAATCGACGTCGATATCAGCCAGGTTGTGAAGTTCCCCCGAAAACACCAACTTGCTTTCCGGAGGCGGGTTCGCGGTCCTTCGACGTTCGACCTTCGTTCCCTTCCAAACAACCACATTCGCAAGAATTGGCGTAGAAATGCTCGAATTCGCTGTGGCCCCGCGGACGCCACCTGCGATAGCGCCGGTTGGCTTAAGTTTTACGACCAACCCCGGCACGATTCCATTCGCGTTTACGTTCAACTGATCATGGATGTCAACTGACCCGTCGGCAAGTACCGAAAGTATGCCACGTGGCCAACTCGTCTGACGGTTCCAGATGTCGCCTTGAGGCGAGGGAGCGGCCGGGTGCGTACAGTCTGGCGCAGTTCCAATACTGCACCTGTAGCGATGCGGATTGTTGTCCTTGCCAGGGTCTGGGATCGTGATCCGCAATTGCTTGAAGGTCTGACCGTCATTCTTGTATTCGACGAGATGAATTCGACTGGCAGACGGTTCAGGGTCAACGGTACGACTTCCATTAAAGTACACCCCCCGCGGCCGAGGGACCTGAACTGGAAGAAGTGCCCCATCGAGAAGTACGTCGAGCAGCAGGCGATACAGGTATTGGGCCGGCAAGGGGCGCCAAAACAAAGGTAATCTGTTCTGGATTCTCTGGCGTCTGTGCTTTGCCATATCAAGCAATTGTACGGACCACGACCAGTCCGGTAGTAAATCATACCACGACGCCTTGCCGCCCCCTGCCAAATCACAACTGAGAGTCAAAGGATCAATCGCAGACACGACGCAAAACTGACCCTGTGAGTTGATCACCCGTCTTCCGACAGAGGGGAGATACCCCTCAGGGTTGACACACAAATCCGCTGTGTTTCTCAAGATTCGATTTAAGGTGCGTACGAGTAGATTGGTGAGTTGTTGGAGGCATTTCGGAGGTGATTTCAGCATGAACTGATCGCACGGCGAGAGCAAATTCAGGATGCTGCAGGGAACGGCTGGGTCGCGAGAAACGGTTCCGTCGTCATTCTTACAACGGAGGAATTCCCAGACGGCACAGGGATCAACGATATCTTCCGAAGTGATCTGGACCGTTGGGACACCGACCACCATCACTGGTGGTTTCGGGACAATCTGCTTTTCTGATTGGGACTTAATTGTTGACTGAGATTTGAAGGACTCAATTGATGACTTCGATTTGAAACTGATCGTGCCGGTAGATTCCCAGGAGAGAACATCGCCGAGCGGCTGACTGGAATCTGGTTTGACCGCAATGGCGAAACGCCGGGTGTCACTGGGGAATTGTGGTCCGAGAACGACACTCGCTCGCCCGGAAGGGGCATCGATTCGGCTGCCGACAGCACCCACATAGCGGCGACAACACGTTTCAATCTGGTCGCCTCGAACAACGGCGAGAACGACTCCGTCGGAGGGCACCTCGCAGGGATCCACGGAATCATCCAACGTGATCCATTCCACACGCGGGGATTCCAGATACCGTCCTAAAGCTGACCCCGATCCTGCGATTTCTTCTGACGAGTACCGCAAGTAAACCTTGTAATTGGTGACTTTTGGCGGGGTGTCGGGAGGGGTCTCGTTGCCGAGTAACAGCATTCGACCTTGAGAATCAATTGCGGCTCCTGGCCTGACAATGAGTTTCCCAGTCTTCTTCTTGACAAACAACCCAGCGACAATTCCGCCGATGTGAGCGACTTTTTGATGCATCTCCCATGCGGCAACACTCACTGAAGAGTCGCCTGCCAGTGCAGACGCCGACAGCACGCCACCGTTCCGATATTCGGTCCGTTGACTCAGAGGAGTCTCGATAGTGTTAAGGGAGTCGGTCATTACAAGGTCGCCTGTAAACGACGGGTTCGCATTCTAGAATCAGTGTTCAGCCGCAGCAGGTGCCTCAGCCGCAGCAGGTGCCTCAGCCACAGCAGGTGCCTCAGCCACATCGGGTGCCTCAGCCGCAGCAGGTGCCTGAGCCACAGCAGGTGCCTCAGCCGCAGCAGGTGCCTGAGCCACAGCGGGTGCCTGAGTCACAGTGGGTGACGTAGCGGTTGCCGCATAAGCCGTAGTGGTTTCCGCCTCCGCCGTAGCGGGTGGCGAGTCAGCCACGGCTGACCGTTCGGGTTGCAGGTGATCGTTCCGTGAATATTCTGAGTAGCCGACGATGATTTCTTGATCACATACCGCGGGATCACCGGACGCAATTGTTTCATAGATTGCCGTCAACCCGGTGTACGGCTGGGGCTGACTGAATTCACTCTTCAAAGCCTTGAGCAAATCAGTGCGAGTTTGCCAAGGAATTCTTTTCTTCGCGTACAGTTGGACGCCAGACAACTTCGCGGCGTGGGCTGCTGCTGCAAACGTCTCGCCGATCCATTCTTCTGGACAGAAGTCAACCTGTTTGCAATGCAACGATCGCCGGAAGGGCGAACTCTCATCGATCCACAGGATCTCCGATTTCGTACCCGCGCATTTGACCCAGACTCGACACAGCGGTACTGAAGAATCGTCCGTGCATGACGAATAGCACCTTCGACCTCGTCGCAGTCCAAACAGTAACCAGAAAAGCCGCTCCGTCAGCATCGTTTCAGTAACTGTCACGTTCTGACTCACCGACTGAAGTTCTTTCACAGGATCAGGGCCGAAACAGAGTATTTCCGGATACTGGGCGACGTCCTCTGAGATCAACGACGCGACCCTGGCGAGTTCCTCCTTTGAAAGCTTTGTATCGGCCGAAGTGGTGGATTTGGGTATGTAACGATTCAGGAATTCAATGGCTGGCGATTTCGGTTCGAGCGTGCTCTGCTTTGCACATGCCGAGTACTCGACGCAAACATGACTCACCGTTGCCGAGGCCTTGAACCGATCGGGATTGCAGTTGCGACGTCCGCAGGAAGAAAGCCCCAGAGAGTGGTGTTTCTCACATTCCGCCGGTGACAGCCGCAAATCGAAAATATCGGCAATCGCCGTGGTCCGACGTACACTTGTTTTTCGCCACTCCGGCAACCGGAGTTACTGGACAGGGGCAGACAATAAGTCAGCCACTTCTTGTTTTGGCACTGGCAGCTCTGGTCGTCACTGCAGCCGCATTTCGGCCCGGACACGACGCACGGCTGACGTTGTGAATTGAAAGCATATCCCGGCCCAATCAAGACTCGTGTGCGATTGTCCGGGTCAATCGCGACATGCAGCCCGCAGGCGATTCCCCAGTCATCGCAGAGTGCCGCCAGACGAAGTCGCTGCTCTGTCCAGGACATCAACAGCGACAGGTCTTCGTCCGAAAGTGTCTGGCCAGCGAAAAAGTTGGGACGAACGACATCGAGCAACGGCGGCGGCGACGGGTAAATGTCTATGGATGAAGTTTTTTTATAGGTCACAAGCTCCCTTGGATTCAGCCTGATATCTGCAATCAGCCAGGTGTCAATTCCGTCCAACTGTAAAAGACACCGCCTTCGATGCCATTTCCCGAACGAGCGTGATTATCCGGTTTGCGTGAGAAAAGGTTCGGAACGTGTCCACCGAGATGCTCTCCGTCGACCGCTCGACCGTAGCGATCCCGAATCAAGTCGCAGTTCAGTGAAATTCGCATACGAACAGGCAGATGATGATTCACCTTGTGAGCGGGAAAGTCACAATAGAGTTGCTTACGACAGTCGGACAGATGCATCGCCTTCAGCGCGATGGGTTGCGGCGGATCATCGCCATCGAGGTCGTGGTTCTCGTACTGGTCGTCGAGTTCGATGTAATGCAGCGACATCAGTTGAGAGAGGTACGTACTGAGTGAGGTTGGGCAGCCATTGCCAATGTCTGTCATTCCCAATGGCTTGTCGAATTCGATGATTAATCGCCCCACATTGCCGTTGCATTTGGCGTGCATTTTCTCGACCAATTTCTGAGACTTATCGCTGGTGGGGTGCTTGGAGTCGTTACGAAGTTGTTGGAATGGCGTCTTGCCGCCGTGGGTCCAGTTGACCCCGACGATGTGTGTCAGGACCTCGCCATAAAACGGGCTGGGAACATAGCGCCGGCCAAGATCGCAGGCTGACCATGAACCTTTGTCCCTGGTCAAACGGGCCAGCGGTACGAACCCGCAGGGACCGCATTCACACGGCGGTATCATGTCCACAGGTATTGGGTGACAGCCGCAATCATCGCTGTTTTGATGCTGACACAATGGGTGTTGATCGCTGCTGGATGCTGTCGGCAGGTGGACTGGCAAATAAGTCGGTGGATAAGTCCAACACTTACTGCAGTATTCCTGCCAGGAAATCTGTGCGAGTTCGTGGATCCGATTGTGAGTGTTTTTAGACGGGGGACAACCGTCGTCCAACAGCAGCGGAACGGGGTCGCGTTCGAACTCCGCATATCGAAGTCCAATCAACAGGTCGGGGCCAGTACCGAGATCCGAGACTGGGATCGTGACCGAATATGGAAGTACAAGTTCTCGTCCGTGGCAATCGAGTGCCATACCAGGATGAATTATCAGGCAATGTCCTTTGAGCTCAACTTGCAGTCCCCAGACGATGCCCCAGCCGTGGAGCGACCATTGGTGCCACTGGTGATGCGATCGGAAGTACATTTGCTCCTCGCGAAAATCACGAGCAGTCATATACTTTCC
>JBAWWJ010000191.1:0-16719 GCA_037146815.1 Planctomycetota bacterium
CTTCCAGCGTCTCACGCTTTGCTGCCGCGATGAAGTCCTCGCCCGGCTCGACTCGACCGGCAGGGAAGTACCACAATTGACCATGTTTGGCCTCGTGGATGAGGAGGTATTTGTTGTTGTGCCGGACGGCGACAAGGACAAAAAACCATGTTGGTATCGGTTCTCTGCTCAATGGCCCGGTTCCCTGAAAAAATGCTGACAGTTGCGGATTGCGGTTTTTCAGCAAGCGCTGATGGCTGACTGCTGAAAGCTGGCCGCTCATGATGGCGTGCAGACCGCTCCCCGCCTAGAATGCGGTTCACAGAATTTCAGGCGTTTTTTCCGACAGGTGAACTGACGTATGACGACAGCACTCGCTGAGCCCGTGCCCACAGACGCTCGCCCCCAAAAGCTCCTCGATCGACTCCGTTCGATCGTCGGGGATGCTGGACTGCTGGTGGAACGTGAAGAACTGCTGGTTTACGAGTGCGACGGCTATACCGTCGAAAAGAAATGCCCCGATGTCGTGGTCTTTCCCGCCAACACCGAGCAGGTCGTGGCGATTGTACGGGCCTGCAACGAATTTGAAGTCCCGTTCGTTCCCCGCGGAGCCGGAACCAGTCTTGCCGGGGGATGCCTGCCAATCGGTGGCGGTGTCATGATTTCATTAACGCGAATGAAGCGGATTATTGAAGTCAACCTGCGTGATCGTTACGCCATCGTCGAGCCTGGATTGGTCAACGTCCATTTGACGCAACACCTGAAAGGGTCGGGATACCACTATGCCCCGGACCCGTCGAGCCAGGGAGCCTGCACGATCGGCGGAAACTTTGCCACCAATTCGGGCGGGCCACATACACTCAAGTATGGCGTGACTGTCAATCATGTCCTGGGGGCTGAAGTTGTTCTGCCCGATGGGACCGTGGCGATGCTTGGCGGGACTGTCGAAGACGTTCCGGGATACGATCTGACCGGGTTATTCGTCGGCAGCGAAGGGACATTGGGGATCTGCACCAAGGTTATTGTCCGTCTGACGCGTGATCCCGCCGCCTACCGAACGATGCTCGGCGTGTTTGAAACGGTCGGAGATGCAACACGAGCGATCAGCGAAATCATTGGTGCAGGGATCGTCCCAGCCGCCTTGGAAATGATGGACCAGGGGATCGTCAGTGCCGTGGAACAGGCTTTTCACTTTGGCTTCCCGCTTGATGCAGGAGCGGTCCTGTTGATCGAGGTCGACGGTCTTGAGGTCGCGGTGGACGAAGAAGCTCAGCGAATCATCGCACTCTGTAACCAGAGTGGTGCTCGCGAAGTACGTCAGGCGAACACTCCGAAAGAGCGAATGCTTTTGTGGAAATGCCGGAAACAGGCATTCGGAGCGATCGGTCGCCTCAGCCCCAGCTATTGCACTCAGGATGGTGTCGTCCCCCGAACAAAGCTTCCCGAGATTCTCGAATTCATCACCGCTTGCGGGCAACGTCATGGCTTGCGGATTGTGAATGTCTTTCACGCAGGTGATGGGAACATTCATCCCATTCTGTTATTCGATGAACGGGATGCTGATCAGGTGCGACGTGTGCTGCTCGCCAGCGATGAGATCCTGGGGAAATGTATTGACATGGGTGGCAGTGTTACGGGCGAACATGGAATCGGGGTCGAAAAGATCAGCTTCATGGACAAGTTGTTTGCTCCGGAAGACCTGCTCGTGATGAAATCGATTCGCGACTGTTTTAACCCGACAGGACGTTGCAGCCCAGGCAAGATGTTGCCAACGTCGGCTGGTTGCGGAAACGAGCATCTGCCAAAAGTGAAGCCGGGACGGCGCGCTGCGATGTAATCTGCAGCCTGCGATCTGCAATACCTCGAATTCGATGGACGACGATTCAAAACAAGGAACTGACGGTTGTCTGCAACTGAATTTACCCCGGCAACGCAATTGGAACTTTCGCGATTTGTGGCAGAAAATGCTCAAAATCAGCGGCAGACATTGTGTCCCGTCGGCGGACGCACGGCACTGCATTTTGGATTTTCGGCACCGTCCCCTGGCGTGCAGATTGTCATGTCGCAACTCAATCGGATCGTCGATTATCCTGCGCGGGATATGACGATTACCGTTGAAGCGGGTTTGCGGGTCGATGCGCTCCAAGCGACATTGGCGAACGAACGGCAGCGACTTCCTGTCGACATCGCTCAGGCGGAACGAGCCACCTTGGGTGGGGCGCTGGCGACGAATACGAGTGGACCTCGCCGATTTGGACATGGCACGTTTCGCGATTATGTCATCGGCATATCGGCTGTTGATGCGGATGGCCGTTTGTTTAAGGCAGGTGGACGCGTCGTCAAGAACGTCGCTGGTTATGACATCTGCAAGTTGCTGGTCGGTTCGCGTGGAACACTGGCGGTGGTGACTCAGGTCACGCTGAAACTACGTCCACTGCCAGAAACCTCGGCACAGTTGTGGTTGACGTTCGATTCATTTCAAGAGATCGAGGAGCGATTGGCAGGATTGCTGACGTCGCAGACTCGCCCCGTTGCAATTGAAGTCTTGAATCCCGCCGCGGCAGCGCTGATTGCAGCTTCCGCTCGTTGCGATCTGCCTGCGAATGCTCCCGTCTTATGCATTGGCGTGGAAGGATCGAAGCGGGAAGTCGAATGGCAATTGCAAATGCTGACACAGGAATTAACAGGTAGGGGATTGCTGGAGTCACGCCAGGTTCGAGATCATGATGCGGACCGGATCTGGGAAGCTCTGACAGAATTCCAGACCTGTGCGGATGATCCACTGACATTCGAAGCAAATCTGCGTCCGTCACAATGCATGACGTTTGCAGAGCGAGCAACTGATTTGGGAGTGGCGGTGCAGGTTCATGCGGGAAATGGCCAGGTGATCGGTCAGCTTCTGGAAGAATCGGCCACGATTGATCAAACGGTCTCAATCCTCAATGAACTCGGCACTTTAGCAAGATCTGCGGGCGGGAATCTGGTGGTGCTGCACTGCGATTCCGCATGGAAATCTCGCATGCCGATGTGTGGCGCCCCGGAATCGTCCTGGCCGTTGATGAAGCAACTGAAATCCAAGCTTGATCCCCAGGGGCTGTTGAACCCCGGGCGTTTCGTTGACGCTGCACCGTAATTTTTTTTATTGACGTCGCTTGTTCCTGGTGATCAGAAAAAGGACTGGGCTAACGAGGAGACCGCTTTGGCACATCGAACGCCAGCCTACGTGACGTGCGTCATCCTCGCTGCGGTGATCCTGAGCATCCCACAGATGGTGAGCGGGATGTCGTATCTGCAGTTTTTTCGGCGTGGAGCCCCATTTCCTTTGGTCTCATTTAGCAACCATTCCCAGTTGCAATCATCACCGTTCTGGGAAAACAAATTCTGGAGCACCACCTATTATTACAATTACAATCGCGTGGGTCTCATTCAGGCGTGACCCCGAGACCGGTATCTCCAGCAATGACAACATTACGGTCGCTGGTGTTCAGCCCGGGGTTCATTTGGCCCTTTACGGGAACCAGCTTTGGCTCGTCGGCGATCAGTTCTCGTATCAGCTCATTGACGGCAAAGTGCACAAAAAGGCCAACAGTCATTCTCCGCAATGGGTCTTAGATTCTCAACGGTTTCTCCTGAACGGAACGTTGGCCGAAATCACCAACAGTCGCAACGGCTCTGGTTTTACCATCACATCGTTGATCGCGAATTCCTGGGTGGCAACGCACGAGGTCGTTCTGCCCGACCGCAGTTGGATGTCTGGAACGATTCCAATCTCGTTCGGATCTGTAACATCGATCGAATGCGTCAGCCAGGGTGATCTTCTCCACTGCTTTGCCCGGACCCATGACCGTTTGCTGTATCGAGAAGGATTACCACTGAGGCCAGTGGGCGTATTCGCTCGCGAATACGCCGATGAACCGCCGTCCGCTTTGGAACCTGCCAATGCGGACTATGAGAGACAGCGCTGGAGCTTAGTCACGGAATCACCAGCCATCGGGTCGCAAATTCTAACAGGTGGAATGCTGATCGAAGGCCGGCCCGCCTCTTTGATTGCTGATAAACTACCGAATGGACACTCGACTGGAACGATTTACCGGTTCGATGGAAGGGCGTGGTCGCTGTTTGAAACAGTGACCTTCCCATTTGGAGGAGTCCACTTTCGAACGGTCAGTCGTAATGACGGCGAACGATCCTATATCTTGATGACAACGGCCACGGGACGTGTCTACGTCTTTTCCGCTTCAGCGGCAGGTGTTAAACAGACGATTATCGACCCGGACAGTCCCACTTATGGCTTCAGAAGGTTTCAGCCATTATTGGCCTTCCCGTGCCTTACGCTGGTTCTGGCGGCAATTCAGGCGGCCATTACGACAGGAGTCATGTCTGCATCGACTCAACCGGATTACGGTTACGGAGTTCAAAAAGTTCAACTCGCGACAGTCACAACCCGCGGAGTGGCGAGGGCCATTGATCTCGCTCTGATCACCGTTTTGACGTACATATTTTTTGGGGGCCTGACCTACGGATTCGACTGGGCCTCCTTTGGAGAAGCAGTCACGCTTCAAGTCAGCCACCCGACGATTCACCAGGCGGTATACATTGCCATGGCGATTTTCCTGTGGATCGGCTTCACAATCCTGGCACTCGTGTACATTCAAGGGAAATGGGGAGTCACCCCCGGAAAATGGTGCTGTGGCCTGCGAGTGTTCCAGACGACGCTAAAGCCCTGCGGTTTCTTACGGAGTTTGACGCGCGAGGTGACACTCGCTTTTGATGCCTGTAACCTGCTCTGTTGGGCGCCTGGCATCGTGGCGATCGCGCTGACAGATCACCGCCAGCGACTGGGTGACTGGGCCGCCGACACAATCGTAATACGGCGACCACGCTGACTGAGAACAAATCTCGGCAGTTGGTCGAATCTCGGTTCGAATTCCCTATACAACTCGTACTTCCCGTAGCACGGTCGAAATCACTTGGCAGAGACAGGATGTTTCATGCTATACTCCGACGCAATCGATTTGGTTGATCCTTGGAGGAGTTTGCGGATGTGTCGTTGCGCCGTCTGGTCCACTGTTCTGGTGATTTCCTGTGCTGCCCTCAGCGGTTGCGGGAAGTCGACTGCGCCAAACCAGACAGCTTCTGGGGGGGGCAAGGAATCGGAGAAGACTGGTTCAGAGTCCAAAAAGTCGGCTGAAACCACCGAGAATAAGCCGAAGCGAAAATCGTTTCAGCCTGTCGAAATCAACGCCACGGGTTCTGCCGGGAATACCCCCGTCGATTCTGGCGAGCGGATTGAATCAGCGCGGGTCGCCCTGAAACCGCTGCAGATTCTGATTGGCAACTGGGAAGGGAGTTCTCGCAAGGGGATTCACGCAGCCCTGAATTGGGCCTGGGACCTGAAGTCGGATCCCAAAAAGCCTGCATTGCGGATCAAGTCCGAAAAGAGTGCGTACATCACCGACGGTCGATTGACCTTTTCTCCTGCCACACAGGAGTACGAACTTTCGGCGACCGATGCCGAGGGAAAGAATCGAACGTACCTTGGGAAATTCACGCAAGAGGTTCAGGATGTCCCCGGCGACGACAAGAAGCTACAGCGGACTTACAAGCTGGAACTGACGGAACCGAAGGCCAGCGACGAAGGTGAACAGTGGCGAATCGTCATCAATCAGCAGGAAAACAGCCGATATATTCTGGAACTGGAGCGAAAACGAGGTTCCGGACCATTCATTCGCGTGGACTCCATCAACACGCAGCGTGAAGGAACATCGTTTGCCATCAGCGACACCGATTACGGCGAGAAGACCTGTGTGGTTTCACAAGGGCTCGGGACGACAGAAGTCAAACATGGTGGCAAGAGCTATTGGGTCTGCTGTTCAGGTTGTAAAGCCGCCTTTGAAGATGATCCGGAAAAGTGGATTGCCAAGTACGAAGCGATGAAGAAGGACAAGATGCCGAAGCAGTGATTGAACCGGCTGATGGCTGTGGGGATCCGAAGAGTATCGACGTCTGAACAGGAACCAACCCATGTTTCGATTTGAGTTTCCAGGTGCTCATAAGCGATTGTGCAATGGTGTCACTCGTCGTCA
This sequence comes from Planctomycetota bacterium, assembly GCA_037146815.1. GTDB lineage: Bacteria > Planctomycetota > Planctomycetia > Planctomycetales > Planctomycetaceae > Schlesneria. The sequence continues at coordinate 6,066 of JBAWWJ010000191.1, forward strand.
ATCCTTGCAGTTGGGTGCTACCGGCATGTTCGCCGGTTTGACGTTGCCCGGACTGTTGCGCGCCGAAGAGAGTGCCAAGAGCGAGCGTCGAAACGTCAAGGCGAAAGGTTGTATCTTCATCTTCCTCGAAGGAGGGCCTCCCCAGCAGGACATGTGGGACCCTAAGCCAGACGCTCCCGTCGAAATTCGGGGGCCGTTTCAGACGATTCCGACCAAAACACCTGGCGTCATCTTCACCGAACACTGCCGCGACTGCGCCAAGATCACCGACAAGTTCACTGTCGTTCGCAGCCACACCCATACGGACAACGGACATGCGACCGGGTACCACTACGTGATGACGGGCCGTCGCCCGACATTTGCCGACGGTGAATATCCGATCCCCACGAACGAACTCTATCCATCACTCGGTTCGATCGTCGGACGTGAACTCGGGTCCAGCGGCACCGTTCCTCCCTACATCAATATGCCTCATCCGATGTCCTCGGGGGGGCCTGGATTTTTTGGGGCTGAATATGCGCCGTTTGTGATCGAGGCCGACCCCAGTCAGCCAGACTTTGAAGTCCGCGACCTGGGCCAGGTTGACGGGTTGTCCGTCCAGCGGGCAGAACTTCGCCAGCGACTTCTGGCAGGGCTTGAGAAGCGACATCCTCGCACCGGGCGCGCTGCAGCCATGGGGACGTACTACCAGAAGGCCCGCGACCTGATCACTTCACCAGAAGCCAGACGAGCCTTCAACATCCAGTCGGAACCGTTCAACGTCCGCGAATCGTACGGGATGACTCAGATTGGACAGAGTGCCCTGCTGGGCCGTCGCCTGATTGAAGCCGGGTGCCGCTTTGTCGGCGTGGATGCACCCGGCTGGGACGTTCATTTCAACTGCTTCCCCAGTCTGCAGGGAGACTTGATTCCCCCCGCAGACAAGGCGTTTGCGGCGTTGATCACTGACCTGGAACAACGCGGAATGCTCGACAGCACGCTTGTCGTGATGATGGGTGAAATGGGCCGCACTCCGCGAGTCAATGCTCAAGCAGGTCGCGATCACTGGTCCATGGCGCAGTGCATTTTGTTCGCGGGCGGGGGCGTCAAACCCGGGCAGATCATCGGTTCGACCGATGCTCAGGCGGCCTATCCGACGAATGATCCTGTCAGTGTCGCAGACCTGTTGAGGACGATTCACACATTGCTGGGAATCGATGCCGACAAGGAATACGACGATCCGCTCGGTCGCCCTGTTCCGTTGGTCAGCGGCGGGAAGTTGATCCCGGGATTGATCGCCTAGTGCGTAGTCGTGCTGTATTTCCAGGCTTGGGGTGGCCGGGGCTGGACTGAGGCTTTGCGAAGGAAGCCCCGGTCCGTGTGTAAAATCGCGGCCACCAGAGATCATCCCGAAAGCGAAGGCTTGACGAAGCACTGAAAACGGTTTCCTGAAATTTGCCGGGGCAAGACGTAGATGATCCGCGTAACGCTGAAGTCGATCGGTCCGTGGGTAATGCTGCTGGCGTTCATCGCTGGACCATCGCAATCACTCGCTCAATTGAGTCCTGAGATCGGTTTCATGCTCCCTTCCGGAGCCAAAGCCGGGACGACTGTGGATGTAGTGATCGGGGGCTACGACTGGACCCCGGATATGCAGATCTTGGTCCATGATCCTCGCATCAAGCTGGAGCTTCTTGGCAAGTCGACGGGAGTACTCATCACCGAGCCCCCATACTGGTTTGGTTACAAGGCTCGTGGATACGCCTGGCCGTTGTCTCGCGAATTTCCAGCTCGCTTGACCATTCCCGCCGATGTTCCTCCGGGCCTGGTTCGCTGGCAGGTCGCGAATGCCAACGGCGCTTCCCCCGTCGCTCAGTTTTATGTCGGGGATCTTCCCGAAGTTGCTGAAGATCCCAAACGCAAAGGGGCTCAGCAACTCCCCACTCTCCCCGTAACAGTGACCGGACAGATCCGCCGGATTGAAGAAATTGACCGTTACCAATTCTCCGTGTCAAAAACAGGTCCAGTGACGATCGAGATCTTCGCCCGTCGCCTCAATTCGCCGCTTCACGGAATGCTCAAAGTCCGTGATCCGTCTGGCCGTGTTGTTCTGGATATTGCGGACACTGAAGGCCGCGACTTTGCCACAACGATGCTGGCTACGGCGGGTATGAATTACGAAATCAGCCTGCACGATCTCGATTTTGCCGGCGACCGTTCGTATGTCTACCGGCTGACAGTTGCCGCCGCTCCGCGTGTCTTGGCAGCATACCCAGCCGCCGGACAGCGAGGGCAGACGCGGCCTGTTGAATTCGTCGGAATTGGCCTCGCCACAGGGAGCGACAAGCTTGAATCTGTGACGCGGGATGTTGCTTTTCCAGCCAATGCCGATGCCGCGACATTCGACTATTCTGTGCAGACGGAATGGGGAAATGCCGCCCCCGTCAAACTCCTTGTCAGTGACGTTCCTGAGACGGTGAAGCCCGCAACAGGTGAGTCCGTACTGTCTGCTCCAGGGGCCGTCACCGGTGCCATCGAACAACGATTTGGCTCGGACCAGCATTCCGTCGCATTGACCAAGGGGCAGACATGGGAGATTGCGGCTCAAGCTCGTCGCCTGAATTCATCTCTCGACATGGAACTGACAGTTTTCGGTCCCGACGGTAAGCAGGTTGCCACAAACGACGATGCTCCCGGTTCCACTGATGCCGAGATTTCCCTGACAGTCCCGGCCGACGGCCTCTACCGCATCGTCGTTGCAGATCGGTCCGGTAAGAGTGGTTCACGCGCGGCAAATTACCGTCTGGTGGTGAGTGCTCCACGCGAAGACTTGGAACTTTCACTGCCCCCTCTGCTCAATGTTCTTTCTGGAGGACAGGGGAAACTGGCACTGAAAGCAACACGAAAAGGAGGATTCAAGGGAGCGATCCCCGTCACGATTAGCGGATTGCCAACCGGCGTCACAGCTCCTGAAAACCAAGTCATTCCGGAAGGGAAGACCGATCTGGCAATTGATCTGACCTGTGCCGCGGATGCTGCTGTGAAATCGTCACTCTGTTCCATCCGCGCCACAGTTCAAATCGGCGGACAAATGGTGACTCGAACTGCTGGACCGACGGTTATTTCGATGACGATGAAGCCCCGCATCAAGCTGACCCCCGAGGGACTCGACGATGTCCGCAAAGTGCATCGAGGCAGTACCTATCTCTTCCCAATGCTGATCGAACGGCTCGAAGGATATACGGGGCCAATCACTCTGGAAATGACCGCCAAGCAACAGCGGCATCGACAGGGACTCGCCAGTGACGATTTCATCGTCCCTGCTGATGCCAGGCGAGTTGAGTACCCCATCTTCGTCCCGGAATGGATGGAAACGACCAAAACGAGTCGAATGATCTTGAACGGAGCGGTTCAGATTCCAGATCCTCAAGGAAATCTTCGCACGCTTCTTCAACGACAGGAATTGCGATTCGGGATCCTTCCCGAGGGAGCGCTGATGAAGTTGTCGCATGCACCGGGGGAAATCAAAGCGGCTCCGGGGAGCACGATCAAGATTCCTCTGTCACTCTCGATCGCCTCGGAACTCAAAGATCCCATTGAGATTTCGATCGTTCCCAATGACGTGAATCAAGGGGCTTTCACGGGGAATTTAATTACGCTGGTTCCCGGCCAAAAATCAGCAATCTATGAGATCCAGGTCTCTGCCGATGCCGCCCGGAAGAAAGAACAGGAAGTGACCGTGCGGGCGAAGGCGTTGAAAGATGGGCGCTGGCCAGTCATCTCCGAAACATCGCTAACGATCGAAATCGAATAGGCCCCGGCAGCCAACGCACGTTCGGCGCGGGTCTCCCGACCCCGCCGAATCGCCCGACCGCAGGTCTCCTCTTCGATTTGGAGCCAGCAGAACGATGAGGGGCAGAACGATGAATAATCACGATCGGGATTTCTTCGATCGTTCTGCCGTACCGTCAGCTCACTCGTCCGTAACGCACCCTTCCGACGCATTCTTGACGCGTTGGATGTATTTGAACAGTGTTCCTCGTGTCGCCTTGAGTGCCGGAGCGATCCATTCAGCACGGCGGCGTTCGAGTTCCGCGGGGGCCAGAGCAACGTCGATCCGATTGAGTTCCGCGTTGACGGAGATCATGTCTCCATCCTTCACGAGAGCGATCGGACCACCTTCTTGTGCTTCTGGAGTCACGTGGCCAACGATGAAACCGTGGGAGCCGCCCGAGAACCGACCGTCCGTAATCAGGGCAACATCGGACCCAAGTCCTGCCCCCATGATCGCCGATGTGGGAGTCAGCATTTCTGGCATTCCCGGACCACCCTTGGGGCCTTCGTACCGGATGATGATGACGTCACCCTTGCGGATTCGGTCCTGTTCCAGTCCACGCAGCATATCCTCTTCCGAGTCAAATACGCGAGCGGGCCCCGTGAATATCAAACCTTCTTTACCGGTAATCTTGGCAACGGCCCCGTCCGGGCAGAAGTTTCCGCGCATGATCCGGATATGACCGCTTTCCTTGATCGGCGTTTCAATTGGCTGAATGATTCGCTGGCCCTCGGCCAGGCCTGGCAGATCGGCCAGGTTTTCGGCCATCGTCTTGCCGGTGACTGTCAGGCAGCTCCCGTCAATCAGGCCCTTTTCCAGCAGGTACTTCAAAACCGCCGGGGTACCGCCGATGTAGTGCAGATCTTCCATCACATACTTGCCCGATGGCTTCAAATCGGCGATGTACGGGATTCGATCACTGACGGACTGGAATTCGTCGATGGTCAAGGGAACGTCAACGGATCGAGCCATGGCAATCAGATGCAGAACGGCATTGGTTGATCCCCCGGTCGCCATGATCAAGACCATCGCGTTTTCGAAGGCAGCGCGAGTCATGATATCCCGCGGCTTAATGTCGCGTTCCAGCAGCGTCTTGATGAATTTACCTGCCGCCAGGCATTCCCCGAGTTTGGCCGGATCATCGGCAGGAATCGAAGAGCTATACGGCAGCGACATCCCCATCGCTTCAATTGCCGAAGCCATTGTATTGGCAGTATACATCCCGCCGCAGGCACCCGCACCCGGGCAACTCTTTTCGACGATGGACTGACGTTCTTCGTCAGAAATCTTGCCAGCGAGGTACTCACCGTAGCACTGGAATGCGGAAACGATGTCGAGTTTCGGATGCAGCGGCAGGCAACCTGCACGGATTGTCCCGCCGTAGATCATCAGCGAGGGGCGATTGAGCCGTCCCATCGCGATCAGGCAGCCTGGCATGTTCTTGTCACAGCCGGGGATCGAGATATTGCCGTCGTACCACTGGGCACACATCACGGTTTCGATGCTGTCAGCGATGAGATCGCGGGACTGCAGTGAGTAGGACATCCCGTCAGTTCCCATGGAAATGCCGTCGCTCACCCCAATGGTGTTGAACCGCATTCCGACCATACCTGCACTTTGAACTCCGGCTTTGACCTGCTCGGCCAGCTTATTTAAATGCATGTTACAGGTGTTGCCGTCGTACCAGACGCTGGCAATTCCAACCTGAGCTTTGTCCATGTCTTCGCGAGTCATCCCGGTGCCGTAAAGCATGGCCTGGGACGCACCCTGCGAACGTGGTTGAGTGATACGCGAGCTGAACTTGTTCAATTGAGCGGACATGTTTTCCACTTGGCAAATAGTCGACGGAAGAACTTAAAAACAGCAATTCGAGCGAGGACCAACTGTCCAACAGATCACTGAAACAGCGTTCTGAAATACGGTCGGCTATCGTCTTGGGGCAGGATCGTCAGGAGACAAGATCCGATGGATGGGGCGTCCGATCGACGTTGGGAAGGACTTTGGGCTGGTAAATCGTCGTGTATGCGGTCGCTTTGCGATGGGCATCGACGGCAGCCTGATCTGCCCAGTGTTCGTTGAGGAGAAAGACTTTGGGATCGTTTTGCGAGTGGTAGACTTCAAAACGAAGGCAACCGGGCTCGGCACGAGACAGTCGTCCCTGTTCGGAAAGCAACGACTGGATCTCGGCGATATCCGCGGGATCTTTGACGGTCAGTACAACATTCAGATAAATCATGGAAATTTCCTGCGTCGAGCTACAGCTCAGAATCGTAAACTCGCTCACGCGATTCGCTCGCGAAAGATTGCATTCGGCCTATCGATTTCGCAAAAACGAAGATCCCCAAACTACCATTAACGGCTTCAAATGAACAGGAAACGGCCCACAAGTTCACGAAAATCCGGGGCAGGCGTCCTGATCACAAGGGCGAGAAGTCTTCGTTCCTGATTCCGGGAAGATGGGCGAGCGATCCACGGGGCTGGATTCCCAGATTTGAAGAATCGAGTTCAGAAACCGGGGATTGCTTGCCACAATGGTCTGCATAGCCATAATACTGTAACGACAGACAGGAACGGGAAGTTCCTCCCGCCTGAGGGGCAGAGCCCCGACAAACTCTTTTCCGGAAGGTGATTCAATGCGCAATGTATTGACGTGGGCGACCGCAGGGGCGATTGCCGCAACTGTAGGCCTTTACTCCACTTCGGCCCAGGCTCAGTGGGGGACAATTAAAGGAAAGGTGATTGCCGACGGCAATCTGGCCCCCTTGCCCGCACTCGTGATGAAGGGTGACAAGAACGCCAAGGATTCAGCCGTCTGCGCTGCCGAGACGGTCCCCAATGAATCTAAGGTCATTGATAAGGATACCAAAGGGGTCGCGAACGTTGTGATCTGGGTGGCAACAAAGCCCGCCAAGATCCATCCAAAACTCGAAAAGCCAGCGAAGGCGGTTGTCGACTTCGATCAGAAGGGGTGTCGATTCAAGCCGCACATCCTGTTAGTTCGAAACGACCAGAAGGTGAATGTGTTGTCAGACGATGGTGTCGCTCATAACACGCACACCTGGCCACGAGCCAACAAGCCAGACAACTTCATCGTCGCTCCAAACGACCGCAAAGGGGTTGAAGTCAAGAATGTGATTCAGAAGGAAAAGACCCCGACCAAGGTCACCTGTGATATCCATTCGTTTATGGAAGCCTACTGGGTCGTCCTCGACCATCCTTATGCAGCAGTCACCAACGAAAAAGGCGAGTTCGAAATCGCAGATCTGCCCGTTGGCGAGCACGAAATCAAGGTCTGGCAAGAGAAAATCGGCTGGGTCGTCAAGTCGCAGATGGTCAAAGTGAAAGATGGCGCGAACGAGATCCCGACGATCAAGGCCAAGTTCGAGTGATCTGAATGATCGTCATTGGGGCGTAAAACGAAGCAGGCGAGTCGGATTAATGACTCGCCTGTTGTTTTTGATCACACTTGAGATCGCTGCTATTTGACGCTGTGCAACTCAACCCTGCTGTTATGGCTGGCAAGTTCCGGTCGCTCAACGGATCAGAAAACAAACGACAACCCGATTTTCCCAATACATTAATCACGGACACCCGCATTCGCAGCAATGGTGCTGTCCGCTGAGAGATGCAGATATTGCAGCGACGTGTTGAGGAACCACTTGCCATACGCCTCTGGAACCGGAATCGCGACGCGTGCGGTCATAGCTGTCGCAAAGTATCCCAGAACAGCGTTGGTTCCATCGCTGTTGAAGTAGTACTTGTTTCCGCCGAGAGTCCCCAGTCAATGGGAAGTCCGAGGCCGATTTTCGTCCCGCGAGTTCAAATCGCGATGACGGTTCAACTCTCACGTTAACGACCAACTGCGTCGTGTCCTGTTCAGGGATCAATTCCCCACAGACGCCAACGAATGGGCGAATACCAAATGGATTGAGTGCTTGAGAACCCTCACGCAGGGAAAGAAGATCAAAACTTGCTTTGACTCCCAGGTCGAATTTATCGAAGAGTCAACTTGAATGGTTTCCCACGACGGACAGACCAGTACGACGTGTTTCCAACCTGTGCGAAACCGATCCCCCTTGAATCCGCATTTGAATTTTCAGGCCATGTGCCGCTTTCGCCATCAATTCATTCGGGCTGCTTTCACTTCGGTGAGTTTTGACGTACAAACGCGCTGAAATCAGCGAAGACAAGCTTTGTGCGACGTCGTTTTTTCAGTGTCTAGAATTCTCAATCTCGCCCCTTGATCGAACATGACAGAATCGCAGACATACATTTTTGCGGGCGGTGGGACAGGAGGCCACCTGTTCCCTGGTGTTGCCGTTGCTCAAGAACTGCGGGAGCTTGATCCATCGGCGCGACTTCTGTTCATTGGTTCTGACAAGGAACTGGAGCAGACAATATTCAGCCGGTTGCTGTTGGAACATCGCTCGCTTCCGGTGGAATCACTCCGTTCATTGACACGTCATCCCGTTCGGTTTGTCACGAGAAACTGGCAGGCCTGGCGCATTGCCCGTCAATGGATTCGCGAATTGCAACCGGCTGTCGTCGTTGGATTGGGAGGTTATGCCAGTGCCCCGATCGTCTGGGCGGCCTCGCGCATCCGTATCCCGGTCGTATTGCTCGAACAAAATGTGATTCCCGGTCGCACGACGCGATTGCTTTCGGGAGCATCGGAACTGGTTTGCACATCTTTTGCTGAAGCGATTCGCCACTTACCGCACGGGACATCGATTGAAGTGACGGGAAATCCGGTCCGACGAGAAATCGCCGAGCTTCATAACATCCGCCCTGAGCGGAAACACCAGGAGTTACTGATTCTCGGCGGAAGCCAGGGGGCTGATCGGCTGAACGATGCCGTTCTGGGGGCTGTGTCGGAACTGCGAAATGAACTCTCGGGTTGGCATATTGTTCATCAATCGGGATTGCGCCAGATCGAAACATTGCGGTCTGCGTATCGTGAATTGCATCTGAACGCGACCGTCGAACCCTTTTTCGACGACATGAAAGTGCGATATCAATCGGCGTCACTCGTCATTTCGCGAGCGGGAGCCACGACCCTTGCGGAACTCACCTGCTGTGGCCTGCCAATGATCCTGGTCCCCTATCCGCAAGCCGCCGATGATCACCAGCGAGCCAATGCGATTTCACTCCGCGACCACAATGCGGCTGTGATCGTGGAGCATAAGCCATCTCCAGCGGATACCACCAAAGTCTTGTCGACTCAATTAGCCGCCATGATTGCGAGCCCGGAAATGCGTCAGCAACTTAGTGATGCCGCGTATCACTTGGCAAAGCCCGATGCTGCGGCGGTGGTTGCTCGTCGTATCCAATCACTGACAGCTTCAAGGTGAATGAACACCTTGCGACTCGCTCCAAAGATCAAGGGGAAATCTAACTATTTCCGATCCCATCCGAGTGCCTTGGCACAGGCTTCATTGTTGAACATTTTTTCGTGATCGTGTTCGATTCCTTCAGCAATCACGAGCTTCCAGTGGAATGGCCAGCCCTTTTCTTCGGCAAGCTGCTTCGCGAAGTGAAACGCATTCTTACCCCGTTCGAAGCGAGAACGCCCCTGCAGATCCGCCTTTTCCGAATCATCAAAGTACTCGTCACGAACAATATCCAGCGAACCAACGTAGATGGTGACCGGTTGGGCGAGATACGCTTTGAAAGTTGCCTCCGTCTGCAGTTCCGGCGGGAGCCCTCCGAAGCCGTAGGGAAACTCAGCCATGACTGTCGGTCGCGTATAACTGCTGGGATTTGAGATCACAATTCGCTCGGCTTCGGTCTGAACGAACGGTGCCAGTCTCCCCAGAAACTGACCGCCACCGGAATGTCCAATCAGTGCATAGGGCATTGTCTTACGCCCCTCCCGCGTGCGGATTTCGCGAGCAATCCGGTTGACATATTCGCCGGTCCGCTCCTGCGGTGGTACAGCCTTGCCATCGCGAACGATCCCGCCAAACTGGTAGCGAGGCTTCGGAAACGTCTTTTCGTCAAACTCTGGTGCAACAATAAGTGCTTCAAATCGGTCGCCCATCTTGACCGCGTGATCACGATATTCGGCCCCGTTTCGCAGGACGCCGTGAAACACCATCAGCATCGGACCATCCTGGAATTTCTCCGGCTTGTAGAGATGCAGCTTCAGCGTCACATCGTCAAATCGGGCTTCTATCGTCGATTTGCCTGCAGGGATTGAATCTGGGGGAGCCAGTAGCAGGCAGGTCAGTAACAGCACGTGCATGACAAGTTCTCCCCGATCGTCGCGGCCACGGAAAATCTTCAACAAGGTCTCGCGTCAACTGTATATGGTCGCATCACAAACAGGAAGTTGATGAGTGTTGATTTCGGGGTTAGCCGATGTCGACTTTCGGCGACGATGGTGACGCATTCTCTGCGGAGGCTTCGTCGTCCGAAGTTACAGAGTGGTTTTGGCACCTGTGGCCTAGTGCGTCCAGACTTAATTTGTGGGTTGATCTGAATTTGTACGACGGACTTCCAGTCCGTCGGCGCCGAGCTTTAGCGACGGACTGGAAGCCCGTCGTCCCCCCCGAATTTAGCCGTGACGACGCACTCGGCTGGCAATGCGATATCGTTTGAGGATCGAGTTGACGATTTCTGTGCAACAAACGTTTTCGCAACATTTTTTGAAGAAACGCCGAAGATTTCATTGGAGAATCGGAAAAGGATTACGTACACTTCCCGGCAGGTCGGTCCCTCAAATCATTTCTGGCAACGTGACATGGTCTGGCAAGGCACTTCAACGCCAAGTCGATTTCTCACGCGCGGCAGCTTGCTGTCGTGGTGCCTGTTCGTTGTTTTGACCGCTTCTGCCAATAA
>JBAWWJ010000192.1:0-16641 GCA_037146815.1 Planctomycetota bacterium
CTAGGACATCGGATTTTCAGTCCGAGTACTGGGGTTCGAATCCCCATGGGGTCATGTCCTACAACTGCAGCCCGCGTTCGCAAGAACGCGGGCTGCAGTTGTTTTGTTACGATTGCTTGGGCGATTTTTGAGGCAGTGCCATTGGAGGCTATGTCGGGAAAATCGCAGTGGCGTTCCGCAAACACGGTCTCATGGTAGGACTCGATTAGGAACTCGAATCAAACTGCGGCGGTAACTGCCCACAGCGATCAACATCCCACGTGACTCAGGCCAGCCGCTGGGCGAACACGGGCAACGATCGCCGTCAATACGCCCCCCCGTCATTGGAAAAACCGGGAGGGACTTGATCGCTGTGAAACCGTTCTTCTGTCCAAGGATTGCCGTGCATGTGATAGCCCCCTTCTTCCCAATACCCTGCGCGGTCGTGTTCGATCAGTTCAATCCCACAAATCCACTTGGCGCTTTTCCAGGCGTAGAGCTGTGGAACCATCCCTCGCACGGGCCCTCCGTGTTCCAGCGAAATTGGTTCGCCATCATGCAGGTCGGCCAGCAGGCAGTCTTCTTGAAGAAAGTCTGACAGCGGCAGATTCGTTGTCCAACCGTGGTCGTAGCCATGGCAGATCACAAACTTCGCCTTGGTACTGACGCCCGCACGATTCAGCAATTCTCGAGTACTAACTCCTTCCCAGACATTTCCCAGACGCGACCACTTGGTGACGCAGTGAAAATCTGAAAAGACGCGGACTCGTGGCAGTGCGCGAAACTCTTCCATCGTGAATGTCAGGGGTGAGTTCACGAGACCAAAAATCTTCAGATTCCAGTGACTGAGGTCGATTTGAGGCGGTCCGAATGCATCCAGAACTGGCCACTTCCGAGTCCGCGATTGACCAGGCGGAATGCGATTCTCACGGAATGTATCCGGACTGATGATGGTCCCCGATTCAATGCTCTCGGGCTTCTGAGGTTCACCTGCTTGATACTTGGGGTCTTCATGAACGAACATCACTCGTACCTTTGCCGTGCGGTGGGAGGGTTACTGTCGTTCCAATGAGAATAGCGGGAAAGATGCCTGCTGTCAGCCAGAAGTCGGCGCGACAATGCGCGCGAATAGACGTTCAATGCTCGATGTCATTGTTCAAGAATTGCTGACAGATAGTCAAGAACACCCTGCGGGTCAACGTCGCTGAGGACATCAATGTTTTTCCGCCAGGCAGGATTGCTGCGACGATCGAAGACGGTTGTCCCTCGAGTCAATTCGCCTTCCACTTCCACATCGAGCGACATTGTTGTCCGCTGAAATGTATCGGGCCTGGCAATGGCGGTCAGTGCGGTAACCTCCGCCAGTCGCAAACCCTCCATACCCAGATGCTGATGATGAGCCCTGAGAGCAAACGGCATCAAGTGTTGCAACAGTCGGCCGATCGACGTTGCATCTGTCAGGCCCAGGCGATCGTATTGCTCAAACGTCAGTACTGCTCGCTGACTCGCGTCGAGTGGAACCAGCGTTTTTGTCGCTGGAAATCGCAAGACGACGCGAGCGGCTTCGGGATCGTGATGAATGTTGTATTCGGCGGTCGGTGTGACATCGCCCGGGGCCGAGACTGTGCCGCCAAGGCAAACAAGCCCCTGCAATCGCGACAGGAATTCTGCATCCATATCACAGGCCAATTCGAGGTTCGTGAGAGGCCCCAGAGTCAGCAGAACAATTTCGCCCGGATGCTGACGCGTCAGTTCCGCCATCAACTTGACCGCATCACGCGTGTGATGCAGATCGGCAGCAGCGGGTTGCCATTCTCCTAATCCCCCGGAACCATTGAGATTTCGAAGGTGCTGCTGCCATTCTGGTGCGTGCGACCTTGAAGGGAAAAGCTTCGATTCTTCAGCGTCCTGGAATTGAAGGCCGCGATAGCCAACACCGATGCGCGGCCATTTAGGGGGATCGAGGGCTTCGACAATGGCCTGCAGATTTCGCCCAGACTGCATCGGAGAAACACAACCACCGACACCTGTCAGCGCAATCACATCCAAACCTGGATCGGCGAGCGCAACCGCGATGGCGAGGGCGTCACCAATCCCTGGGTCTGCGTCGATGATCAACTTTTGAGGCATAGAGGCTCTTGCGTTCGATGAAACGTACTCTGCTTCTTTGCGTGATCGTATGCCTCAACCCATAACGCTTCAATCCCTTATTTCGACCGGATAGTCGATTTTCTCAATAACCAGACTGGGGCGCAAATCGCAATTCTGCGGTGATCACTTCCATTCGAATTTGGTAATTGCATTCAGTTCGCGAATGAAGATCTCGCCGCCACAGACAGCCAGATGAGCCCACGTCGGTTCATCGCTGACCTTGCGAGTATCCAACAGCTCGAACTTTTCTGGATTCGCGCGAATCAACAACAAGTCGCCACGCTCATCCAAGGCCAGAATTCGATCGCCATTGACGACAAGGCTCCAGTATTTCCCATACGGAGTGGTCGTCCAGCACGTTTCCCCTGTCTTAAGATTGATGCACGTGAACCGCTGGTTCTGCAAATGTAGATACAAATGACCATCGATCACCACTGGGGAAGACATGTACCCGCGTGCTTTATTCGTCCATGCTTCGGAATGAGTGACCTCACTTGTTGAAGCGCGGATTGTAAACAGATGCGACATTCCTCCGTAGGCACTCGTGAAAACGGAGTTTTCATAGGGAGTGGGGGTCAGAATATTCATTCCGCGAAACGCTGGAATCTCTTGTGACCACAGAACATTGCCAGAGGCTGGTTCGACACCAGCGAGTTTTTCGCGAGTCTGCACCAGTAATTGTCGCTTCCCGGCGAGGTCCGCCATTGTCGGCGATGAAAATGCGCTACCCCACATCCCCCCATCGTCCTTCAAAGTCCGCCAGACGACATTACCTGTCCGCTTGTCGAGACAAACGAATGACGCTCCCGCCTGAACATAAACGAATTCACCATCAACCAATGGCGAACAGACAAACCCAAACGCTGGAACCGGCGCCTTGAACTCCTTGGGGAAGTTGACAGTCCAGCGAATGGCCCCCGTTTCGGCATTCAGGCAGACAAGTAAATCACGAATTCCAGCCACGTAAAGTGATTCACCGTCGAACGCAGGGGTTGCTCGAATCCAGTCACCATTCTCTTTGGCGAAAAACGGAACCGATAAAGCACCGTCCCAGGCGACGTCCCAAACCTGCTTTCCGGTTTTCCGATCGAGTGCCCGAACAACTTCACGCTTCTTACCCACTGTTTCGGTGACAAACACCATGGTCTCGGAAACAATCGGCCCCGAATAGCTGGGGCCCATCGCATTGCGCCACGCCTGCGGTAAGGCGTCACCTGCCAATTGATCGGGCCAGCGAGATTCACCATTAACACGGCCATCACGCTGGGGGCCTCGCCACTGTGGCCAGGTTGCCACTGGTTCAGCACACGACGCGACAGAGCCCATGAACAAATGGAATACCACGAGAATGAATCGAGTCCGCCCTGTTGATATCACGATTGATTTTCCCGGCCATGAGTATGAATAGTGGGATGGCTGACAACTTCACGATCGACGGGGCCATCGCCTGTCGATATGCCGGCAGAAGAGGAGATGACGTGTGAATGAGTTCGGGCAAATCGTTCCAGATGCTGCATGGTGTCGCAATAGGCTGAGTAGGTCATTTTCAGCCGCAAGCTTCCCGTCAGTGCCCGACCACCAACAACCAGCGCCGCACCAGATTCCATGCAGGCCTGTGAAAGTTTGGCGAATTCGCGGATAAAGTCGATCGACGGCTGGATATAGGAAACGCTCAGCCAGAAAAGTCTGGGGCGGGTCTCAGCGACGGCTCGAATCAGCGACGAAAAGGGCAATGAGGTTCCGAGCGATACGGCATTCCAGCCCGCGTCCCGCAAAACGAGTTCGGCCATCGTTAAAGGAATCGAATACTGATCCCCTTCAATGGTCCCCCCGATCGCAACCAAGGCTGGTTCGGGTGGGCGCTGGCAGCGTCGCAATTCAAACATGACTCGCACAGCAATTTCACATCCTCGACGCTCCTGAAACGGATCCGCTTCCTGACAGGCCCAACGTTCTCCGATTTCACGGAAGGCAACCGCCAGAACCTCATCGCAGATCACGCTGACCGGATGCTTGGCGAGGTACAAATCAAAGATAATCTGTCGGACCAGAAGTTCATTTCCCGCGAGCAACGCCGAAGTCAAAAGCGATTGACCACGAACCAGTCCGAGTTCCGCCCGTTCACTGACTGGAGGAAGATCGAGAACCTCCGGGGCGCGTAACACCAGATTCCGCTCTCGGATAAAGCGAACGACTTCGCTGACTTCAATCTTCCGATGGCCACCTGCGGTCCGCACGGTTTGAAGCAGCCCCTGATCGCACCATCGCTTTAACGACGATTCGCTTACGCCAATCGCACGCGACACTTGCTTGGGTGAAACCAGGTCAGACATTTCCATGCGACTTACACGGCCTTCGCTTGCGGGATTTCCGAATCCAATTCAATCGTTCTGCACTCTATCGAAACCACAGTCGACATTGCGACCGACGATCGACACCCAAACTCCACGCAGAACGATTTGAACGAATTGTAGGTCCGAGTGCAAGAAAAGTCTACAGTCTTCGAGAAAGCTTCTCGGCGCCATTCTCCTCGATTTCACTGAAATGACCGTCAAAAATTCACGTGAAAATGGAATATCCGTTCACAAAGGTTGGTGTCAGAGCCAGATTCGGCCTTGAAAACATCCCTTCGTCTGCATACTATCGCGTGAACGTTTTGGTCGTTTTAAATGTGGTGGCGGGTACGTATGAAAATCGCAATCATCGGAACCGGAATTTCCGGCCTGACGGCAGCGTATCGCCTGCATCGGAATCACGAGATCGACGTCTTTGAAGCGGCTGACTACATCGGCGGCCACACCAACACAGTCGATGTCCAGCTGGAGGGTGAACGGTTCGCGATCGATACCGGCTTTATTGTGTTCAACGACTGGACCTATCCGAATTTCATCGAAATGCTCGACGAGGTGGGGGTGGAGTCGAAGCCAACCGTCATGAGTTTCAGTGTCCGGGATGACGCATCGGATCTGGAGTACAACGGCCAGTCGTTACGCACCCTTTTCGTCCAGCGCCGGAATCTGTTCCGACCCCGATTCTATCGCCTGATCCTGGATATCCTGCGTTTTAATCGTGAGGCCGTGCGATGCGCAGAAGAGTGTTCTGAAACAACCACTGTGCGCGAGTTTCTCGATCGGCACCGATATTCCGCAATTTTTGCGAATGAGTATCTCTTGCCAATGGGGGCGGCCATCTGGTCATGCCCAACGGGGACATTTGCAGACTTCCCCATCCGCTTCATCGTCGAGTTTTATCAAAACCACGGATTACTGAGCGTCACAAAACGCCCGACCTGGCGCGTCATCTCAGGAGGTTCGCGGAATTACGTCGCGAAATTGACCGAAGGGTTTCGTGGCCAAATTCGACTGAAGACTCCTGTCGTTCGAGTGACACGATCAAACGACGCGGTCCAGATCCACACCACTGCGGGTGAGCCACGTACATTCGATCACGTTATCTTCGCTTGTCACTCTGATCAGGCACTGCGGATCCTGGGGGACATTGCGACGAATACCGAGCGTGATGTGTTGTCGCAATTTCCATACGGTCGAAACATTGCCGTGTTGCACACGGATGTATCCGCACTTCCTCGACGACGCGGTGCCTGGGCCGCATGGAACTATCGCGTCCGACCTGATTCACGGGTCGCATCGGTGACGTACAATGTGAATATGCTGCAAGGGATCCAATCTTCGCAGACATTCTGTGTGACTTTGAATGACGAAGACTCGATCGATCCCGCACTCGTTTTGCGCCGGTTTGAATATCATCATCCGATTTTCACTACCAACAGAAGCACTGCACAGAATCGACATCCGGAATTGATTAACGCGAACCGGACATCATTTTGCGGTGCCTATTGGGGCAATGGTTTTCACGAAGACGGAGTGAATAGCGCTCTCGCCGTTGTGCGGCGACTGAACCCCACTGGCGAAATTCCCTCGACTCGCTCACAGGATGAACAACACCCCTGCACAGCGGGGGTTGCACTATGACGGTATCGAGTGCGATTTACGAAGGCGATGTGCGACATCGACGATTCAGCCCGATCCGACATTACTTCCGATACCGACTGTTCCTGATGTATGTCGATCTCGACGAATTGCCAACGCTTTTTCAGGGACGATGGCTGTGGTCAACGCGTTGGCCCAACCTGGCCTGGTTTCGTCGAGCCGACCACCTTGGTCCACCGACCCAGCCTCTGGCAGATTCAGTGCGAGACCTCGTGGAAAATCGACTTGGCTGGCGTCCGACAGGCCCGATTCGGTTGCTCACGCATTTCCGTTATGCTGGAATCCTGATGAATCCTGTCAGTTTTCACTATTGCTTTGACGCGAGTGGTGATGTCCTGCAGGCCGTCGTGGCCGACGTCAGTAACACTCCCTGGAATGAACGCCATTCCTATGTTCTCGACATGCGGCAAGAAACGGGAGCCATGTTGACATCGCTTCAGCAGAAAGAATTTCACGTCTCTCCGTTCCTGGGGATGAATTACAAATACCATTGGCGACTGAATAAACCGGGCAGTCAATTGATCGTTCAGATCGACAACTGCGACACGACCGGCAAACCGTTCGACGCCACGCTGCTAACCGAGCGAGTTCCGATCACCACCTGGAACTTGGCACGAGTCTTAGTGCGATATCCCCTGATGAGCCTGCTTGTCTTCCTGGGAATCTATTGGCAGGCATTTCGGTTGTGGTTGAAGCGAGTCCCCTATGTTCCCCATCCGGCTTCGATCCCGTCACAGAAATCTGACTCGCATTCAATGCCTGTCGCCCTGTCGACTGTGACCGAAAAACTTGATCACCCCGATTGTCAGGAAGCCTCTGTATGATTACGGCATCGAAATCTCGAAAGCCCGCTCCGGTGACTCGACCAGGATTCATCGATCGTGTTGCCCGACGGCTTGTCACCAACCGACTGACTGGTCTTCAGCGAGGCCAGATCCTGCTCAAGGACGATTCGGGAAGCACCGTCTATGGTGAAGCCGCGGACTTGCACGTCACTCTTCAAGTGCACCATTCAAGATTTTATCGCGAAACGGTCATGGGTGGGACATTATCCGTCGCTGAGTCGTACATTCGCGGCGACTGGGATTGCGACGATTTGACTCGCCTGATTCGAATATTTGTCCGCAATCTCGACAATGCAGATCAGCTCGATGGTGGGCTGGCGCGCATTCAGGGATTGGTGAATCGAACCTATCACTGGCTGCGATCGAACAGTCGCATGGGAAGCCGCAAGAACATCGGCGCTCACTACGACCTTGGAAACGATTTCTTCAAACTCTGGCTCGATGAAACATTGGCCTATTCGAGCGGCATTTTTCTCGACGACAACAATTCCCTGCGAGAGGCCTCTGAAGAAAAATTCGATCGAGTCTGCCGCAAGCTCTCTCTGGATAAAACCGACCATCTCCTGGAAATCGGCACGGGCTGGGGTGGATTGGCGATTCACGCGGCGACAAATTACGGGTGCAAGGTTACGACGACGACAATTTCACGCAACCAGGCGGCGATTGCCCGAGAACGAATTGCCGCGGCAGGCCTGTCAGATCGAATTTCGCTGCTGGAGCAGGACTATCGCGACCTGACTGGAAAATTTGACAAACTGGTTTCGATCGAAATGATCGAGGCCGTCGGCTACAAGTATTTCGACACCTACTTTCGCAAGATCGGTGAGCTTCTTCACCCCGAAGGCTCGGCAGTTCTGCAGGCGATCGTCATGCCAGAACGCCGCTATCAGCAATATCTGGGCGGCGTCGATTTCATCCAGCGATTCGTGTTTCCAGGAGGATGTCTTCCGTCGACAGCAGCGATGTTGGAGTCAAATGGGCGGACAACAGACATGCGATTTGTCCACGCCGAAGATTTTGCGCCCCATTACGCAGAAACCCTCAGGCGGTGGAGACAGGCGTTCCACGAGCGTCTTGACGAGGTCCGACGGCAGGGATACTCAGACGAATTCATTCGGCTATGGAATTACTATTTATGCTATTGTGAAGCGGTCTTCGAAGAGCGTCACGTCGGTGTCATTCAAATTCAGTTCGACAAGCCGCAATGCCGTCGAGATCCGATTCAGTTGAGCGTCGCAGCGTCGGACCCCGTGCGACGCAATCAGTGGGATGCACCAGTGGATTCTCAAAACCGTTCGCATGACTTGCAGCAGGTATCGACATGACATTTCTAGAATTCGCCATCGGCGCCGTGGAACGGGGGCTCGTTCCCGATTCCATTACGCGTCGCGCCATGCGAAATCTCTGCGGCGAGCGACTGCTGGATCTCTCCCATGACCGGGAAGAGCGAGTCGTGCTGGCACAAGCACGGTTCGTTGAATCGATGCGGTCGGCACCAATTGCACCTGTTCCCAAAAAAGCGAACGAACAGCACTATGAACTTCCACCCGAGTTCTTTGTGGAAGTACTGGGGCCGCATCGGAAATATAGCTGTTGCTTATGGCCTGATGGTCCTGCCTTGCTGAGAGACGCGGAAGAAAATGCCCTGCGTGCCACGTGTGAACACGCTCAGATCGCGGATGGACAGCGGATCCTGGAACTCGGTTGCGGTTGGGGCTCCTTGTCATTGTGGATGGCTCGGCGGTATCCAAACAGCCACGTGACGGCTGTCTCCAATTCGACACCCCAGCGACTTTTCATTGAGGCGCAGGCGAAACTGGCAGGATTGACGAACCTCAATGCAATTACGGCCGACATGAACACCTTCGCACCGCCTGACATCAACGGTCAGCCCGCGCTGTTTGATCGTGTTGTCTCGGTGGAAATGTTCGAGCACATGCGCAACTACGAGTTGCTACTGTCACGAATTTCATCGTGGTTGAAGCCCGACGGGAAGTTGTTCGTACATATCTTCTGCCATCGAACATTGGTTTACCCTTTTGAAACTGATGGGGCTGCGAACTGGATGGGCCGCTATTTTTTCACGGGCGGGATCATGCCAAACGAGAACATCCTGCGATATTTCAGTGACGATTTACAGGTGATTAGACAATGGAACTGGGATGGTCGGCACTATCAGCGGACCGCCGATGCGTGGCTGAAACAACTCGACACCAGACGATCTGTCGTTCTGCCAATTCTGGAAGACACCTACGGACCACTTGAAGCGAGGCGTTGGTTACATCGCTGGCGGATGTTCTTCATGGCCGTCTCGGAATTGTTTGGTTACTCGAACGGCCAGGAATGGATGGTGTCACATTCATTGTTACAGCGAGCCGTGCGATAACTTTTTCAGGACTGAAGCTGTTGTCACCATTTGTTCAATCATTGCTGGTCAGCCTTGGTACATTATTCGTCCTGATGGTTCTGTTGTGGGTTGCCAGCGTTATTCGACGCGATGCGAGTATCGTAGACCCGTTCTGGGGAAGCGGGTTTGTCGTGGTGACGTGGCTGTGCTGGTGGTTTCACTCACATTCAGAGGCACGGCCCGCCGTGCTGGCAATCCTGACGACAGTCTG
The DNA here is from genome assembly GCA_037146815.1 of Planctomycetota bacterium. Classification (GTDB taxonomy): domain Bacteria; phylum Planctomycetota; class Planctomycetia; order Planctomycetales; family Planctomycetaceae; genus Schlesneria. The sequence continues at coordinate 9,604 of JBAWWJ010000192.1, forward strand.
GGGCTTGCGACTATCTATTTTCCTTACGTGGCGAAACTGGAACCATGGTGAAGATCGCAGGTATCAAGCCATGCGACATTGCCATGGAGCCCGCTTTACATGTGTCAGCCTGTTCACCGTTTTTCTGCTGCAGGGAATCATCCTGTGGTTTGTCTCATTCCCGATTCAGGCAGTCATCACTGCTTTCAATCCACGTCCGATGTCATGGCTGGACGGACTGGCAATCGTCGTGTGGGTCATTGGATTCTGTTTTGAATCAATCGGCGACTGGCAGCTCGCACGGTTCAAAGCTAATCCGGAAAACGGTGGAAAAGTTATGAACCAGGGGTTATGGAAATACACCCGTCACCCGAACTATTTTGGGGACTTTTGCGTTTGGTGGGGCGTCTATCTGCTGGCACTTTCTGCGGGCGGATGGTGGACACTTGGCAGCCCGCTGTTGATGTCGATTCTGCTGATGAAAGTGTCGGGAGTGACACTTCTGGAAAGTACGATTACAGAACGACGTCCAGATTACGCTGTTTACCGAAAGCAGACGAACGCCTTTTTCCCCGGTTGGCCAAGCATACAAGCATCGCTACGACAGCAAGATGGAAGCGATACGAGTTTATGAATGAAGTCTTCCGACAGTCAGATTATGGCGTCGGCGATTCGTTCTTCTGCTTCAGGGCAATCGCCCTTTTGAGTCTTGGAAACGGGCACACGGCGCTACGGTTTCTGAGGAAGTCCGTTCCGAAGGAACCACGGTACAAAATCGTCACGCGGATAGTCGTGGTTCAGTCCGCGAACCAACGCTGCATTTGCGTATTCAAACTCAAATATGCGCCTTGCACTCAGACGTCTGTCAACCAGGAAACGTCGATTCGCGGAGTGAATCACGACGATCTGGCCCCCAGAGCCTGAGGGGCATTTCTGGCCTTCCAGGGCGTTTCGCTTGTGAATGACCGACATTCCAGAGACGATCACGCAAATGTCCACGTTCTATAAGAGTCCGATTGGGCTCACAACAAGGATTCAGCCCACAATGACGAACCAGGATGTCGCCCAGATCGATGCCACTCGCGCCGACATTGGGATGGTCTGTTCGTTACCTCTGGAAATCGGCGAGTTTCTCGGGCGGTGCCAGCGGCAGAAGACGTATAGCGGGGGGGCGTTCAAGTTTATCGGTGGTCTGTACGACGGGATTCGTATTGCGGTTGTGGAAGCAGGGACCGGTCCCGTCCGTGCTCGCCGGGCCACCATGGCTCTGCAGGATGCACATCACCCCCGATGGATCATTTCCACGGGCTTTGCAGGGGCGCTGCAGCCCGATTTAAAGATCGGTAATATCGTTGTGGCGAACGAAATCGTCGGTTTGCAGGGTGAGCAACTGAAGATTGATATCGGGATGAATTCTGATCCGGCACGGGGCCTGTTTGTCGGGCGGACGCTGACGGTCGACAAGATGGTCAGAACCGTTGCTGAAAAGCAGGCACTGGCGATTCAAACGGGTGCCATTGCAGTCGACATGGAGACTCTGTCAGTGGCCACGGTCTGTCGTGAAACGAAAACGCGATTCATGGCCGTTCGGACAATCAGCGACGATCTCTCGGCCGACCTGCCTCCGGAAGTCTTGAGTCTCGTCGGCGAAACTGGCGCGGTCCGATTCGGTGCCGTGATCGGATCACTTTGGAAGCGGCCCTCCAGCGTCAAGGATATGTGGCGGATGCGAGAAAACGCGATGGCGGCCGCCGAACATCTGGCCACGTTTCTCGATGGAATCGTCGTGCAATTGCACAGGTCTTCACAGTAGTTCGCCATGAATTGAAAGCGGCGAATCGCTGCGATTCTTTTAAAGGTCTGGTGATGATCTCACGATGGTCTGAAATGAACGTTCCCGTGGTCGGGATGCTGCATGCTCCCCCATTGCCGGGTTCGGCGCGATTCCAGGGTAACTTCCCGGAGATCGTCCGATTTGTCTGTCGCGACGCGATAGCATTACGTGACGGGGGCGTCGACGGGCTGATGCTGGAGAACTTTGGCGACACTCCATTCTTTCCCGATCGAGTCCCTTCGGTAACAGTCGCGGCGATGACGGCGCTGACCATGGCTGTTCGGCAGGTGACGGACTTGCCGCTGGGGATCAATGTTCTTCGCAACGATGGCCGCAGCGCCTTGGCCATCGCTGCGGTCTGCGGTGCAGAATTCATTCGAGTCAACGTGCTGGCAGGTGCCCGATTGACAGACCAGGGGATTGTGCAGGGGATTGCACATGACCTACTGCGAGAACGTGCCGCTCTCGGTTGCCAGCACATCCGAATCATGGCAGATGTCGATGTTAAGCATTCAGCGTCCCTGGCCCATCGCCCAATCGATATTGAAACGAAAGATCTGGTGGAACGAGCCCATGCCGATGTGATCATTGTTTCAGGTCAGGCGACTGGCGACCCGACCGATGCGGATCAACTGTCGGTTGTCAGGGATGCTGCCAGTCCCGTCCCCGTATTCGTGGGAAGTGGAGTGACAGTTACCAACGTGGCAGAACTGATGAATGCCGGCGCAAAGGGTCTGATCGTCGGCAGTTCCTTGAAACAGGATCTCCACATCAACAGCCCGGTCGACGTTGATCGAGTTCGAAAGTTGATCGATGCAGCACGAACGGCACGATCGTAGTGTCGCTACTTCGCTATGGCCCACCTGACAGGGCACGTGCTGCGGATCAATACAAAAGCCACCTGAAATCCTCTGATTTCACGTGGCTTCGATTTGAAACTGAAATTGGACGCGTTCCATCAAGCGAGTTAGCGAACTCGCTCACGAACAGTTGTCCCAAACAGGCTCGAGTGAACGTGGACTCGGCTGTAGTGCGGGCCAGTGGGGCCGTTCGTTCGCACAGTCTGACTGTAGTGATGCGGGGTAACGCGCGTCGTTTCACGAACCACCGTAGGGCCAACCACGACGGGTGCCGAGATGACCGTGCGAACTGGAACAACAACGGGCGCACTGTAAGACATTTGCACAACGCCCGAAGGGATATACGCTGGAGCGTAGTAGCTGGATGTGACAACTCCACCAGGCTGAACTACGACTGGCTGTGAGTAAACGGGTTGGGCGTATACAGGCTGGGAATAGACCGGCGGAGAGTACTGCTGGGTGAATACGGCTCCTGGAACGTAAATGGAAGCGGGGGCATCGTACGCGAAAACTTGAGCATCCGCGGACGCAGAAATGCTCAACCCACAAAGACTCACCAATCCCAACACGAACCGATTCATTGTCAATCCCTTTCAAAATGGGGGAAGTTCGGCGAAACGGAGCCGAGCAGAATGCCACCCCCGATTGGGAAGATTGTATCGATTGGGTAATCTATAAGGCAAGTGGATGGAATGCGATGAACCTAATGTCGCGCGGCTCGGCTCGGCCGAAATGCTCGACCAAAGGTCTCCACATCCTTTCACGGACGAAAGAAGGCAATACATTTGGCAGAACGATGAAGAACCACGATTGTGCATTCTTCGATCGTTCTGCCCTCATTGGCCTGACAGTTCTAGTCTGACAGGGGAGATCAAGAGTGCAACGACCTACTTGGCACGTACATCGTACGCGGTCAGCGATTCCTGATCACGGATGTAGAGGCGGCCACCAGCAACGACGGGATGAGCCCAACTGGGGCGGCCGTGGCCTTTAACTTTGAATCGACCCTTTTCTACATATTCGCCCGGGCTGGCATCGACCAGCGCGACTTCGTGGTTTTCGCTGAGCAGGTACAACATCCCGTCGGCAGCAACGAGTGCTCCCTTGCCGACGCTGCGGTTCTGCCACATCGTCTTGCCTGTCATGAAGTCCATGCAGATCAATGGTCCGCCACCGTTGGTGTACATATTGCTGCCAATCTTCACGATTCCGCCGTGGTGGCAATCGAGTTTCTTTTCGAAATAGACCTCATCGGCAGTGAACTTGTTATCGGAATTCGTGATCTTCGCCAGACCACCACCGGTTCCATACGAACTGGAAGCAAATACAAAGTCCTGGTCAACAATTGGAGAACAGCAGTTGGCCGTTCCATTGGCAGGCTTATTGTACTTCCACAGGAACTTCCCGTCCTTGATCGCCACTCCGAAAACACTGGCATTGGAGAACTGGACGATCTGTCGCACACCGCCGATTTCCGCAACCAAAGGTGAAGAATAGTGAGCCCCTTCGGTCAGCTCGCCACTCTTCCAGACAACCTCACCCGTCTTTTTATCGAGTGCGACCAGCGTCCCGTTTTTTCCACCCGGAGTCACGATGACCAGGCCATCGACGATCAACGGGGATTCAGAATAGCCCCAACCGGGTAGACCTCCACCAAAGTCCTTGGTCAAACTGACATACCACAGGGTCTTGCCAGTTGCGGCATCCAGGCAGGAAAGGTCGCCGTTACCCCCTTCGGCATAAAGTTTGTCGCCATCAATCGTGGGGGTTCCACGAGGCCCGTCTCCCATCCCGTTACGATACCCGCCAAATGGGCCTCGTAATTCTTCCAGAGTCAGCTTACCGTCGCCAGCGACTTTGTTGCGGACATAGAAGTCCACCAGTTCCGCCTGGCTCAGTGTTCCGTCACGGCCCGGTTCGTGCTTGGCAAACGCAGCTTCCATTTCTTCCAGCGTCAAATGGTCGTCGCCCTTGTTCGTGACGGGGTCACGCTGATCGATGCGACCAAAGTGACGATCCAGCGGTGTCCCTCCGACTTCCTTTCGGGACAGTTTGCCATCCCCGTCTTTGTCGAGGGCTTTCAAGTATTCGGCAGCTCGAGTCGCTGCCAACTTTGCAGAATCGGCCGACTTGTCTTCAGAATCAACTTGTTCAAACTTATCGCGAAACAGGTTGCCTGCTTCGGCAAACGTCAGCTTGCTGTCTCCATCCTTGTCGACCTTTGCAAACAAAGCGATGGCACGTGCTTTTGCCCGAGCGTCAACATCATCACCCGCTGATTTGTCAAACTTCGTGAAGTCCCACCCAAATCGCTGCAACGCTTCCAGCTCATCGACGATGCCATCTTTATCGCGATCCAGTTGCTTCATTTCATTGGCCAGCCGATCGGCCAGTAGACTTTTGACAGGACCTGGCTGAACCGCCCAGAGTACCTTTCCGTCAGCAGCATCAAGAGCGATTACGTGTTCCACGCCATCGAGATCCCCCTGAGTATAAATGCGACCATCTTTGATGATGATCGACGAATACCCGACACCCACCGAATCGACCTGCCAGACCACCTTAGGGCCTTCCGTTGGCCATTCGCGCAGTAGTCCAGTTTCCTGACTGATCCCGTCACGATTTGAGCCGCGCCATTGAGGCCAGTCACCAACCTTTGCGGGGACTTGAGCCAACGCCACATTTCCAGCCAATAACCCCGCGGCCAAAACAGCCAGACGCAAATCCATTTCCCGCCTCCTCTGTGAATAAAAATAGTCTGATGCGAAGGAGGTTACCGGAGATTCCGTCGAAACGGAAGTCTCAGGTTTCAGTCATCGGGACGGCCTGAAGCGTAACCTCGGTGAATTACCATTCCGAACTCTTCAATGCCGATGGCGTCATCATCAATGGGAGTGACCGGTCGAACATGGGGCAGTATGTTCGCGGCAATATTATCGATTCCAGACCGTTACCTCACTTAATCAGCTTGGGGTGGAAACGCTCAATGAATGCCGTTTGATGAGTAATCTCTCCCGAAAAGCGAGCCAAGCCAACACGACGATTGCAAGACTTCCGACAATGGTGAGTCGGCTTCCGAAGATAAATGAATCGGAACGAAACTGCATCTGGATGACATGGTCACCTGCAGGAACCTGAATTCCGCGAAAACAGTTGTCAACGCGATCAATCTGAACCGGGTCTCCATCGATCAATGCCGACCATCCGGGATAGAACGTGTCGGCCACTACGAACTGACCACCCAACGGGGTCTGGATTTGAGCCTCAATCGACTGCGGTTCGTCGGTGAGAATCTTGACAAGGTCCTGGCCGCTCGCGCTCTCGTGATTCGACTCTGGAATGAAGCGAACTCGCGGGAGTGGTTCGACAACGGGCGTTGATCGCGGATGTTTGGGATTGGAAACAATGTTGCGGCAAGAACTTTGACGCAGTGTTTTTTCTGGATCTTCCTGCAAGTTGCGATACAGGACTTCACAGGCGGCAGGCAAGACCCCACCCTCGTTTGTGCCAATCATCCGAACTTGAAATCGTGTCGCCTGTGGTACAAGCCGGCTATAGCGAACAGCATCCTTTGAAAAACGAAGTGCCTCAGAACCCTCAACAAAACGAAATTGTCGGTCCTCGGTCTGCACATTGCGAGGTAGAGGTGGCGGATCATCGACTTGATATCTCACGGCACGAACATTGAAGAATCCGAGATCAAGGGCAAGGATCCCAAACGCCAGGAGTCCTTGGACGCGATCGGAAAATCTTCCGCGCCAACAGAGGAAGGCCACCGAAGCCAGCATGATCGCGGCCGACATTTGAATCTCGCCAGGGATTTGTTCCATTACGAATTGAGTCCAACCCGTCCACTTAGACCCAAAAATGGATTGATCCAGAAGAAACATCAACACGGCATCCATAATAAGTAAGAGAGGAATGGAACGCAGGAGTTGCACCTTCGTTGAGGATTCCTTCGAGGTGGATTGAACATCGAATCCCCTCGCGGCCAATAGTGCGAGAAACACCGATGCCACTCCAAGGCAGGGCCAGCGCCCACTAAGTTGTTTTGCCGCATAGGACTTCGAGGAGGAAGTTATCGTTCCATCCGCAACTTCGTCGCTTCATGGCGATGCTTTGCTTGCTGGGATGCTGTTTGAGGAGTGACAGCGTGAAGCGATTGAGCCAGGCATGAGTCTGGCGCAGATGATTCTCGCGGATGCGAGATTCGTCCTCTCGAAAGGTGACGTCGAGGCACCAGTGGCAGGTGTTCTCGACCTTCCAGTGACTGCGAACGGCGTTTGCGAAGCATTTGACACCAACTGGCAAACTGGACTTGCCCAAGAAAAGTGGGCGCGAGGAAAAGCGAACTATGCTTAACCT
>JBAWWJ010000193.1:0-16509 GCA_037146815.1 Planctomycetota bacterium
TTCTTTGAAATGCTCGGAAACTTCTCGTTCGGTGACTACTTCAAGAAGGAAGCGATTCACTGGGCGTGGGAATTCCTGACGGCCAAGAAATGGCTGGGCCTCGACCCGACCCGTTTGACGGTCACGGTCTATCTCGACGACGACGAAGCGTTCGGGATCTGGAACAATGAAGTCAAGCTCCCCGCCAACCGGATTTCTCGCGAAGACGAAGGGGAAAACTTCTGGCCGGCGTCGAGTCCTTCACAAGGACCGGATGGTGTCTGCGGTCCATGCAGCGAAATCTATTACCTCCCCCCCGGTGCGACCAAGCCGGTTGAGATCTGGAACCTGGTGTTCACGCAGTTCAACCGTGTTGGCAATCCGCCGATGAACCTGCATCCGCTGCCGAAGAAAAACATCGACACCGGGATGGGACTGGAACGCTGTGCCTCCACGCTGCAAGGTGTGCTCAGTAACTTTGAAATCGACACGCTGAAGCCGCTTTGTCAGGCGGCCGGTGAAATCGTCGGGGCGAAATACGAGTACTCTGCACCCGAAGGTCGAGCTCTGCGCCGGATCGCCGATCATGTGCGTGCCTGTTCCTTCGCGTTGCATGAAGGCTGCGGCCCTGGTCCCGAAAAGGAAAACTACATCGTCCGATTGCTGTTGCGCCGCGCTGCAATGGAAGGTTTCTTGCTGGGGAAACAGGAGCCATTCCTGTACCAGCTCGTGCCGGCTGTCGCCGAAGTGATGAAGCAGCCTTATCCCGAATTCCTGCAGACGGTCGATGCGGTCGCCAATGGAATTCATGAAGAAGAAAAACAATTTCAAAAGGTTGTGGAAAGCGGGATCACCCGTTTCCGACGACTCGTTGATACGGCCAAGAAGGAAGGCTCCAAAGTTCTGTCGGGGGATGCTGCTTTCGACCTGCATCAGACCGACGGGTTCCTGATCGAATTGACTGAGTCGCTGGCAACGAATGAAGGGTTGTCCGTCGACATGGCTCGCTTCCAGGAGTGCAAAGAAGAGCACAAGAAGACAAGCGGTCGCGGTGCCTTCGCAAACTCTGTCATGTCCGCCGGACCGCTCGATACGCTGCGTAAAGCGGGCGGGACTCAGTTTCTTGGCTACGACACAACGAAGGCTGATGCTGAGATAGTCGGGGTCATTGCCGATGGTCAACTGGCCAAGTCGTTTGATCAGGCGGGGGTTCAAGTCGGTGTTGTCCTCAACCGTTCACCGTTGTATGGCGAAGCGGGTGGTCAGGTGGGAGACATCGGGACCATCAGTGGCCCCGGCTTCGAATTCGACGTTCAGGACACTCAGCGTGACGGTGAACTGCTCGTTCATATCGGCCGGCTGAATTTCGGGACGATTGCACCAGGTGCGAAAGTGCATGCTGTGGCTGATTCGGCGCGTCGTGAAGGAATCCGCCGGGCTCACTCCGCCACGCACATCCTGCATCATGCTCTTCGCAAGTACCTGGGTGAGAATGCGACTCAGCGAGGTTCGAAGGTCCAGCAGGACGAACTGAGGTTCGACTTCGCTCATTCCAAAGGCCTGACCCACGACGAACTGCTGAATATTGAGGATGAAATCAACGCCCGGATTTCTGAAGGGGCACCGGTCTCTACTCGACTGATGCCGATTGCAGAAGCCAGGCAAGTCGGAGCGATGGCTCTGTTCGGCGAAAAGTATCCGGACAATGTCCGCGTCGTCAGCATGGGTGAATTCAGTCGTGAACTTTGCGGGGGGATTCACCTGAGTAACACGGGACAGGTTGGGCTGTGCCGAGTCATCCGGGACGAACTGGTTGCAGCGGGCGTCCGCCGGATCACCTGCTTCACGGGACCGAAGGCGTTGGCTCGCGTCCGTGAAACCGAAGCCTTGCTGAAAGAGTCGGCAGCGCTGATCAAGAGTCAGCCGGACGAATTGCCACGCAAGATCGAAGCGTTGCAGAGCGAATTGCGGGAAGCTCGCAAGGAACTGGCCAAGTACACCGTAGCCTCGCTGGCCGATGCGGCGGCGCAACTGGTGGCCAAGGCGGAAACGATTAACGGCGTGAAGCTGATCGTCCACAATGCGGCCGATTGTCCTCGCGATTCGCTGAAGGACTTCGTCGACCGGATTCGTGAAAAGGCCCCGTCCTGCGCCATCCTGCTGGCGATGGAACACGATGGCAAGGCAGCCTTCATCGCTGCCGTCAGTAAAGATGTTCTCGTTTCCAAGGGGCTGAACGCTTCAGAATGTGTGAAGACCGCCGCGAAGATCTGTAGTGGTGGCGGTGGTGGTCGTCCCGATCTGGCGGAAGCAGGCGGGAAAGACCCCAGCAAACTGGCGGAAGCTCTGGAAGCAGGGGCAGCCTACTGTCGAGGGAAGCTGGCTTGATTCAATGCGCGGGATGAATTCGTCGCACGGACAGCATGTCCGTGCGTGATCATCGCGGAAAAATTGACTGGGAGCACGACATGATTCGTACTGCGACGGTTCTTGTAACGATTGCTCTGTCAATCAGTGTTTCCGTCGGTGCGTGGGGACAGGATACCGTCCAGAAAGACCTCGATCGTGCAAAGAGTGTCTATCAGAATGAACTGACCACATATCAGACGGACGTTTTGGATGCCTTTGAGCGGCGAGAGGAGACCGCGCGGAAGGCTGCGGACAAGAAGCTGATCGCTCAGATCAAGTCCGAGCGAGATGCGTTTGAGAAATGTAATGCAGTTCCGAACGGTATACCTGTTGCGATCAGTAAACGCCGTATCGTGTCTCGAACCAAGCTCGAAACTGCCTACACTGCTGCGATCAAGGCCCGTATTCGAGCTAAGGACGACGAAGGTGCGGCCGCGCTGGAAGCGGAGTTGAAGACCGTTCAATTTGATCTGTGGCCACACCTTGACCTCGGAAAAGCGAAAGTCGTTGGTGATGCTTTTCAGGTCAACAAGTTCGCTCGAATTTTTACAAAAGAAGAGTTTTCCGGGCCGATTGAAATTAACGCTGTTGCCCGGACGGAAAAGGACAATATCCGGTTTCGTGCCTACCGAGGGTCTTGCGTCATTTTCAATTGGGAGGCGAAGTCTGGTGAGCTTCGGGCGACTCGACCCGATGGTAGCGAACAGGAATCCGGAAGTATTGCAGCATCATTGCAGCGTCCTCTGAAACCGGGCGTCTGGTACAGGCTTCGATGGCGACTGACCGATGATGGAATGCAGGTCTTCGTCAATGATGACTTGGTTTTTGCCGAGGATAAGCCGTACATGCTCACTGCAAAACAACGTATTGACATAGGTGCCGTTGAAAGCGTGCTGGAAGTTCGGGACTTTCATGTTATCCCGCTGAAGAAGGAATGACGACGGCCTGCGTTGCGATACCAGACTGAAAGCCTTCCTGCATGTTTCACGGCGCGCTGGCACTTCTGGAGCGATCATTACGGACGGATGCCCGGTCGTGGCAGACGCATCTTGTGCGACTGGGGTTGATGGTCGGTATCTATGTTGCGCTCGTATTTGTGTTGACAATGGCCTGGCAGTTCGGAGCACCGGGGCTGAGGTTCTTTTCAGCGATTGTTTATCTCAACGTCGCCTGCCTGACATTACTCGGCATCAGTTTCTTTTCGACGACGATCACTGAGGAAAAAGAAGAAGATACGCTGGGCCTGATGCTGATGGCGGGAATCAGCCCGCTCGGTCTGCTGATCGGAAAGCTGGGTGGCCGTCTCGTTCAGGCCTTGTTGCTGATTGCGATCCAGTACCCCTTCACACTGCTGGCGATCACGATGGGGGGTGTCTCCCTGGCTCAGGTTCAGGCGGTTTATGTCGGGCTGGGAAGTTACATGGTGCTGCTGGCAGGCGGAGGCTTGCTCTGTTCGACACTGGCACCACGAACACGGACTGCCGGGACCTGGATGGTTGTCGCCCTGTTTGTTTATGGGGTGGTTCCATTCCTATGTCAGCAACTGGTGAGCAACATCACGCGATTCATCCGTGTTCCCTCACATGGATTCCTGATGTTTCTGGACACGATAGCTTCCTGCAGCCTGTTCACCCGTGTTGGCAACATTATTGTCTCGGGCTTCGGCGATTCTGCGGTCAGTTTGCAAGCTGTTTCGAATGTCAGCTTTGGGCTTTTCTGCTTCGGGTTGTCGTGGTGTTGTTTTGGATACGCCTCACGCGAACCTGCGACGGAAGCGACGACGCGAACCGGATTGTCACGAAGCCAGCGCGGGATCGGCAGATCGTTCTCACCGGGTCGCGCGTGGAAGAACGCGTTTGCCTGGAAAGACTTTCATTTTACGGCGGGTGGGCTCAGTCGCAGGCTGGTCAGGATCGTGTTCTATCCTTTTTTATTCGTGCTTTGCATGGGAGCGAGTCTGTTGTGGGGGATACCACAATCGAATTCTGTCTCGCTGTTTTTGGGCTGGGCGATGATCTTCCTGGTCTGGGAATCTGCGCTGCTGGTCGCATGGTCGGTTCAGGAAGAGGTGCGAGGCCAAACGCTGGCGTCACTGGTGATGCTCCCGCGTTCCGTACCCAGTGTCTTCTATTCCAAATTCATGGGGACCGTCGCAGGGATGTATCCGGGAATCCTATGTCTGACCGTGGGATGCTGTTTCGACGTCAAAAATGTCTTGCACTTCTTCTGGTTCGAAGGCCATGCAATCCTTGCCCTGTTATTACTGGTTCCCCACTTTGCTGCCGTCTACGCTCTCTTCGTCCGCTGGGGGGCGGTTCCTCTGGCGATTGGAACAATGATCATGGTCTACTTCGCGGTCGTGATGCTTTTCAATCTGATCCGCCCGAGTCCGTCAGGCATTTACGTTTTGACGTTTGTCCTCCTGATCATCTGTGCCACCTGCCATATTCTGGTCCTACGCCTCATCCCGCGCGTGGCAGCTCGTTCTTAGTGACCTGGTTTACAAGTCGACTTGCCCCATTCGCAACATTGTTTCCGACTGTCGCTTCCGGGAAAGAATTGGTGACGGATTGCATTCAGCCCTTAAGTTGCTAACTTCGAAATTCCATCCTCGCGGCGTGATCTCAGAAATTTGAGATTCCGCCGTCGATCTGATCTGCTTTTCGAAGTAAGTGAATATGCATTCTGCGACTGCGATTGTCGAAGGTTACCTTTCCGGGACTCGCGTTGATACGTTTCTCGCCCGGCACCTGCGCAGCTATACCGCCTGGCGATTGCATCGACTGGTTCGAGCCGGACAGGTCACCGTCAACGGTCAGGTGGCGGCACCTGATCAGCGGGTGTTTACCGGAGAATCTGTATCGGTCCGACTGCTTGAACCACCCGACAATCTGATGCCCGCGGAAGAAATTGCGTTTGGAATCGTCTTTGAAGATGAATGGCTGCTGATCGTCAATAAACCTGCAGGGCTGATCATTCATCCGTCCGGGAAGAACCCCTCTGGAACGCTGACCAATGCGCTGCAACATTACCTTGATCTGAACTCGGACTATCCCGGCCAGAAGAAACCTGGAATCGTGCATCGCCTCGATCGCGATACCAGTGGTGTGGTGGCGACGGCCAAGGACCATCTGTCGCACCGGTTGCTGTCGATCGAATTCCAGCGTGAACGGATCGCGAAATCATATACGGCTCTGGTCGATGGTATCGTGAAAGAAGACGAAGGGACGGTCGATCTGCCGATTGGCCGGGCACGCGGGGGAGCCAGTGCGCTAATGTCGTGTCAGGCTGATGCTCTGGATGCCAAATCGTCCAAGACGAATTATGAAGTGATCGAACGCTATCCCCGGCATACGCTCATACGAGCACGACCACGGACAGGGCGGTTGCATCAGATTCGTGTGCATCTGTCGACGATCGGACATCCGATCGTCGGAGACGAATTCTATGGGATGCTGGGGGCATTGAAGCCTGATCGTGAACTTCCACAACCAGGCCGCCCTGCCCCGTTGCCGATTTCTCCTTACATTGATCGCCAGGCGTTGCACGCGACTGAGATTTCTTTTGCACATCCCATCACTCATGAGTGGCAGACATTTACCGCTCCACTGCCCGACGATCTGGAACGTGCCATTGATCTGGTACGAGGCATGTAAGTACGAAAGCTTCACCCGGCCAGGACAGTGGGGCGAAATCCGACGACGTCGCCAACTGCACTGATCGAAGGAACCCAGGTCATTCCGTTCGCGTCGCACCAGACTCGTCCATGTTCATCCAATCCAACCCCCGCCAGTTCCAGATCCAGTCCGTTGGTGCGTCCGACTCTGCCAATACAGACCAGAACGCCGCCTGCAGTAAATCGTCGCCCACTCGCCGTGCTGACAGAAACATCGGCCCGGTCAAAATGTCGTTCGATCCCAATCACTTCTTCACCCAGACGCAGGGCGATATCGAGTGATTGAACCGTGATCAGTGGTCCGCCGATCAATCCGCCGCACAGGTCGAACAGGTTTGTGTGTTCATCGACGACAGTGACTTCGACGCCGAGCATTGCCAGAACGATGGCATGATCCAGTCCGGTACGACCTGCTCCGACAACGATCATCGACGACGGCAGGGAATCTCGTTCAAGGAACTGATCCGGGGACAGGATCAGTCGCCCATCAAACGGGAATGCGCCGAGTTTCGCGGGTTCGGTTCCGCAGGCCAGTATGATCTGTTCGCCGGAAATAATAATCGGTTCCAGGAAGTCATTTCCTGATCGAGCCACAGCCAGCGAGTTTGCGTTCATGAATCGAGCGATTCCCGTGAACACGTCGACGCCCAGTCGAGCGAGTGACGCGCGGTCACGTTCCACTTGAGCCTGAACAACGCTGCAGACATCCGTTCGCAAGGCAGAAACGGAGATTGCTCCAGACCGGATCAGTCGTTCGGCCGACTTCCGTAACAGCAGGCTATTCACTCGTGTCCAAGTTACATCCGAGCTGGAAACGAGTGCCACCCGGCTTGATTCTGCTGAAGCCGTGACGGCCGTACGAACGGCATCATTTCCGTCACCAATCACAATTCGATCATATCGCATGGCCGCACTGCCCTCCCATGTTATCTACACTCACATTCAGGGATCGGCAGTTGGAGGTTTGGGGCGACAGCGAAGAATATAACAATCGGCGAAAATTGCCGGCCTGGCTGCGAAGACTCCGATGGTAGCGGTTGTGCGTGGGCGACAAGCGGTCAGCCTTCAGCAAGAGGAAGATGAGAATAGAACTCGATCAAACCGTCTGCTTACGTCTTGCTGACCGCTGAAAGCTGACCGCTGACCGCTTGATCCTCAACACTCCCTCGGTCCACTGCCTGGCAGCAGCGACTGAAGAGGGCAGCCTTCGCAGTGAGGTTCCTTTCCGCAGAAGTTATCTCCGACTTTTGACAGGAGTCTTGAGAAGTCTTTCATCAACGGAATGGAGCGATCAAGGCCACTGGTGAAGAAGGACTGTGCGTCTTCGTCTTCGATAGGCCAGTCGATCCATCCGTGCCGGATGGCGACTCGCAGTGCTGTTCGGTCGATGGGGAATACAGGCAGATCTGCGGCGAACAGCAACAGTTCGTCCACGGTTGCTGGCCCCAGTCCACGGATCTGGCGTAACGATTCCCGATACGACGAGGCGCTCGCTGACCATTCCGGAGAAAGCTCATCGCCGAATTGAGTCAACCACCACGCCGCGACCGCTCTCACAACGGATGCTTTTTGCGGGCCACGCGGAATCGGTTTGAGGATCTCAACCAATTCCCCTGCCGATGTTCCTGATGCCGCCGATGGAGTTGCGATGGGCGATGAGACGAGCAGGTCTGTCAGTGTCTCATCGGCCGGGTGACTGGCCGAGATTCCCAATAATGTTCGAAGAAATCGTGACCAGCCACTGCCATTCGCGTCGGCTGATGAATGGTCGGGTGGCTGGTACCTGGTTTGGAGTTGCACGATTGCCTGTTCCAGGCGAGTGGAGATTGTCATGGATTCCTTTCTGGTGAACTACCGTCATCGATCTTAACGTGCTGACTCACGAAATGGAGTCTGCCGCCGTATTCAAACGCAGGCCGAAGAAACAGGAGAACTGCGGTCGGGTATTTTAATGGCGTCGGGAGCACTGCGCCGTACATGAACATGCATTCGTTGAAGATGCGAGGGTAGAACGATGGGGGGGCAGAATGATGAAGAATGAGGTTGAAATTCCTTTCTTCTATCATTCTGCCCCCCATCGTTCTGCCCAAAATCCCAACCCCGCCATATTGATTTCTCCCCTGCGAATGCAGACCAAAGAATGAGGAGACCTTCGGTCCCGAGTTTCGGCGGGGTCGGGAGACCCGCGCCGAACCGTCTCACTCTTGCTGACCGCTGACCGCTCATTTACTACTGACCGAACCGGGGAAATCGGGTAGACTTCGACGTCTCCATTTCCAATTGAGGGGTCTGACGCGATGAATTTTATCAGCCGTAAACCATGGGATCCGTCGTTGCACAAGCTGACGGATGAAGGGATTTATCATAACCGTGGGCAGCACCGCCGCGAATTTCTTACTTCGTTGGGAATCGGAGCTGCGGGGATCCTTGGCAGTTCGATTTTGCCAGGCTGTGGAGAACATAAGCCGAACACGGAAAAGCTGAAGGCAGCGGCCGAGATTCCAATTACGAAGGCTTCCAAGGAAATCTATCCATCAGATCGCAACCCGAAATTCACGTATGGACGCGACGAGACGGTTCAGCAGGATGCCGCCATCTACACGAATTTTTACGAATTTTCGATGAGCAAGCAGACGTATGAGCACGTTGACCGATTTAATCCCACGCCGTGGGAAATCAAGGTCGGCGGGCTTTGTGCCAAACCGATGACGTTTGACCTGGATGAACTCTACAAGAAATTTGTGTTTGAAGAGCGAGCCTATCGGCACCGCTGCGTTGAGACCTGGGCGATGTGTGTGCCATGGACCGGATTCCAGTTGCACCAGTTATTGAAGCTGGTCGAACCCGAAGCACAGGCCAAGTACGTGCAGTTCGAAACCTTCAATCGTCCAACAGAAGCTCCCAACATGTCCGACTCGTCGTTTCCGTGGCCGTACACGGAGGGGCTGACGATTGAAGAAGCGATGAACGAATTAACATTTGTCGCGATGGGGATCTACGGGGAACCTCTCCCCAAACAACATGGAGCACCTGTGCGACTCGTTCTACCCTGGAAGTACGGTTTCAAGAGTATCAAGTCTATCGTTCAGATCACGCTGACAGCGCAGCCCCCGAAGACTTTCTGGAACGTCGTGAATCCGCGCGAGTACGGATTCGAAGCGAACGTTGACCCCAAAGTTCCTCATCCGCGCTGGAGTCAGTCAGAAGAGTGGATGCTGGGGACTCGCGAGCGATTTCCGACGGTGAAATTCAATGGCTATGGAGACTATGTCGCCAAGCTGTATGGATGACGGTTACGATCCCGTGACATCGTTAACCCTCGGAGACACCAACGATCACCAGACGCAGAGGGACTTTGACCACTCCTGCGGGCGATTTACCGTCGGCGGTCAGTCGCATCACCCAAAGTTCCTTTTCATGGGACAGCGAAGGTGTCTTGTCATCACCTTTGGGTGGAAGCAGCGAGTAAATGGCGGGATGATTGGAACCCGCCGTCTTGGCACTCAGCTTGAACAGGTCTTGGGGCGTCGCAGGAATGGCAGGATCGACATCAGCCTTTGCCGGAATCGCCAGCAGAAAGTCGGACAGGTCACTGGTTCCGACATGGTTTCCGTCGACTGGCTGTTGTCCGTAGCGGAGTGTATAGACACCGACGGCAACATCCTGGCCACGAAAATCGGTGAATTCCGATTTCTTGACGACTTCAAGAACCCCCACCAACTGCCCCTGGGTGAGTGGATACTTGATTGATAATGTCGCTTTGAAATCGGGTTTGACGGCCATCTCTTTGGCCAGCCAGAGTGTGCAGACGGGCTTGCCGTCGATGACGACTTGCTGTCCGGCAGTGTTCAGTGTTGCGGCAACCTTTTCAGAGACGCCTGCCGGAAGTTTTTCAACGGGGGCCAGCTTTCCGTCTGCGGCAAGGACAGATCCGGCCGAAATGGCAATCAGACAGACCGCGGCACTACAAAACCGATTCATCATGATTCTCCAGAGTCATTCGGCAGAGGCCGATTACCTTCGAAATGTCGCCAGAAATGCACTGCGCTGACCATGAGTCGTCCATGTCCGATCGAATCCTTCGCCCGTATAGCTCAATGTGCTCGCCAGAGCAGGTTGAGAATTCTTGACGGGCGACAGCGGATCATAAAACACCTGTTCATTGGAACAGACACAATCACCCTTCCCCAAGGCGCGAGTTTCAATCCTGGCGAGGTTTCCAGCCGTAAATCGGCCCTTCCCTGCTTCGTGATCATTCACCAGTTCGATCGGTGCCGCGATCACTTTCTGGATATTGGTTGTCAGTTCCTTAACGGTTTCTTTGACGAACGAAACCAGGGCATCTCGCTGAGTACTCGAGGCACGTTCGTCGACGAGGATCACAGAATTGATTTTTCCCGCTCGCATTTTGAAATAGGGACTGGACCCCATCGTCTTTTCAGAGACGGCAACCAGCGCGACTGACATGCCATCCAGATTGACGTTGTTCCAAGTCCCTTTGTCGACTTTCCACGCCATCACCGCTTCTTTACCCGCCAGATCCATTTCGGCGTTGGCAAAACAAGGACCGGTATAGACGTCACAGGTACGAGCTTCGAGGTACTCCCCAGTCATCTGTGCCGCTGTGGCAAATGAGACAGACTGAAGTACCACGGCAACAGCGGTCATCATCATAAAACGCATGGTTCGTGCTCCTGAACGGGACTGGACGAACTGGAATAGCCTGTACTGAGATCGAGTGCTGCATCACGGCTTAGAATTCGGAATGGTCCATCAGCCGTTTGACGCTAGCGCGTTCCGGCTGATTGGTCGAACCCAAATAAGACGTCGTAACGCCACGCTAAACATTGTCATCAACCGCCCTTGAGTCGTCAATCGCCGAATTGATGGGCGAAACTCCGTTTCGATCTGGGATGCTGCCCAGGCGAATAACTGGCGTCGATGTTCCAGATCAAACAGTTGCGACTCAGGTCCGTCGGGGGCGGGAATGTCATCCAGCCGATCGGCGAAATTACTGTCGCCCGTCCCACGGGGATGACGCGACTGACGGATCAGAAAATTGACGGTTAGGTTCCTGGCAATCGTCGATATCCAGGCGCGAAACGAACCTCGCGACGGATCGGATTCAAATCGACCGATCTATCTGGCCACTGCCATCCGCACGAGCGTCTGCCTCTTGCAAGCCCCGTTGTTTTGCCAGTCGGAGAATTAATGGGAGATACAACTCGACGAACTCGCCCCATGCCTGCTGGTCATGCGGTTCCCGCAGCTTCACCAGCAAACTGGATCGAGTCTCTGGAGCTGTCATCGTCATCCACTTTACTCCCGCGATCAAGCGCCTGAACGATACACAATCGCCGGCGGCTTGACCTTACAGAAAAAGTGAATCAACGACGAGGAATCTGGAATGAATTTCTCTGGCGTGGTCGATTGGGATTGAACATTCAAATGGGGTCGCTGTCCCTTGGCAAACGAAGTAGGATAACTGCGTTGAGAAAGGAGGCCGGAATGTTAAATGACATTGCGCCAGAATTACCGCTGGCGGTGGATTTAGAATCCACACTTAGGATTCCGTTTGAAACACGAATGGCTCAGAATTCGAGGTGGGCTTTGACCGAAGGAAGCCTCTTTTTTGAAAATCAGGGATCTGTCCAGCGAGCGATGTGCCGAATCGCCCGGCGGCTTGATGAACTCGGCATTCCTTACGCCATCGTCGGGGGAATGGCACTGTTTCAACATGGATTTCGACGCTTTACTGAGGATGTCGATCTACTCGTGACCCGCGAGGGGCTGCAGATGATCCACGAAAATCTGACTGGACGCGGTTACCTTGAATCGTTCGCCGGAAGTCGCAGTCTTCGCGATACGGAACTTGGCGTCAAAATCGAGTTTCTGGTGGCAGGGGGATTTCCAGGTGATGGTAAGCCCAAGCCCGTGGCCTTCCCCGATCCTGCGTTGGTCGCAGTCGAACTTGATGGTCGAAAGTATATTCCGTTGACGACCCTGGTCGAATTGAAGCTCGCATCCGGGATGACGAATATTCATCGGTTGAAGGATCTGGCAGACGTTCAGGAACTGACCAAATCACTTCAATTGCCGATCACGTTCGCTGAAAAACTTGATCCTTACGTGCGCGAGAAATTCTGTCAGTTGTGGGCACCGTCAGAACCAGAGGATTTCGCTCTCGAATAGTGAGGGATTGAACAGCATCAGCGCCGCGGCTTCATGTCTTTGAAATCGGTAAAGACCGAATTCCGCTAACCCGCAAAACCCCGGAGGATATTTGTTAGCCAGCCGGTCGCGATCTCAGTGGAATCAGCATGTTCTTCGCGTGATTTGGAAAGGAATGCGAATGCGAATTTGTGACGCCATATTCGTTTTGTCATTTCTGCCAGTTATGTTGCTCTCCACAATTATGCTGTCCGGTGGATTGACAGATTGGAAGCACTTAGTAGATACCAATTGGCGATTCAGTGTTTTCATGGCACTTGGTTTTGGGTACTGCGGACTCTATGGAATCGTGCGACTCCTATTTCGCAGATAATAAAATGGGACAGGTCCATTATTGACGAAGGCGACCAGTCGCGATAGCAGTTTTTTCTATTATGCCAAGAACCAATCGAATCACTCCGGGCGGAATGGTGTTTCACGTACTCAATCGAGGCGTGGGTCGGCAGCGATTGTTTGACAAGCCTGCCGACTATGCGGCATTTGAGTCGATCATCGAAGAGACTCTGGCGAAGCAGCCGATGCGGATCTGTAGCTATTGCCTGATGCCAAACCATTGGCATTTTGTCCTCTGGCCGGAAGGCGATGGCGATTTGGCTGCCTTCATGCAACGGCTGACCGTCACGCATGTCACGCGTTGGCAGAAGAACCGCCGTCGCGTCGGCGAAGGACACGTCTACCAAGGTCGCTTCAAATCGTTTCCCGTGGAAACTGATGATTATTTCTATCAAGTGATTCGGTATGTAGAACGGAACGCGCTTCGTGCAAATCTTGTCGAACGGGCGGAAGACTGGCAATGGTCGAACCTATGGCGGAGAGAACGTGGATCAGTCGACCAACGGCGATGGCTGGGTGCCTGGCCCCTGTCTCGACCGCGTGCGTGGGTTGATCTCGTTAACGAACCCCAGACAGACGCGGAGCTGGATTCCCTCCGTCGCTGCGTCATCCGGGGACGTCCTTTCGGTTCTGATGACTGGGTCGAACAAACCACCACGAAACTCGGCCTGGAATCCACGATCCGCAGCCGAGGGCGGCCAAGATCCGCAGGGTTGTAGCTGGAGTCATGGGCAAAAAGAACATAAATGGACCCGTCCCCTTTTCCGACCATTTTGATGGACCTGCGATCTGAGGATGACTCGCTATGTTTGACCGAAGTATTGAAGTACAAAATGGATCAGAGTGGCACAAGATAGTTGTGAAGATAGGACTGCCCTATTGCGACGATCGCGATATCTGGGTCTGCGAGACAGAATGCGAGGAGCTCGATATGATACGCATAGCATCTGCTGGAGGGGACGCATTGGCGGCCCTCTTGAACGGCATAGCTCGAGTGGATTCGGTGATTCGTTTTCATGTAGCCCAAGGCAGATGCATCACATGGTGTAAAACCAACGACGGGGGAGGGTTTAGGGTCCCCGATTAGCAAAACAGGCAAATGAAGGCGTCAGGGTGCATCGGCACAAACCGTCGAGAACATCATGCCAAGAACTAGTCGAATCACACCAGGCGGAAACGTGTTTCACGTGCTCAATCGAGGCGTGGGTCGGCAGCGATTGTTTGACAAGCCTGCCGACAATGTGGCATTTGAGTCGAACATCGAAGAGACTCGGCCTGGAATCCAGAATCCGCAACTGAGGGCGGCCAAGAACCGCAGAGTTGTAGCTGCAGTCATCGGCAAAAAGAACATAAATGGACCTGTCCCCTGTTCCGGGCCAAGGGGAATTGAGGGGACACGACCACCGGTGGTGGTGGACTTCGAATAGGAATACAGGATGAAGAAAAGAATTCAGCGCATCTGCGAAGCAAAGGAATTTCACCTGCTGGATTCCTCTGGTGCAATCCGAGCGATGTTAGCCGTATCGGAATCCGATGGCTCACCTTACTTTAGTTTATGTGATCACAATTCCAGTCCAAGAATCTCGATTTGCCTCCACAGCTCAGGGGCCCACATTTCATTGCTGCGCACAGATGGAAGCACATGTGCAAGCATGTACATGCAAGATGGTGCACAAGCCGGAATAACGGTGAGGGACGAATCTGGTTTCCCAGCCTTCATGACATGCACGCAAAGACATCAAAAGAGTCCGGACAGTCAGGACTGAATGGTACTGCCGTCAGTGAACCAAAAAGTGCACCGACACACGAATTGAGTTTAACTTTGTCAAACGTCGGCCTGGCGTTCGGTTCAGGTCTATGTGTATTACCCATCGTCGATCAGAACCGGACGCTAGCGCGTTCCGGCTGATGGGTGCATCGAACTCAACGTCTGCTGGCACTCAGCGCTGACATCTCAAAAACCATCCGCTCTGTATGACAGGCTGCTCGGGTGCGAACGCTTGCAGTAGCCGGAAAGCACCGATCACGCCATGCCGCGTCGCTTCAATTCTGTTACGACCGCTTGAACAATCGTTGCGACTTCTTCGGGGTTTGAGCCTTTTCCTTCTGGCTTGATGGAGCACCCGCAAACGGGTTCATCGGTGAAGCCGTGCTGTGCGAGCAGGCATTGCAGTTTGTCAGCCAGCTTCGCCAATTCCGCCTGCTGATCATCGGACAGCGGCTGACGGCCGACGCCGGTTTCGAATCCGCGCAGACGAACTGCTGTTCGGAATCCATCCGGAAATTCTGCCGTGTAGAGCATCGAATCAAACAGCGTCACAATGTCGTATTGCAGATCGCGTGCTTCATCGATCTTGTACGCCGTCGTCAACTCGTAAAGTTTGCGAGTCAACTCGGGAACGACTCCGGAACTCGCATTGGTTCCCCCGTCGCAACCGATCAACAGCATCGGCATCAGTGCAGCATCCCAACCCGTCAGGAAGCTGAAGTCGGGACGCAGGGGGCGAACCGCCTGGATCATCCGGATCATGTTTGGCAGATCACCGGAGGAATCCTTGATTCCAACGACCTTATCGCATTCTTCGGCCAATCGCTTCACGGTGGGAACATCGATCGGGCTGGCGAACATGGGAATATTGTAGAGCGTCACGTCGATCGGTGTGTTGTCTGCGATTTCCTTGAAATATGCATACACGGATCGCGGGCTGAGCTTGTAGTAGTACGGGGCGACGATGGCGACCGCAGTTGCGCCCATTTCGTAGTAGGCTTCGCAAGCGCGGACCGTCTCTTTGACGTTGGCTTCGGCTGCACCCGCCAGCACGGGGACTCGGCCACGGACCTGATGGCAGATGATCTCCATGATCCGGATACGTTCTTCGACGGTGAATCGAGTGAACTCACCCGTTGAACCGTTCGGATAAAGGCCGTGGACCCCCTTCGCGATCAGCCAGTCGACGTACCGTCGCAATTCCCCCTCGTTGATGTCACCCTTGGAATCGAGTGGCACGATGTTGGGAGTGAAAATGCCTTGAAGTTTGCTGCGCGACTGCATGGTGAGGCTCACTGGGATCGAAGCGGCGGGTTGATAAAATCCGGTGTCTGGGAAGACTCTACCGCAGATTTGACGCTGGGGAAGTGGTGAGCGTGGTGGAAACTCAACATCTTCGATTGCATGGTCGGCGTCGTTGGAACATTTGGTATGACCGGACCAGCGAACACCGGAACGTGGTCGTCTTGAACAATCCGCAGCCCAAGAGACCATGACGGAACCGCGTTGGGACAGATCAGCAGAACTCCGGTCAACAGCTTGGAGTCGTCGGCCATTTCACTCGCACAACGGTTAGACCACCGGGGGGAGAGTCGATCTGGATCGATCCACCGTGCATTCGGATGATCTGCCAACATTTTGGCAGGCCAAACCCGAGTCCGCGGCCAGCCTGTCGACCGGAGTAGAAGGGGTCGAAGGCATGTTGTCGTTCCGGGTCTGTGAATCCACAGCCCCGGTCTTCCACTTCAATCTGAGTGAACCCTGGTTCCGATAACATCGAGCGGACGTAAATCGTTCCGCCTGTTGCTAATAAAGCCTGGCGGCTATTCCGGATGAGTTCACTCAGGACGATCGCCAACTGGGCGGGATCGGCGTTCAGTAGGATTTCGGAGGCGACAGAAATGTCGACGGTACACTTCGCCGTTTCCAGAGCATCCTTCAGTCCAGAAATGACTTGCGCTGCCGACGCGGCCAGGTTGACGACCTGCAGTGCGGGCTTGGGAGGTCGGCCGAATAACATCGCGTCGCCGATCATATCACGGACGCGATAGGCCTGGGCTCCGATGGATTGGAGCATCTGGCGTCTCTGCGGGTCTCGTTCGTCCTTCAAGAG
>JBAWWJ010000194.1:0-16392 GCA_037146815.1 Planctomycetota bacterium
TTGGGGGCCGAGGGAGACCGGAGTTGCAGGATCTCGGACTGGGCTTTTTTCAGAATAATTTGCGCCCGGTCGGAATTGGCGTCGGCAGCGATAGGGTGCGTCGGGTTTTCTTTGACGAACTGTTCCAGGAACGCCAAGGCCTGATTGTATTGTTCGACCTGCTTTTCAGGCGAGCGGGCAAACTTGGCACCATCCTGCAGGGCCATCGCCTTTTCGTAGGGAATCACCTGCTTGATTTCGGCAGGCGTATTCTCCTTGGACGCAATCTGGTCGAGATACAGAATGGCGTAATCGAAATACTGTTGTTCGCGCAATCCACGCACGAATTCCAGATATGGCTCGACCGCCTGTGCCATTCCCGCGCCGGCGATCAGAACCGCCATGGCGACCGCTGCAAGCAACCGTGATCTCATCGGCTGGCTTCCCATCAGACAAAGGACGAAGGGCGAACTTGCTGACGGAACACGCTTCCCGCGCCAGCACGATTCGACCGAAACGCTCGACTACCTACAGAATAAACCGCGCCCGACGCGACTTGGCAAGTATCCGCTGACGATTTGCAACGAATTACTGCCAGTTTCGTCCAGACTCGGCGCCTGCTTCGTACTTTCAATCATTTGCCGTCATGGTTGGTTGGTGTTGGCGACAAATCGCAGTATCATCCGCAGTCGCGGTCTGACACCGCTCGTTCTGCGCCCGAAAAGAGGCCCGCCCGACCAGAGGACACTTCCTTGGCCGATTTGTTTCACGAATGTGGTATCGCTGCGATCTATCATCTTCCCGGTGACGTTCACCCATTAGCACCCAAGAATGATCCATCGCAGGTTTCGAGGCATATTCCTCGGCTGCTGCTGGAAATTCAGAATCGCGGGCAGCTTGCCGCCGGGATGACGGTTTATCACCCAGAACACGCTCAACTGATTGATACGTACAAAAATGTCGGAACAGTGACAGAGGTCTTCCATCTGAATCATCAGGCGGAGGCGACTGCACTGATGGACAAATACGCCGGTGTCGCCGCGATCGGACATGTCCGTTATGCGACGTGCGGGGCGGATGATCGCGGAAATGCTCAGCCGTTTGAACGACATCACATCGAAAAACACAAGTGGTTCTCTTTCGGTTTCAACGGGCAGTTGGCGAATTACCCGCAATTGAAAGACGAAATCCTGTCGCAGCGCAATTTCCATCTGGCGCGTGATACGGATACGGAAGTTTTGATGCACCTGATCTGCCAGCAGTTGTCGGGTGACCGACTTCCCAAGCTGATCGATGTCCTGACGCACCTCAGCGAACGACTTGACGGTGCGTGGAACATGGTCTTTTTGAACGCACTGGGAGAAATGGCGGTCGCTCGCGATCCACTGGGAATCCGGCCACTTTGCTATGCTGTCGATGGGAACCTGTTCGCCGCAGCGAGCGAAAGTGTGGCATTGGCCAACCTCGGCTTCCGGCAGGAGGACATTCGTAATGTTCCGCCTGGTCACGCAGTTCTCATTCAGAACGGCAAACTGGAACTCCGTCAATTCGCCCCCAGTCCACGGCGCGCTCACTGCTTCTTCGAATGGATCTATTTCGCGAATGTCGCCAGTACGCTCGACGAACGCAGCGTCTATTTGACTCGCAAGCGTCTGGGAGAAGAACTGGCGCGTCAGGAAACTCTGGAAATCGACGAGGATACGATTGTTGTTCCAGTGCCTGATACGGCCAAAGCCGCAGCAGACAGCATGGCCTTCACATTGAAGATTCCGTCTGTTGAAGGGCTGATGCGCAATCGTTACATGGGGCGAACCTTCATCGAAGGGACGAATCGCGAAGACAAAGCACGCATGAAGTACACTCCGCTGCCCGAAGTCCTCGGGGGCAAGAAGGTGATCCTCGTCGAAGATACCATTGTTCGATCAACGACCATGAAGGTACTGATCTCGCAATTACGGGATCGAGGCAAGGCCAAGGAAGTTCATGTTCGCGTCGCCTGTCCGCCGATCCTTGCTCCCTGCTTCTACGGGATCGATATGTCGACGATCTCGCAGTTGTTTGCCCCGAAGTTTCTGAGTCCCGGTGAAAGACTGACGCCGGAAATTGAAGCCAGCATGGCAAAAATGATCCACGCGGACAGCCTGAAGTATCTGTCGTTCGAATCGATTGCGCGAAGCGTCGGACTGCACGGGGATGAACTGTGCCAGGCCTGCCTTAATGCGGATTACCCGACGGCAGCCGGCAGCCAGCTTTATCAGTTGGAAGTCAACAAAACGCCGGGTGGCAGTGCTCGCGCTTACGGTTCCTGATCCCGGAAGTTGCTGATCGCCGTTGACGAATCAGAGGCCTTTCAGCAGCTTACGCGCCTCTTTGGCAACGTCCGATTTGCCGTAAAGTTCGAGAATCTCCTCCAGTCGTCGTCGAGCAATCTCGGACTTGCCACGGGCGATAAACAGTCGCGCCATTTCCAACTGGCTTTCGGCGAGTTTATCCATTCGTTCCAGCGCTTCATCAAGGATCGCCGTCTGTTCTTCAGGCGACAACGTCGTCGTCTGTTCAACGTCGTTGGGCTTCTCTTTCGCTGGCTTCAAGGCTTTTTTGGTTTTCGCAGCCGGCGTTTTCTGTTTCATCGTGTCACCTGAGATTCACTACGTACTGTCGACTCAAGGTTTCGGACAAAAGTCAGAAACAAATGTGAATCAGAGATTCATCGCTGAGAGCGTTTGTCACGCTTCCCGAACCTGAAACTGGTCATTCACCAGTGGCAGTTAATTGATGGAAGCAGCGATTCCATCAGGGGGTTACCTGACACGCATCGGCCAGTTCGTTGGGTTCCAACCGAACTGCCAGGCGTTGCTTCAGAAACCGTTCGCCCCGCGCGTCGTAGAAATAGAGCACGTTCGGTTCTGCAGCCCAGACGGCCCCCAGACGCACGCTGCGGGGTCCCCGCAGCAGAAACTGCAGTCCGCACGTGGCCTGCTGCTGCATCAGCGGCATGACCTGTAATTCAAACTGCTCGGCCAGCAGGTTTTCACGACGACAGAGCGTCTGATGCACATGTGACCGAAGACTCTGGTGAGTCTGGACTTGGACCAATTCTTCTGTCATCGAGTCGCTTCGAAAACGGAGTCAGAATGGTGAGTTCAGAGGACCTTCATTACCCGCACCACGAACATCGGCCGACTGGCGACATCGCTCGCTCACCGAGAACCCCTGCCCGCAAAGTTTTCCTGAACTTCCGAAACGGAATCGGATCGGCACGATTAGGAAGACTCTGCCGATTGCTTTCGGCGAAACAGACTTCCCAGCCGGTTTCCGAATCGCCAGGCTCGAGGTGGTGTTCGCTTTCCCGCCAGGTAACGAGCCAGATCGCCAAATGTGTCGATTCCATACGGCAACGGATTGGCTCTCCGATGCAGCCACCAGCCGAGTTGCAGCCCATTGAGGCAGCGCAACCAGACGGATGCCAGAATGGCCCAGTTGACCATGATTCCAAATGCCAGGAAGCCGATCGAAATGATCAACAGGGCATTGGCCAGATGGTTCAACCAGAATGAAAGTGGTGGTAGCGACTGGTCTGCAGCCCAACTCAATCGAGACCAGAAAACGCTTAAACGACTGTTTGGCAACACTGACCGAATCGGCGTACTCGGCCCAAAGCGAGCGGCTTCGGGATGAATCTGCTGAATGATGTCGCTCATTCCAACGAAGTAACCCGCCGCCTGACAAGGGGGTGATCCTAGCACACTCACGGGTTCGAATGAGACCGGTTTGTAACGTTTACGAAGGAAGTCGGCCAGCGCGGTGACTGTCAATGTGGGGGCGATGGTATTGCGCCATTTCTCGAAGGGCATCGCGCTGTTGAACCCGTCGGGCAACTCGTAAAACGCGTTTATTTCCTCATGCGACAATCGGATTCCGAGTCGTTCTTCAATGCCAAGAATCATCACTAAGTGAAACAGACTGTCACAGACTTCCTCTTCGAATTCCACGAGATTTGTCGTGGCTTCGGCTTTCGGGTCGTTACCTGCAATCTCTTGCAGGGCATCGATCACAGCCCTCAAGACTTCGTCATCTTCGAAGCGTCTGGTGGAATCCATGGCATCGCTCCCGGTGGTCTCTGAAATGAGTTTCAGGAACCGTTCCGATGTCCGTTTCCCGTTTGCCCACCCCAGCCCAGTTTTTCGTGCAGCGTCGCGTAGTAACTGTGGTCTGACAACCTGGCAAACTGAAAGTTGACAGGGGCCTTACGGATTTCGATCCGATCGCCAAACTGCAAGGGAACTTTGATCTGCCCATCGACCACCAGCGTCGCCCCGGCTGGAACTTCGGGAAGCGTCAATGAATAGAGCGAGTCTGCACTATCGACAAGCGGACGATTGGTGAGGGTATGCGGACTGATCGGCGTAATCACGAATGCCTGCAGGTCCTGCCTCAAAATCGGGCCTCCCGCTGCCAGGCTATGTGCCGTCGATCCGACCGGAGTACTGATGATTAACCCGTCACAACTGTAGGTTGTCACATCCTGACTGTTGATTGCCAGATGCACCTGCAAAATGCGCAGGGCACCGCCGGAGTGAACCGCGACTTCGTTCAGGCCGAGATGTGTTTCATGACTTCCGTCAGCCCGGATCAGTCGACAGGAAAACATCAGATGGGGGACGACCGTATATCGACGAGCACGGATTTCGTGGAATCGCGTCTGAAATTCTTCGGGAGAAAGATCGGCGAGAAAGCCGAGTCGGCCGAGGTTGATCCCCATAATCGGGATCTGGCGTGAACCGAGTTGACGGCATGTTCGCAGGATCGTTCCATCGCCACCCAGGACGAGGATCAGATCGAACTGCTTGCGACCAATCCGGATTTGATCTGGGGTACCAAAGGCTGAGACTCGAACTCCCATCTCGCGTGACAGGAACTCCTGCAGGGCGTCGCGCACCTTCAAGACACGCGACGATTCGTCACGTATCGTCATCGCCAGACGCAGTAAATTTTCCGCCATCCCGCTGTCGTTCCCTACCAGAGTCGTTTGATGTCCCGTGTCAACCGGACACAGACGTCGACCGGTTCACCATGTGACCCTGTCTGTCAGTATACGTCGGGCGATTGGGCGGCGGCAAAGCAAAGTGCGGGAAAGTTATCGGTTTCGACTGACTTCCGACGCCATCGATTCCTGCTGGTACTGCCGGAACGTGATTCGTCGCAGTCCCACGTCACTCAACTGGGATTCCCAGCCCGAGATTAATTGACGATCGCGTGACTGAAACTTCCAGGTCCATTCATGACGTGCCTGCAGGTGAAGGCGATCGTCCATGGCTTTCAATTCCACCACGATTGGCAGCAATTCATGTTCACGCAATGCGCCATTGAGCACCAGTCGTGGTCGAGGGAGAGGAGCCTGAGTGTGCAGGACGGAATTGAGTTCCGCGGTGGCGTCAGCAAATCGCAGATACGATTCGACCGCACTCTTGGTCGGTGCAGCTTGAAGTTCGGCATGATAGCGAGCCGCGCGGTCTGTCAATGACAGGACATTCTTCGCTCCGTCAAACGTCACTTCGAATTCCGGCTTGAGCTGGAATTTCAGCCACATCAGCGACTTTCCCTGTGGCGAATCCTGTTGTTCCGTTGTGGTCGTGAGCTGTTTCCAGCCTTCCTGTTCGACCAGATTCAGAAACTGGCGGACTTCGTCCTGAGTCACTTCAGTGGCGACGCGTCGACGTTCGCTGAGCAGTGTGAATCGATGATGCGCCGGTTCAAAAATCGTCAATTCTTTCGCCGCTTCTACGTAGTCATAGACTTTGCCGGCGTGAAACAGCGTCAGGCTGCGGGCAACAACTGGGGCGCGGTCTTCACTGACTGTGGAACCACGCAGATTTCGCACGGTCGTGTAAACCCGCATTTCCTGAGCGTTCAGGAATCCGGGCCACGATAGCAGACATGCTACGATGGTAAAGCGATACAGCACGAAGCGAGACATCGTGTGACCTGCAGTGGAGATGAGGGGAGACGTGGAGGTTTGGACGATAGACCCCTTGCGTAACAGGAACAAGACGAACCAACCGATTCCAGAGGGTAACAGCGTCTGCTTTGACGAGGACCGCTTGCCATTCGGCAAAACTCGCCGAGAATTTGGGAGTCACCGCCCAAGGAGTTCACCAAGTGCGGCAAATCGCTGGTCAATTACTATGGGTCGGCAACCCCAGCGACACGCTGGACGTGCGAGGCATCATGGATGCGGGGATTGAAGCGGTTGTCGAAGTCGCCGATAACGAACCGCTGGCCATGTTGCCACGCGAAATCGTCCGGTGCCGATTTCCACTTTCGGATGGCGGTGACAACCCAGAGTGGCTTTTGCGTTTGGCCGCCGACACTGTTGCGGCATTCGTTCGAGCCCGGATTCCTGCCATCGTTTGCTGTTCGGGCGGAATGAATCGCTCGGTCTGCATTGCCGCCGCGGGGCTCACGGTTGCCAGCGGAATGGAACTCGACGAGTCGCTTGTCGCAGTGATTGGAAACGGTCCGGCGGATGTTTCTCCACGGTTTCTGGCGCAGTTGCGAGAAATGATAACTGGTCCGTTATCGTGAACGGAAGAAACATTAGCGGTCGAGTGGAACAGGCAGCAGCCTCGGGCCACCAATGTTTCACGTGTTCGATAAACACACCGAACCGTTGCCGTTCGGCTTTGCCCATGGTGGCTGACGGCTGCCTGACTCAACGGGTGATGTCTCTCACAGAGACACAGAGTCACGGAGACACGGAGCGAGGGAAAGAACGTGACAGGCTGCACTGTTCACTCCGCTTTTGGCATTTCAACTCTGTGGCTCCGTGCCTCTGTGAGAATCCACGTTGGCTGCCGCCAGTGCCACCAAATCGTGAAATGGCGATGTTCTTGTGCAGATTCGAGAGTTGGTCGATGTCCGGATGACTCGGATGGGAGATTCATGTGCGGTACATTTCAGCGGGGCACTCATGACATCGATTTGAAAGGGATGCCAATGGCATACGTGATGGTTGATATCGAAGCTGATGGACCGATTCCTGGCGATTACTCAATGATTTGTTTTGGAGCCATCATTGTTGAGCCGGAATTGAATCGGTCGTTTTATGGAAAACTGAAACCAATCTCGCAGGCATTTATCCCAGAAGCCTTGGCAGTCAGCGGATTCAGCCGCGAAGAGACGATGGAATTCGACGAACCCAAAACAGTCATGGAAGCATTCGCCCATTGGATCAAGTCCGAATGCAAAGGGCGGGCGATCTTTATCTCAGACAACAACGGGTTCGACTGGCAGTTCATCAATTGGTACTTCCACCACTTTCTGGGAACAAATCCGTTTGGCTTCAGCTCGTCGAATCTGGGATCGCTTTACAAAGGTCTGGTCAAAGATACGTTCGTGAATTTCAAACATCTGCGAAAGACCAGGCATACACATCACCCGGTGGACGACGCTCGCGGCAATGCCGAGGCACTTCTGGCAATGAAGGCAACGATGGGACTCAAAATCAGCTTTGACTGAACCGCATCCTTGTTGGCATCTCCGTTGATATGCTTGGCAGTGTTGTGTGACGACGACTGGATCTGTACAAGATTTCTGGTCCGCCTGTCTGGCGGACGGCTGGACTGGCTTTCATTTCTTATCAAAAGGGATCCTGACATGATGCACCGACTCGCTCTTTTTGCCATGGGAATGGCGATTCTGCTGGCCACGGGAACTGTGCGAGCAGCCGATAAACCTGATCCGACAGGAACATGGAAATGGTCGTTTACCGTCAATGACATGAAGCGTGATGTCACGTTGAAATTGAAGCTTGATGGTGACAAGCTGACAGGGGCGATGCTCGGTCGGAACAACCAGGAAACGGCGATCGAAGAGGCTTCGTTCAAGGATGGTGAAGTCGCTTTCTCTGTCACGCGCGAACGAAACGGTCAGAAGTCGACCACGAAATACAAGGGAAAGCTTGACGGCGATACGATCAAGGGGAAATCAGAAGGAATGCGAGACGGTCAAACCCAAAGTCGCGACTGGGAAGCAAAGCGGGAAAAGGCTTAGTCATTGAGGGGTCGGAATTCGAATGAGGTGAGTCGCGCCCGACTCGCCTTATTTTCTTCATTTTGGACTGCATCATTGTCGGAGTGGACAGAATGTCGATTCGAATGGGAACTTGGTTGGGAATGCTGCTGGCAATCGTCCAATTTGGTGCTGTGGCGCGTGCGGCAGAGCCTGCGCGGCCGAACATTCTGTTGATCTTCGCCGACGACCTCACCTGCCAGGCGATCAGTGCTTATGGCGACAAACGCAGATTGCTGGAAACTCCCCAGATGGATCGTCTGGCCCGTGAAGGGATGCGGTTTGATCGTTGCCTGGTAACGAATTCGATTTGTGGGCCAAGTCGAGCCACAATCCTCACGGGGAAGTATTCGCATGTGAACGGGTTTTACAACAACAGTAACAGCCGCTTCGATGGAGCTCAGCAGACCTTCCCCAAACTGCTGCAGGCAACGGGGTACTCGACCGCGATTATTGGAAAATGGCATCTGCAAAGCGAGCCGACCGGTTTCGACCATTGGCATATCCTTCCCGGGCAGGGGATTTACTACAACCCGCTGATGAACAAGATGGGGCAACAGGTCAAGCACAGCGGATACACGACGGATGTCATCACAGATCTGTCGATTGACTGGATCAAGAACCGCGACAAATCAAAACCATTCCTGCTGATGAGCCAGCATAAGGCTCCACATCGCGAGTGGGCACCGGCAGTTCGTCACCTGGGGTGGGACAAAGATCGCCAATACCCCGAGCCCGAAACTCTGTTTGACGACTACGCTGGCAGAAGCAAGGCGATCAGCGATCACGATATGGGCCTGGATCGTTCGTTCTCGGAACTGGATGCCAAGCTGCGACCATCCGCCAACATGACCGAAGAACAACTGAAGGGATGGAACGCCTATTACGAACCTCGTAATGATGCGTTTCGTAAAGCCAAGCTGACGGGCAAGGATCTGGTACGGTGGCGGTACAATCGGTACATGCATGACTACCTCGCGTGTGTCAAAGCGGTTGACGAAAGTGTCGGGCGAATGCTGGAAGCACTCGAGCAGGAAGGGATTGCCCAGAACACCGTGGTGATTTGCTCATCCGATCAGGGATTCTTCCTGGGAGAACATGGCTGGTTTGACAAACGCTGGATTTTTGAAGAATCGCTCCGCAGCCCGTTGATGGTGCGGTGGCCTGGCGTGATCAAGCCGGCCAGCGTGAGCGGCAACATTGTTTCGCTGCTCGATTTCGCAGAGACATTCCTCGATCTTGCCGGTACGAAGGTTCCGGCCGACATGCAGGGACGCAGCATGGTTCCACTCTTTCGAGGCGAAGTCCCGTCAGACTGGCGAAAGAGCCTCTACTATCATTACTACGAATTTCCGGCTCCTCATCACGTACGTCCTCACTACGGCGTGATTACGGATCGCTACAAGCTGATTCATTACTACAAGCCAGACGTCAACGACTGGGAATTGCTGGATCGCCAGGCCGATCCGCTGGAAGTGAAAAATTTCTATCAGGCTCCCGAGTACGCTCAAACGGTGAAAGACCTGCACATCGAACTTAAGCGGTTGCGTGAAGAGGTCCGTGAGACCGGTGAACCACCCCGCGAAGCTTTTGGAAATCAGGCGTTTGAAGGAGAACCGAAACCCGCGCCGAAACCCGCCACAAAGAAAAAAGCGGAATAGAGCGTTTGGGTGGCCCAAAATCGAAGTCCGGACGCGACGCAAGAAACGACGTCATTCGGGGATGGGGTCTGATCGACGAACGGGCTTCTCTTCCCAGATCGCAATGTCGGTGGCGGGATCGTACGTAAGGATTCGCTGCGCACTGTTCTTTGCGGGCGGAGCGTCAATCTTCGGTAACCATCGACGGTGTTCGGCGATGACGGCGGAAAACTCGGGGCGACTTGCGAGATTGGTCCATTCGTTAGGGTCGGATTTCATATCGTAGAGTTCTTCTGTTTCATCGGCGTATCGAATGTATCGCCAATGTTCACTGCGAATTCCATGATTGCCGCGATTATGCGACGTGATTGCAGGTCGCTCGCGTTTAGCCAGGGCGTTTTGCAGTTGTGGCACCAGGCTGATCCCTTCCAGATCGCTTCTGGGCTTCAAGTGACAAAGTTCGTTCAGCGTGGGATAGATGTCGAGCAATTCCGCTGGTTGTGAACACCGGCCCCCGGGCGTAATTCCCGGTCCCGCAAATATCAGAGGGACTCGCGTTCCTCGATCCCACAGCGTGTTCTTTCCCGTGATACCCTTTTCACCCAGATGCCAGCCATGATCTCCCCAAAGAACAACCACCGTATTTTCTGAAAGCCCCGTTGTCTCAAGTGTGTCCATGATTCGGCCCACCTGTGCATCCACAAAGCTCGTGCAGGCGAGGTACGAGCGAACAAGGTTGCGCCACTGATTATTGTCACGGACCCATTTCAATCGCGGTTCGGGAAGATCCCAGTGCAGGTACCACGAAAAACGTGGGGTATCGTCGCGATCTCCGGCTTTGACGAGTGGCAGAATTCGATCGTCGTCGGGATACAAATCGAACCACTTCTGACTGGCATAACAGGGGACATGCGGCAGAAAGAAGCCTGCTGCCAGAAAGAACGGCTGGCCTTTGGGAGCCTGCTTTATCTGCTCAATCGCCCAACTTGCGACCTGGTAATCCCCCTTTTGTTCATCCTGATGCGGAAAGACCCCCCAGTCCATTAAGGGATGATTTCCCATCGGTGTGGGTGGGATCAACTTCGCATCAGGTTTGACACCGATTCCCCCGGCCTGGCCCCAAACGTCGAATTCCTGCAATCGTTGTTGAGGTCCGCCGACTCCTCCATGATGAATCTTGCCGACAGTGTAGGTCCGGTAGCCGTGTTGCTTGAAGTGTTGTGACAGGGTAACGCGATCTTTCCACTCGTCCAGCGTTCGAAACCACGGAGACAGCCCATAGATTCCGGTGGTCGTTGGTCGCAATCCTGTCATCAAGCTCGTGCGCGAAGGGTTACAGAGCGGTGCCTGACAATGCGCATTCAGAAAAATCGTTCCTCGCGCTGCCAGCCGATCGATGTGAGGAGTCTTCGCGTGAGGATGACCGAGTGCTCCGATCCAGTCGTTCTGATCATCAATGGCGATAAACACCACGTTCGGTCGGGAATCGGCGGCAAACGCGCAGTGACAGCAGATTGTCAGGCAACTTGCGAAGAGTAGAGCAGGTCTCATCAGGATGTTCTTCCTGTATCGGTAAACGGAATGTAATTCCAAATTCTCAAGTCGGGCACTACGTTTCGGTTCCCCGAATTTGATGGGCGAAAAAACGGACGTTTCCATCGTATCACGCGATTGGCTGGGATGGATATCCGTACCAGATTCGAGGCCAAATTGCTGGGCAAAGTGGAGTTCGGGTTACCACAGCTTTGAAACTTGCGCTCGCCCCAGTAATCGGCAGTGACGCTCAAGCGAGTCGCACGTGGTGGGCCGTTCTCCAGCGAACGAAGCTGATTTCCTTGAAATTCCAACTCTGGCAGGGCGTTTGCATAACGAGACGCTTTACGTGGATGCGTCCACCCGGACTGCATGGCACGTGAAACTATTCTGGAGTCGTTTCTTTAACGATCGAGTTTGACAGGGGTGATTTGATGAGTAGACGCATGTCTCGCCGTATCGGATTTACATTGATCGAACTGCTGGTGGTCATCGCCATCATTGCCGTTCTGATCGCGCTGCTGCTGCCTGCCGTTCAGCAAGCTCGTGAGGCTGCCCGCAGAACTCAATGCAAGAACAACATGAAGCAGATTGGACTTTCCCTGCACAATTATGAAAGTACCAGCAATTGCTTCCCGATTGGTTCGTTCTCTCCCTGGAATACGGTCCCGAACTGGCGTCTGCAGTTGTTCCCGTACTTTGATCAAGCTCCGCTGTACAACCGGATGGACTTTACGCAGAGCTTTGCGGGGAACGTGACAACCACGAACACGACCGCCCTGTCGAAACTCGTTCTGGCGGCCTATGTTTGTCCCTCCAGTCCGCTCGACCCTTGTGCGAACATTGTCAACAATCAGAATAACATTCAGATCCCAATGTACGTCGGTATTTCCGGGGCGACTCCTGACGTCGCGTCACGAACGATCGGTTCCAGCAGCAACTACGGTGGGTTCTACACCAACAATGGAATGCTGCTTCACAATCAGTTGACCCGAATTCGCGACGCTGTGGACGGAACAACCAACGTCATTATTGTTGCAGAGCAGTCAGGTCGCGTCGGAACCACTGATATGCGCAGTGGCTACTACGGCGGCTACACGGGAACAACGTTTGGTGGACTCGTCTCGGGTACCAATCCGGCTGGGGCGGATTCGTGGAGTACTGGATTGACGGGTGTGCAGTACAAGTTTAACGCCCCCACAATGGCAGGTGGTTCAGACAATCCCTGGGACGCCAACACTGTCGTGAATTCCTTCCACGTTGGCGGAGTACATGCCTTGCTGGGCGATGGTTCCGTCCGCTTCATCAGTGACAACACCGACTTTACCGTGCTGCGAAACATCTGCTCGCGAGACGACGGGATTCCTGTCGGTGACTTTTGAAATGCTTCTGTCATGAATTCGAGGTATCCAGTGTCATCGCTGGATACCTCTTTCTTCCCGCCTGATTCTTCCCTCCGAATACGAAACAGCCCGCGATCTTACAGAACCCGGCGAGTGACACGGATGGCCTTCCACCGCTGACGCCTGACCGCTCCACAGAATTGTTCAGGGCCGATTTGCCGTTGTTTTCCATAACTCAGAACCTGCTGACGGTGACATTTTGAACAGAAGCCTTTCACGCCGTGTTGGTTTTACGCTGATCGAATTACTGGTGGTAATCGCCATCATTGCCGTATTGATCGCTCTGCTGCTTCCTGCAGTGCAGCAAGCTCGCGAGGCCGCCCGCAGAACTCAATGCAAAAACAACATGAAGCAGATCGGGCTTTCTCTGCACAACTATGAAAGCACCAACCGCTGTTTCCCGATCGGTTCGTTCAATCCGTTAAGCACGGTGCCGAACTGGCGACTACAACTCTTCCCTTACTTCGATCAGGCTGCGCTCTTTAACCGGATGGACTTTACCCTGGCGTTTACCGGTAATGGAGTGAACACGAACACGACGACACTCTCAAAGTTGGTCCTACCAGCTTATGTCTGCCCTTCAAGCGCGCTGGACCCTTGTGCCAACCTGGGAAACAACACGCAATTTATCCAGGTTCCAATGTACGTTGGAGTTGCAGGAGCGACACCGGACGTGGCCGCACGGACTGTCGGATCCTCAAGCAATTACGGTGGGTTTTACACGAGTAACGGCATGCTGCTGCACAACCAGACAACGCGCATTCGCGACGCTGTTGACGGGACAACCAACGTCATTGTGGTGGCAGAGCAATCGGGCCGCGTCGGTACCAGCGACATTCGCAGCGGTTATTACGGCGGATACACCGGAACTTCGTTTGTCGGTGCGGTGACGGGAACCAATCCTGCAAGTGCTGATTCGTGGAGTTGCGGATTGACGAGTGTTCAATACAAGTTCAATTCCCCAACAGCGGCTGCAGGTTCGGACAATTCGTATGACGCCAATACCGTCATTAACTCGTTCCACGTTGGCGGAGTTCATGCGCTGCTTGGTGATGGCTCCGTTCGCTTCATCAGTGACAACATCGACTTCACGGTTCTGCGAAACATCTGTTCGCGAGATGATGGCGTACCTGTCGGTGATTTCTGAGTTCTGACTCACGTCGAACGTGGCTTCGTATGAGCAATTGGGCAGGCGAATAGCCTGCTCCCACGTTCGGTGTCGAACCAACCCTTCCTCGTTCCAAGTGACCGTTCCTTGAAAGGAATTCGATCCATGCTTTCGCGTCGACTGATGATTGCCGCCGGTTTCTGTGGTCTCTGGACCGTATCGGGATGCAGTGGAACTCCGGCCAAAGAAACTCCAACGGGTGTCAAGGGGATTGTCACGCTGGCTGGGAAGCCACTGGCCGAAGGGACCGTCAGCTTTTCGAATTCTGCAACCGGGAACGCTGCAGTCGCTCAACTGGGAGCTGAAGGCAAGTTTACCGTGACAGGAGGCGTTGTCCCAGGCGAATATAAAGTGACGATTACTCCACCGACTCCCACTCCTGACAATCCCGCTCCGAAGGCCTCTGCAATCCCCGAAAAGTATCGGAATGAAGCGACGTCCGATCTGAAAGCCAAGATTTCGTCGGGGGCCAACGATTTGAAATTCGACTTGAATTGATCAAGCGAAATCATTTGACGCTGAATTTAATCATTGCTGCGTGATTCAGGGGTCGGGCCAAAATCGAAATATCGTAGGCCCGACCCCAACATGCTCCAACGTCTCTTTTCAGGCGGCCCTGCGGCGGACTTGAGCATCGTAAAGTCGCTGGTCTTTTGGATAACGCATACGCTTACTTTTTATTCGATGGCGGCACGATTGAAAACTGTTTAATCAATTCCGAGGACAATTCGGGATCGTGAACCTGCTCTGGCAAGTGCAACTGCAACCGCAACGGAACCGTGATTGCCAACCGCATGACATGGTCGCGGACAGCTCGAACGTGTGGCACCAGGTCCGGTGGAAACGATTCCGTGTCCTTCGGATCAAAGCGTTTCAACCAATCGTCACAATAGGACCACGTCTCGTAGCCATTCCATCCGAATTCCACAGGCTGAAAACGCTTCAGGTTTCCGAAATCGGCCCGAAGCGCTGGCACTGATCCTTGGAAGACCAGAATGGGTTCGTGGGAATCGTTGGGATGTAAAAGAGCTAGTGAATGCTCGTGCATCCGGCACATGCGGAAGAAGTATTCGCGTTCCTCCCGTGCGCGGGTCGTGTAACCGAAGCCAGCCCGCCTGGCGTAATCCAATGCTCGACGATGGATATCCTCCTGCTTTTTCGGGTCTGATTGGGCAAGTGCCATGTCTTCCATCAACCGCAGACGCTTTCCCGCGTCCTTTGTTTCATCGACGTAACGCCACTCCAGCGCCTCTTCAACGGCTTTCCGACTCCGGTCTCGCAGTTGGCGAATATCAAGTTGCGACGCTTCAAATTCACAAAGATTTGAAAGTAGATCGGGAGCAGTTTCAACGTTTTTTTTCAGATCGGACATCAGCCCCAAAAAGTCGTCATCCGTCAATTTCCTCACATCATCGCGGCGAAGTGTTTCAGCGATCAAAAGATCAAAAGCCTTCAGATGGCACCGATTCCATTTTTCCAGCAACCGAACTCGAACTGTCGCGGAATCATCACGAGGTGGTTCGACGACGGGTTCAGGATGCCGTTCTACCGGACGCCCGGCGACAAATACGGCTAATCCACCTGCCAATGTTCCTGCGACAAACACGGCAGTCATCATTCCCAACCGTTTCATGAAACTCATCGTTCAGCTCCAAGAGCCTGCTCAATGCACTTGCTGCGTCTGCTGAGCCGGTAAATTGGACTTAGCAGTGGCATCGAGCGTCCGAGTGTAATTCCCAACGCTATAAGACTGCTTTTGCGAGACACTGATGATCGTCGCCGCGCTTTCAGGTTTCAAATTGTTCGCCAATACCTGGGCCTTTTGTCCGAATGTGTAATAATCGGCTATGACATAAAGCGGCGGCGTGTCGATCGTACTTTCAATCGTGAAAGAGCCGTTACCAATTGTCCACAGTTTCGCCGCCACAAGCCCGGCGATAATATCAGTACCATCTGTCGGATCAGTGCCTTTGAGCGGTCGTTTTGCAAGGACGACGACGTTGTCGTTGAAAAGTGATGCGGCAGCGTCACATTTTTCGGGATCGAAACTCTCGTGTACGACATATCCACTATAATCGGATCCGTCCTCGGGGCCAAATTTGCAAATTATCTTCGTCATGGAAGTCGTCTGCAACGAAAACAGCGGCGATTCAACCGAAACATTGCCGTTCAGATGAAATTGCTTATTTCCGTCCATTGTGGTGGGAATTACCGTCGCTTCTGTCCAACTCAATGTAGCCTCTAAAGGGTCATCAATGATTGATCCCGCTGTGATTTTGTAACCCGCAGGTACCTCCTGCTTGTCAGTGAAAGTGACGGTAACTTTGGCGGAATTTCCGGTCCACTGTTGGGAAATCTTGACCTCTATTGATTGTTGCCACAGATTAAGTGCTGGCACCCACGCCAAGTTCACTGTTGCGCCGCTCGGGAATGTGACATTGTCACCCGATAACTCTGCCTTAATGTTGCCTCGCGGTGGAACCACCACCTTCTGACCCTGGATTGTGTCGAGGTACGGAAGTGTGCGACTGGAATTGTCCGCGTTCCGAGTCAGCGTATCCTTATCGAAAACCCTCATCATAAGAGTGACAGTATCACC
>JBAWWJ010000195.1:0-15930 GCA_037146815.1 Planctomycetota bacterium
GTCCAGATAGTGTCAGTCCAGATAGTGTCAGTCCAGATAGTGTCAGTCCAGATAGACGAATTCATTGAGATTCAAAATCGCACGGCACAGATCCACCAGTGCCAGATGCTCTGCCGCATTACGTTCAGCCTGTCGATGTTTGTCCGTATGTCGAACAAGCAGTTCTGTGGCGAGCATCAGCTCCTGGTCGTCTGCGGATCGTCCCAGCGTTTGTCGAAACAGCGATTGGATGACAGCACGCGTCTTGTCCGAGTCTGCAAATGAGAATTCCTCGTTCGGTGGAGCAAGGCGATCCGCGAGGGCTTCGGCATAGCGCAAGGCTTCGGGACTGTTGAGGAACATCAACGCTTGTGGAGCGACAACCGTGGTGTCGCGTCGAGCGCATGAGACCGTGGTGTCAGGAAGATCGAAGGCCTGCAGGAACGGAACGGGAAGACAGCGTTTTCGGACAAGAAAGATACTGCGGACATCCGTTTGTTCGATCGGGTCGGTATACCAGCCTTGCATCCGGCCACCGTCCCCTCCCTTTTCCGCTTCCAAGATCGCTGGCTGTGCTTTCAATAGTTCATCCGGAACGGGTGGCCAGACTGGCTTGCCAGTTTGAAACGGCTTGAGCAAGCCTGATACCGCGAGCAGGTTGTCTCGAAGTGTCTCGGCATCGAGACGACGAACATTTTGTCGCCACAACAATTCGTTATCAGGGTCGGGGGAAGCCCGCACCGCTTGCCCGGCGGGGGCGATACTGGATTGCCGATAAGTGGCTGACAGAACAATCATTCGGTGGAGTTGTTTGATCGACCAGTTCGACTGCATGAACTCGATGGCGAGCCAATCCAGCAGTTCTGGATGGGTTGGCCTGGCTCCCGTGAACCCGAAGTCGTTCGGGGTCGCGACGAGTCCCGTTCCGAAATGCTGCTGCCAGACCCGATTGACGATGACTCGCGCGGTCCACGGGTTGTCTGCCGACGCAATCCAGTTTGCCAGTGCCAGGCGACGTCCCGTCGTACCATCGGTCGGCGGTTCAATGGCTGCCGGACCAGGTGTGAAGATCGAAACAAACCCGGGTACGACTTCTTCGCGCGGTGATCCGAAATCTCCC
The DNA here is from genome assembly GCA_037146815.1 of Planctomycetota bacterium. Taxonomy (GTDB): domain Bacteria; phylum Planctomycetota; class Planctomycetia; order Planctomycetales; family Planctomycetaceae; genus Schlesneria. The sequence goes on from JBAWWJ010000195.1 coordinate 1,100, forward strand.
TGATAGAAAATGTGGGTGGCCGGTGCAGTCCCACCCGAATCGGTCGCCCCCATCGCAAATCGCGGCCGACGGCGGCGGCCTTCGATCTCGCTGATCGACGCTTTGAGCTTCTCGTGTCGTTCCTGATTGGCCTTGTCCAGTTTTGCTTGTTCAGCTTTCAGTGGTGCCGCCTGGCGATCCAGGGCCGCATTATTTTCGTCGATTGCAGCCTGCTCGTCAGCGAGTGACACCGTGAGGTCATCACGTGGCGTGACGGCGGCGAAGAATGAGCGCAGGCGAAAATGGTCCGCTTGTGAAAATGGATCGTACTTGTGGTCATGACACTGACAGCAGGAGATCGTCAGACCCAGGAAGGCAGAAGCGGTGGTATTCGTCAAATCGGCCATCTGCTCTGCTCGTAGCCGGACTTCTTCCTGAAAGATCGCGGCCGTGCTGTCCCATTGTCCGAGTCGCAGAAAGCCCGTCGCTATCAACTGATCGGCTTCGTCCTGCGATTGGGGACGCAGTTCGATGTCCGTGATTTTCTCGGTCGGATGCGCGGACTTACGCTGTGCGGCCAGCAATTCATCGCCAGCGATCTGTTCACGAATGAATTGGTCGAACGGCTTATCCTGGTGGAATGCCCGAATCACATAATCGCGATACTGCCAGGCGAGCGGCCGGAATTCATCCCGTTCATAACCATTCGTATCGGCGTATCTGACAACATCCAGCCACAACCTCGCCTGCCGTTCGCCGTACCGTGGGGAGTTCAGCAGTCGAGTCACCAGCGCGTCGTAAGCATCAGTCGATTTATCGGTGACGAAGGCATCGATCTCTGCGGGAGTTGGCGGCAGGCCGGTCAGGTCGAAGGTCACCCGGCGAATCAGTGTCCGCTTGTCAGCCTCAACCGATGGCTTTATCCCGGCTTTCGTAATGCGTTCACGAATGAACGCGTCGATCGATTGACTTCCCGTCGCCGCTGTCAGCGTTGGATCGGTCGTACGATCGATACGCCGGGCCGCGATCACGGCGGATTCTGGATCAGGCTTCCTGAGTGACCAGAGATCGAGACGCTCGCCCCGAAAAATCTTGCGGATCGGGTTTCGTTTGTCAGTGAAAGCGTCGCCGATGGGATTGGTTTCGGTGTCAGTCGGTAAACCTGCTCCCGGCCGATAGGCATCCAGACTGGCGATTGAAGGCCCAAGCAGAATCGAATCGAAGAATGCTTCTTCGCCTCGGTCACAAGTTGGCGCGATGCCAGTCAGTGTGAATTCGCCGATATCTTTCCAGAGGTCCAGCGTAACGACTGTCCAGTCGGTCGGAGCGACGGGGGCGACCGAGACCGCCGACCAGCCTGTGGAATTGGCACCCGCGAAATAGCGTCCCTTCGCCACCTTGGCATCAGGCCAATTTCCGTTGGAAGCGAGTTCGATCATCACGCTCCCTTCACCCCGTTTCTTCCAGGCGAGACGCATGTATCGGTGTTCGCCAGGCTTGGGCTGTTCCCGTATCAGAAAATTCCAGTCGGGAATTTTCACGCCATCGCGTTGGAGAGGTGTTATGCCAAGTGCAACCTTGCCTGCGAAACGATCCTCGCGAATGATCCGGCCCTTGCCATTGCCGCTGGTCAGGGCCGCCAGGAACTGAGGTTCATCTTCAAACAGGACGGCAACGGGTTCTGGCCAGGCGGCCCCGGACTGGACCCAGTTCGTCAACAGTTCGATGTCTTTGTCAGAAAGTTTCTGACGAGGGGGCATCTGCAGATCAGGATCACGAAACGAGATCGCTTTGATGAACAGGCTCTTGGCAATGTTTCCCGGTACGATTGCCGGACCAGAATCTCCACCGGCCATTGCGGCAGCCAGGGAATCGAGTCTCAATCCCCCTTCCTGCTTTTCGCGACCGTGGCACGACAGACATTTCGATTCCAGCAGCGGCAGGATCGATTCGACGAACGGATGGGAATCATTCGCGTCAGCTTGGGAAACGACAAGGCTGAGAAATGCCGAGAGAAGCATCCGACCGATGATTGATCTGCGTAGCGCCATCAACAGTCTCCGAGTCGTGCGAAAACAAACTGCAGGATGTCATGGTCCCATTCCGGGCTGGCTGCTGTCAACCTGACAAATGATGTTTGAACGAACCACAGATTGCAGTGACAGGATAGTGTCGGACGGGTGGGGATCGTGGTAAAGTCGAGCGGCGTGTTGTTGTCTTCCTGTCCCTTCCTTGGTCTGTGGTTCTCATGAAGATCTGGTTCAACAAGGTCCACGAGGCGAAACGCGTTCTGATTGAATCCGATTCACCCGAGATTCGTATCGGTCGTGATCCGTCGAACACGGTGGTGCTCAACAGCCCGCTCGTGTCGAAACGGCACGCCGTAGTATCACGAGAAAACGGGCAGTTGAAACTGGAAAACGTCGGAGTCAATGGTTGCCTGGTCGGGGATCAAGAAGTCCTGGGCGGGAATTCGGTCCTGTTCAAAGCTGGCGAAACCGTTCGGATCTGGCCCTATTCGCTGACATTTGAATCGGATGAAGTCTCTGCCATCAGTCGCACGGAACTGGAAGCCCACCTGCGATCAATCATGGGGGACCTGAATCAGCGAGTCCACCGAAAACTGCTCGAGCGTCTCGATCTGTACGAGATTGAAAATGAGCGGACCGGCGATGCCGACACTATCGTGCTGCTGGAACGAAACATTGAAGACGTCTGCCGCGAACTCAACTTGTTCGGCCCAGAAAACGAACCCCTTCTCGAAGAAATTGTCGGACTGACGCTGCGTGATTTGTTGATCAATCAGTTGATTCTCGAAGGGGGGGGCACGGGGCACGATCTGTTGTCGCGGCTGACGTACAACGAGTTTGATCTTCCTGCGACACTGGTTCCCGAGCGAGAAGCCGAGCTCCAGAACCTGCTGATCTTCTCGCGCGAGAAGATGAAGATCGAAGACGAGACGGATCTCAGTGCAAAGATCAGTCGCGTGGAAGCGACGTTTGCAGAGATCTTTCCCCTGGTTCGGCCTCACCTGCATCGAGAAATGCGAAAGTACGTCATCCTGCGATCGCTGAAAAAGGACTTGAAGGACACCGTCTTCGGTTACGGTCCACTGCAGGACTTGTTGCGAGCCCCTACGATCAGCGAAATCATGGTTGTGAAAAGCGATCAGATCTTCGTGGAAAAGGAAGGGGTTCTGGAGCTGTCGGGCCGACGCTTTATTTCGGACAAGGTGACGGAAAGTATCGTTGAGCGAATTGTCGCACAGGTCGGCCGCCGCATCGACAAAAGTCAGCCACTGGTCGATGCCCGACTGGCAGATGGTTCCCGTGTCAACGCGATCATTCCTCCCCTGGCTATCAAGGGGCCCTGCCTGACGATTCGAAAGTTTCCCGCTCACCGGTTCACGGTGGACGATCTGATTGAGCGAGGATCCTTGACGTCATCGGCCGCGATGTTCCTGCGAGCTTGTGTCATCGATCACCGGAATATCCTGGTGAGTGGAGGAACCGGGACCGGGAAAACGACAATGCTGAACATCTTGTCCAGCTTTATTCCGGTCAAAGAACGAATCGTCACGATTGAAGACACGACCGAACTTCAACTGCACCAGGATCACGTCGTCACACTGGAAAGCAAACCGGCCAACGTGGAAGGGGCCGGTGGGTATTCCATTCGCGATCTCGTAAAGAACGCTCTGCGAATGCGTCCCGACCGCATTATCGTCGGGGAATGCCGCGGGGCCGAAGCACTGGACATGCTGCAGGCGATGAACACTGGCCACGATGGTTCCATGACAACAGTCCATGCGAACAACACGGATGACGTGATCAAGCGACTGGAAGTTCTGGTCCTGATGGCAGTCGATTTGCCGGTCATTTCCATTCACCGTCAAATCTCGAGTGCTATCGACGTGGTTGTGCAGATTACTCGCTTACCAGGTGGTCGACGCAAGGTGTCACAGATCAGCGAGATCGCCGGATATGATACGGATCGCGGAGCATTGATCGTTCGCGATATCTACAATTTCCGTGATGGCCAAGTGTTGCACCCAACGGGGTATTTGCCGACGTTTGTTGATTCATTGATCTCAAAAAATCTGCTGAAGCTGGAGTTCCTTTACGGTGATGAAGGGCGAGTGACCTGACCGAAATCGATTGGCAGTGAGTGATTCAAACGGCTATGTTCGAAAACGTGATTCACATCCTCGACCTGCCTGATTCTTCCGATTAGGATGTTTCTTCGCCCCAATGTCGCAATTCCGTTCCTCGCTCAACCCCATGGTTACACATGAGTCTGGATGTCCTGATCAGTTCGCTGTTGTTCGGAGCTTCGCTCGCGCTGTTGGCGTGGTCGAGCGAGCCGTACTATCGGCAGGCTTTGGATCGGATCGAAGGGAAACTGCGTGAGAAACTGAAGCGTCTGCGAATCTATCCGAAGCATCTCCGAGCGACGATTGCTGCCTGGTGTCTATTCGTGCTGGGACATTTTGCAGTCATGTCCTTGGTTTTTGATGTCCCGGTGATTGGATTCGTTCTGTCATTACTGCTGCTGGGGGTCCCATGGTATCTGGTGCAACTCTGGGCCGAACGGCGACGTGAATTGATTGAGGATCAGCTGGCCGATTCCATGGTGTCGCTCGCCAGTGCAATCAAGGCAGGCCTGTCACTGGCCCAGTCCCTGGAGATTCTTGCCAAGCAAAGTCCAAAGCCCATCAGCCAGGAATTCGGGCAGATCATTGCCGAATATCAAATGGGTAAGACGCTTGAACGGTGTCTGGACGAAGCAAGGGCTCGCCTGCGGAGCGAAAACTTTGCATTGTTCTCGGCCGCAATGCAGGCCAGTCGTGAGAGCGGTGGAAAGCTGAATGAGACCGTTGAACGCATCGCGGTCTCAGTCCGCGAAATGCAGCGTCTGGAACGGAAGGTGACGGCCGATACAGCTCAGGCGAGGACATCGGCACTTTATATGGCTCTGGTTCCGTTTGCGATTCTGGCCCTCTACTACTTCGTCGTCGATCCGGTCAATACGGAACGGCTCTTCACGACTGTGTTGGGGCAGTTGTTCCTGTGTGCGTCAATCGTGCTGAACGTTGTGGCGTATCTGTGGGCTCGCCATATCCTGAATCCGGATATTTGACGTTATAGTGCCGCTAACGGCCCACCTCGCAATCCGGCAGAATCTGCCGTTCCCATTCGTTTTGGGCTATTTTCTGACAGGGTTGTCACCTGAATTCGAATTCAGACTGCAGTTTTCGGTCTCGACGATCTGTCTCACTTCTCTTAGACTCCCGCCGCCTGTCTCCTGATCATTTCAAAAATTCAATCGAACCTGGGCCGGTCTCATCGTACCTGCGGGATCAGAATCCGTTTGGGTTTCGTTCTGCGTCAGTCACTGATGGAACTGTCTCAATGATGATTTCTCCCGTCGCCTTCGACCGGGATGGGATCGTGTCATACGGAAGGAATTCCATCCATGAAACGACTTGCTTTTCACTCGGACCAGAGCGTCTTTTCGACCCGCGTTCAGTGGTTGTGGAAGGTGGTTGCGTTGACGGGATTGCTCGTCGTCGTTGAATTCACCGCTGCGGAATCTTTCGCCAAAGACAAACCTTCCAAAATGAAGGCAGAACTGCAACAGGTTCTGGCGGAAGAAGAGGAGGAAGAGGTCGAGCAACCTGATCGATTCCGACAACCTGCCCGTTCGCAGGCATCGACTCCGACTCAAACACCCGCAACGTCTGATGGTCCTGGAATCATCGGACAGGCCGGGCATCTCGCCTTCAAGACATTTGGCCGCAATCAATCGATCACGCCGATCGAAGCGATGCCGTATATCCTCACCGATGAGCACTTCTTCTTCAGTGATTTGCGAGGTTTTGTATCCAACAATTCCATGTTCGGTGGAAATCTGGGACTGGGGTATCGGTACCTGCGCGATGACCAGAACGCATGGTATGGAGCCAGCCTCTGGTACGACAATGATGCCACGTCCGGCAAGTCATATCAGCAGATCGGACTGAGCCTGGAAGCACTCGTTGATCGATTTGAACTTCGCTCTAACGTCTATCTGCCGTTCTCATCGACTCAGACCTATGGGATTACGACGGGAAACGAAAAGATCGTAGCCCATCAACTGCTTTACAGCCGGTTCATTGATCAAGGAAAGGCACTGCAGGGAGTCGACTTCGAAGCAGGTTATTCACTCCCTGTGATGGAAAAGCATCGCATCCGTGGTTTCGCGGGGTACTACCATTTTGATGGTGGACCAAGCGGAGGCATCAACGGCTTCAAGACTCGTGTGGAAGCGGCCATCAACAACACCGTAACGGCTCAGGTCCTGTATACGAATGACAAGCTCTACGGCAACAATGTTATGGTTGGCTGTTCGATTCAATTTCCATGGGGTAATTCCCATCCGACCAGCAAATGGCGACAGAATACTCCTTCGCCCTTCCGATTCGTGGAACGTAATTACAACGTGATTGTCGACCGGGCAGTTACGACCGAAACAAATCTGATTGCCATGAATCCTCTGACTCATGCGGCTTACAAGATCGAGCAGGTTAATTCATCAGCCGCGCCTGGTGGCGACGGCACGTTTGCAACACCGTTCCAGACGGTGGCTGCCGCACAGTCCGCTGGCGGCGACATCATTCTTGTCCAGGGAAACTCTGTCCTGACGACCGGGGTTGTTCTGACACAAGGTCAACAGTTGCTGGGTGACGGCAGCCACCAGCCGGTTACGCTGGATGGAGGTGGCACAATTCATCTGCCGACACAAATCACGGGTGGGGCCACTCCAGTCTTCAACAACGTCGTGGGAACGGCCGTGGCGATGGCGAATAACTCGACCTTCGGCGGGTTCAAGATTACCAATAACAACGGCAATGCACTGACGGGAACCAGCGTTTCAGGCGTGACCGTTCGAGATATTGCCTTCCAGAACATCACTGGTGATGCAGTCCGGTTCAATAATTCGTCGGGCAGCGTCGTTTTGGAGAACCTGACGGTCAATACGGCAACCGGCAACGGGATCAGTTTCGTGGGTGGACTTCCAAACCTCGTCCTGTCAGCCAACGTGACCGGGACCCAATCCGATGCGATCACCTTGTCGAATTTCACGGGTGGCAGTGTTGATATTCATGATACGACGGTCACCTCCAGCGGCGGGACAGGTCTGCGGCTGAACAATATCGCAACCGATATTAACGTTGCTTCGTTCACTGCATCACAAACGCAGGGATCGGGAATTGCCATTGTGGGAGGAAGCATTGCCAATGATTACCTCTTCAAAGGGACAACGACGATCAATCAACCTCTGGGGAATGGGCTTAATGTGAATTCCAGTGGAGCAACGATCAAGTTCGATGATCTGAACGTCACGTCGACCGCAGCGACACCAGCGGTGTCGCTCACCACATCTACCGGCGAAATCACAATGACGAAACTGACCGCGAATTCGACGAACGCGGTCGGACTGTACGGTCGCAACCTCGCCAAGCTGACGATCTCGGGGGGCTCGCTGACGACAGTTGGTTCGGGTGCCGCCGACATCCAAAACTCGACAATGAACGTGAATCTGGCCTCGGTATCAACCGACGGGGGGCCATTCGGGATTCGCCTGATTCAGAACACGGGCCTGTTCTCGATCAACGGCAATGGCGTGTATGCCTCGGGTGGAACAATCAAGAACACTGCAACCGGCGTGATCCTGAACAGTACTGGAACGATTGCCTTGAACTGGATGGACCTGACCACGAACGGCGTCGGAATACAGTCGACGGGGAATGCTCAAACGACGTTTAACGGGATGCGGATCAACGGTTCAACCGGGTATGCGATTGACTCGACGAATGACCTGGTGCTGATGATCACGAACTCGCAGATGCAGAATAACGGAACGATTGGTGGCGGCACGATCCGCGGCCAGGCAACGGCAGCAGGTTCCTATCAATGGCTGGTCGATCAGGCCCTGATCGTCGACCACAACGGCACTCCGATCCTGTTCAAGAATCAGGGCAGCGGTATCGGTGCGTCACTGGCAACGACGATCAATCACAGCACGATCACGGGTGATCGCAGCGGCATGTCGCTGGTGAACATCCAATGGAATGGACCACTTTCCTCGGCTGTGACTCGCAACGTGTTGACCGCGGGGGCGGCAAACATGATCGGCGTCAATATGGTCGATGCTTCGGCAACGGATGCGGTGAATACTCGCATCTCTCAGAATCTGATGACCTTCAACGCGACGCAGGGAACAGGAGTCATGGTCAACGCCGGTTCCACGTCATCTGTGCAGGTTGACAACAACGGTGTTGATTTCAAAGGAGTCGGCGGAATCGGCTTGCGATACGCACTGGGAGGAATCAGCAGTGCATTCATTCACACAAACACGATTACTGACGAAGCGGGCGGGGCCACAGGAATGCTGTTTGACAGTGTCGCGGCCAGTTCGCAACTTCAGATCGAAGCGAATACCATCAACCTGCTTTCAACAGACCTGACGGTCCATCGCGGGATCATCTTTACGACAGTGACGCCGACGATTCAATTGTACGGCAACAAGAACAATATCATCACAAACACCCCGACGACCTTCTCGATTCCAGTCAATTCATCGACAGGACACATCATCATCAACAATCAGTTGTCGCCATAATCACCCGAGACCGAGCACCTGCCCAGTTCGGCGATTCACAGGCGGGTTCCTGACCCGGGAGATATCCCGTGGACCAAGGCGGAACATGGATTCCAAAAGGGTCGGTGACGGCAAAAAACCGAGATGCACTGCAATGACTGGACGCCGTGAGAGTGCAGACTGGCTTTGATTTTCCGATGGCAAACATCTGCTATCAAACGACTCAAACCAGAACACCGATTGACTCTGGCAGCCTGCAAGATACATTAGTAGTAGTGAATGTGGACTTGGGGAGTCACTGGAATGCAATTACCAAGGGGCCGAGCGAACGCGATCCGACGCGGACTGTCCGTAATGGGACGGTTGGCGCTGATTGTGTCGCTATGGCATGCCCCCTTGCCGATCGTGCATGCCCACGGTGCTGAGGTCGCCGATTCCGTTCCATTCGCCCTGGTGGACCATCTGGTCGAATTTCATCCTGATGTCGCCCTGAATTCGGATGTTGACTTGGGGTGGCATTGGCATCTGGTTCCACCCCCTGCGGGATATCCCTGCGAAAAATCTCAGGACGGAAATTGTCCGTTCTGTCCACACGACGCGCCCGCCGCCACGCTGCCGCACGTTCAGGCATCGATGACGTCGGTTCAGATGATCGACGTGGGGAACATGTTTGCCTGGCACTTGATGGCGCAAGTCGTCGTGAAGTTGCCCCGTTGGAACGCTTCGGAAGCCCCGACTCAGTTCCTCGATACCTATCTCGGTTCCGTCTCTCTCGGAACACTGTTACGAGTGGCCCGCTGCTGATTTTTCGCAGCGTTGAGTCCCCCCCGGGCAGGGTGTGCGATCCTATTGGAACTCGCTCAATCAAACCTGCCACTTCGAAATCGTTGCTGAGTCTTTGAGGTGTTGATGCTGGTTGCAAGGCCTCGGTCAGAGGGCGGTGAGGTCAGGTGACTCGCTCTCAGCCTGGGACTGGAGACCTTCGGTCGGGGGCTTCGGCGGGGTCGGGAGACCCGCGCCGAACACGACCCGCGTCGAACTCTGTCGGCCTAACTTTTAGATCTGCGCCGAACTGTGACTGTCATTCATGATCGGATTTCCTATGTTGAAAAAACGATTGACCTCGATCGCAATGCTGCTGATGGTCTGCGCCGCAGCAGTGGGCGGATATTACTGGATGCACCTCCCCCCGCGCGTGACCGCTGCCGAGCGGCCTGCTCCAAAGCCGGTTCGCGAACATGTGCTATTAACCGAAACAAAGATGGCTGAATCGGCTATCACCATTGCTGCCGTTGAGAAGCATTCGATGCAGCCGATTCGGACCGTTCCCGGTCGGATTGAGTACAACGCGACGCGCCATGTCGCCGTCAAATCGCCGACGGACGGTTTGGCTCACAAGGTCGCGGTCACCGTTGGAGAACGCGTCAAGGAAGGGCAGTTACTGGCGATTGTCAACAGCCCGGATCTTGGTGAGCGTCGATCCGACGTCCTTCAGCAGGAGGCTGAACTGCAACTGGCACAGCGTGAGCGTGACTGGTGGCGTTCGATTCAACAGAACCTGGACGAACTGCTGTCGCAACTCAAGCGTCCCCAGGAAATGGAAGCCCTGGAAAAGGAGTTCCAAGACAGGGTACTCGGTGATTATCGCCGCGATATTCTTTCGGCCTATTCAAAATTCAGAACAGCCGAGACCATCAACGCGAATCTGAAAGCAGTCGCCAGTGGCGCGATCACTCAGCGCATGTTACTCGAACAAGCCTCGGTTCGTGATTCCGCTTCTGCCACGTTTCAATCGGCTTGCGAACAAGCCACGTTTGATGTTCGCCAGAAGGTCGGAAAAGCGGATGCCGCCTACAGTGACGCATCGCGACGCCTGGCGGTTGCCCGCCAACGCCTGACGTGGCTGACAGGACAGACGCCTGAACAATTCGGTGATCTCAGCAACGAAGAGGCGCTGAGTACCTGGCCGGTCGTCGCACCGTTCGCAGCGACTGTCGAAGAAATCGTCGTGGCAGCAACCGAACGAGTTCGCCAGGGTGAAGAACTGCTGCTGCTGGCTGATACATCCCGGTTATGGGTACAGGCCGAAATCAGGGATAAGGACTGGTCAGCACTCAAGCTGTCAGCCGGGCAAAAGGTCCAGGTACAGTCACCGGCTCTTCCAAACCAGTCACTGGAAGCGACCATCTCGTTCATCGGCCGGACGGTCAATGCGGAATCACGTGCGACACCGTTAGTCGCGGATATCCACAACGATGACGGATTGCTGAAACCCGGGATGTTTGTCCGAGTTCTCTTGCCTGATGGTGCAGCCGTCCAGACGATCGCAATCCCCGATTCGGCAGTTGTTCGCCATGAAGGTCGCGTGTTTGTGTTTGTGGAGTCAGGTCCGCGCAAGTTCACTCCTCGCGATGTCACCCTGGGACTGGCCGTTGATCCGCTGGTTGAGGTGAAGTCGGGACTGCAGACCGGCGAACGGATTGCCATTAGTGGAACGTTCATGTTGAAGTCGGAACTTTTACTGGAGCCGGAAGACGAATGACCGTTTGGCGCGTGCTCGGCGCGGGTCTCCCGACCCCGCCGGAACCCCCGACCGAAGGTCTCCTCCCTCTCTTCTTACGCAACATCATTTGAGCCAGTCCCAAATCCTCGTTGAGGCATCATGCTTTCTCACCTGATTGAAATCTCTCTCAAGAACCGAATGCTGGTTCTATCGCTGGTCTTCATCATGGGGGGACTGGGAGCCTATGCGGCGCTGTCGCTCCCCATTGATGCGGTTCCCGACTTAACAAACGTTCAGATCCAAATTGTTACGGATGCTGGAGCGTTGTCACCGCTTGAGGTGGAGCAGTACGTCACCTATCCCGTCGAAATGACGATGAGCGGTCTGCCGAAAGTCGAAGAAATCCGCAGTATTTCGCGACTGGGGATTTCGCTCGTGACGGTCGTCTTTCACGAAGGGACAGATATCTATCGGGCGCGGCAACTGGTTCAGGAGCGATTGGCGGATGCTGCCGAGAAAATCCCGCCGGGATATGGAACACCGCGACTCAATCCACTGAGTACTGCCCTGGGAGAAATCCTGCAGTTCCAAGTGCGTGGAGAAAATCTGAGTTCGATGGAACTGCGGACGATCCTGGAATGGCAAATCTCGCCCCGGTTGCGGCAGGTCCCAGGGGTGACCGAAATCAACTCGCACGGAGGTTACTACCGTTCGTACCAGGTGCGCCCCGATCCCGATCGCCTCTCCAGCTTTGGCGTCTCGCTATCCGAGATCTTTCAGGCGCTGGAGTCGAACAATTCAACGGCAGGCGGCGGCTACGTTGAACATCACGATGAGCAGCGGTTTTTGCGAGGGCAAGCCCTGCTGACATCCGTTGACGACATCGGTCATGTTGTCGTCCGTGCTGCCAAAAATGGTTCACCCGTTCTGATCCGGGATGTCGCGGAAGTCAGTATTGAACCGATGACTCGCCAGGGTGCCGTCACGCGAGACGGCAAAGGAGAAGCCGTCACCGGCATGGTGATGATGCTGTTTGGTGCGAACTCACGCGAAGTCGTCCATGCCGCGAAGGAACGATTGGACGAGATCAGCAAGACTTTGCCTCGCGGAGTCACAATTGACGTCATCTATGACCGTGCAGACCTGATCGAGCGGACGTTGCATACTGTGGAAAAGAACCTATTGGAAGGGGGGAGCCTGGTCATCATCGTGCTGCTGATCATGCTCGGCAGCCTGCGCGCGGGGATTGTGGTCGCACTCGCGATTCCGCTGTCGATGCTGTTTGCGGCCAATCTGATGTGGCTGACAGGGGTCAGTGCGAGCCTGATGAGTCTGGGAGCCATCGACTTTGGACTGATTGTCGACAGTTCCGTCATCATGATTGAAAACTGTGTCCGGCGAATCTCGCTCAATCGGGAAGGTCGGCCGCATCTGGAAGTCATTCGCGATGCGGCGATCGAGGTTCGAAAACCGACGATGTTTGGCGAGTTAATCGTCGCGATTGTGTATGTCCCGTTGCTCGCCCTGCAAGGATCCGAAGGAAAGCTGTTCCGTCCGATGGCGTTGACGGTGCTATTTGCCTTGGCGGGTTCGCTGGTTCTTTCGCTGACGTTTATGCCGGCCCTGGCGTCGCTGGCACTTCCGAAGAAGATGGAGGAGAAGGAAATCTGGCTGATCCGGGTACTGCATCGGTTCTATCACCCGATGGTCCACCGCGTGGTGGCTCACCCGATCATTACGGCGGCAGTCGCGTTCAGCGTGTTTGCCATCAGTATCCCGATTGCGTCGCAGTTGGGTGCTGAATTCATGCCGCGACTCGACGAAGGGGATCTGCTGATCGAAATCAATCGGCTGCCGAGTGCCACGCTGGAAGACGCCATTCCGATGGGGGCTCAGGTGGAAAAACTGATGCTGAGCCTGCCGGAAGTTCGGACAGCATTCTGCAAGACCGGACGTCCGGAGATTGCCAATGACATCATGGGTGTTCAGCAGACGGACCTTTGGGTACTGCTGAAGCCGCACCATGAATGGCCTCAGCACAAGTCACGCGAAGAACTGATCGAAGAAATGAAAGCATTGCTGGGACAGAATGTTCCCGGGATTATTTTCGGATTCACACAACCGATTGAAATGCGAGTTGACGAACTGGTGGCAGGCGTGAAAGCCGACGTGGCTGTCTTGCTGTATGGCGAGGACTTGCCGACGCTGGCGCACCTTGGCAAGAAGATTGAAAGCGTCATGCGATCGATTCCGGGTTCCGCCGACGTAAAGGCAGAACATCAGGCGGACCTGCCAACGGTACGAATCCAGGTGCGCCCTGATGCACTCGCACGCTATGGGATCGATGCGGCTCGCGTGATGGAGACTGTGGCGGCCCTTGGGGGAAAACGAGCTGGACAAGTCTTCGACGGTCGGATGCGATTTCCAATCACGGTCCGCATCCCGCTGGAATGGCGAGCTGACGTGAATCGACTGGAACAACTGCCGGTTTCCGCAGCCGACGGTCGGCAGATTCCCTTGGGCGAACTGGCCAGCGTGATCGTCGAGGAATCGCCGCCGAGTGTGGAACATGAAGGGACTCGGCGACGCACATACATTCAGTCGAATGTGCGAGGGCGGGACGTCGCAACGTTTGTACAAGAGGCGAAAGCAACACTGGCAAAGGAAGTTCCATTGCCTGCCGGATACGAAATCAAATGGGGGGGAGACTTCGAAAATCTCCAATCCGCCAGCTTGCGGCTGGCACTGGTCACGCCAGTGGTACTGCTGTTGATCTTCCTGCTGTTGCACACGACATTTCACTCGGCGAGCCTCGCGGCATTGATCTTCACAGCCGTTCCGATCGCAGCGTCCGGCGGCGTGTTCGCGTTGGCATTACGAGGAATGCCGTTCAGCATCTCGGCAGGAGTCGGTTTTATTGCCTTGTTCGGAGTGGCCGTTCTGAATGGTCTGGTCTGGGTGAGCGCCGCCGAGCATTTGCGCGAAGAAGGTCACTCGCCACGTGATGCCGCCGAAGAAGCGGCAATGGCACGATTGCGACCGGTTCTGATGACCGCACTCGTCGCCAGCCTGGGATTTCTGCCGATGGCACTTTCCACGACGGCTGGTGCCGAACTTCAACGGCCATTGGCATCGGTGGTGATCGGCGGGCTGATTACTTCAACGCTGCTAACGACTCTGGTCCTGCCCACAATTTATCCTTGGTTCGCACCGAAAAACCATCAGGTTGAGCAAGTCGCTTAATGACCGAAGGGGATAGGACGGCTCGTGAACCATTCATCAAAGGCGGTACTCAAATCATCTACCTGGTCGTCGCGGGTCGCGGGGGATTCTGTGGGAGTTTCGATTGTCTGCCGAGCATTGCTTCGCTGAAGCTTTTGAGGTCGGTCCAGAAAGTTCCATCGCCAGAATAAATTAGATTCAGTTCGATGTCAGCCGGTAAACCTTGAGCAAAGACCCACTGGTTATAGGCTTGGCCAGATCCGAATGCCTCGACCGCTAACTGGAATTTTTCGGCTCGAGCTTCTTCTGACAATGTCTTGGATTTCGCCTTTGCAGTGCCAAGCAACACCGTCGCATCCTTTTCAATCTCGGCGGTCTTGCTCGCAATCGCAGCCACTTTTTTTGTCGTTTCGGCAATCGTCTCGGCGGCAAGCCTCTGCAGTCATACGAGCTGCGCGTGCTCCGTTGATCCAACACAGGCTCT
>JBAWWJ010000196.1:0-15674 GCA_037146815.1 Planctomycetota bacterium
GCCGGAGCTCGCTTTGTGATGGTCGACTACGGGTATGATGCTGACTATGGCAACGTGTGGGACATTCACAATGTTCGTGAACAGAAGTTCCCTCATGTCTCTGAGATGGTCAAGCGAGGGTACAACGTCGCGGGGATCGACAAGGCATTTGCCGCATTGATCACCGATCTGAAGCAGCGTGGCATGCTCGATTCCACAATGGTGGTTTACCTCACGGAATTCGGCCGGACTCCCAAGATCAACAGCCTTGGTGGTCGCGACCACTGGGGAAAATGCGGTTCGATGTTCTTCGCGGGTGCGGGGATTCAGGCAGGGCAAGTGGTCGGAACGACCGACCCGCACGCCGCCTATCCGATCACGCGTCCTTACGGTCCAGCCGATATCGCTGCCACGATGTACCACGGCTTGGGGATTGAACCGGAATCGCGAGTTCCTGATCGATTGAACCGCCCGGTCGCAGTGATGGATCATGGGGACGTGATCTCGGAAGTCCTCGCGTGACGTCATCGAGTACGGATAGTTTTCTGGCCGAGTTACGTCACGGCGCGAAGCGGTGCCAGCCTGGTTCGACACTGCTCATCGGGTTGTCGGGCGGTGCGGACAGTGTGGCGTTGTTTCGCGGGCTGTTGGAATTGCGGTCGGAACTTGCGTGTTCCCTTCATGTCGCACACATCAACCACCAGCTTCGCGGCGAGGCCAGCGATGCGGACGCTCGTTGGGTCGAGGATTTGTGCCGTTTGCACGGAGTGCCGGTGACAGTCGGAACCGTTGCAATCAACCCGACGGCTGCAGGAATCGAAGAGGCAGCACGGGGGGCTCGCCATCGCTTTCTGGACGAAACCGCATCTGAAATCGGTGCTGACACGGTCGTCACCGCTCATACCGCGGATGACCAGACAGAGACTGTACTGCATCACTTGTTTCGAGGGACGGGTTTGGCTGGACTGCGAGGGATTCCCTCGGTCCGATCGACCGAAATGGGATGCCGACTTGTCCGGCCGATGCTGTCGATCCGTCGCAGCTTGATTGAATCGTATCTGGCCGAAATCGGTCAGGATTTTCGAACAGACGTCACCAATGCCGACACCACATTCACCCGCAACTGGTTACGCCACAATCTGTTGCCGCAACTCCGACAGCAGTTTAGTGGACGGGTCGACGGATCTCTGTTGCGGCTGGTTGAACAGGCTGCCGAGATGGAGCAGACATTCGCGGAACTGGCGGAACGGCTCGTCAATCAAGCGGTGCTGGATGCTCAACCGAATTCCGTGCGGCTGAATACTCGATTGTTTGCGGATCAGCCGGTGCATCTGGTTCGAGAGGTTTTCTGTCTCATCTGGCGGCGTCAGGGGTGGCCTCGACAGGGAATGGGATACTCCGAGTGGAATCGCCTTGCTGAAGTGGCTCGGACGGGGGGAAATGCCAACCTTCCGGGGGGGATTCGGGCGAGGCACTCGTCAGCGGGACTGCTGGTCTTGGAAAAAACCGATCGGTAATCGGTACCGCGTTCGTAGAAAGATGCATTCCAACTGGATATCATTCCCGATTCGCATTTCTGTGCGGCGTACGGGGTCGTATGGCGGAGATAGGAAATTGCTGCTGGGAACAGCTCACGTGTGGCTGGGTTGAAGAGTCAGTCTGGTAAATGGACCGGCCAGATTCTCGAACCCGGCAAGCGACGTTCGTTACCAGTTGCAAGATCGTTGGCAAGGATTTGTTTTGTACGGACGCGTTATAACTCCAAACTTCTTTTGTGGTGGAAACAACGATGAGTAACGGGAGTAGTGAGCCAGTTGCTGCCAATGCGCAACGACTGCTGTGGGCGGGCTTCATGGCGATTCTCGCCGCGGGGGTCGGTTTCGCAATTCGTGGGGGGATCTTCGACAACTGGGCGGCCGCGTTCAACTTCAGCAGCACTCAACTGGGTGCGATCGGTGGGGCCGGTTTTTCCGGATTCTGCTTCGGGATCATCATTGGTGGTGTGCTGTGTGACAAGATTGGCTACGGCAAGCTGGTTGCCACCGCATTCGTGCTGCATGTCCTGTCCGCTGTTGTGACATTCGGAGCATCGACTCCGGAAAATGCCTACAACATGCTGTACTGGGGGATGTTCCTGTTCGCGTTGGCCAACGGATGCCTGGAAGCCGTGGCAAATCCTCTGGTTGCAACGCTGTTCCCCGAAAAGCGAACTCACTACTTGAATATCCTGCACGCCAGTTGGCCGGCCGGTTTGATCCTGGGTGGTATTCTCGGCTGGATTCTCGACGACCGCATGAAGCTTGACTGGAAGATCCAGTTGTCGTTGTACCTGATCCCGACCGCCATCTATGGCGTGATGTTCATGGGACAGAGCTTCCCGAAATCGGAAGCTTCGAAGCGAGGCTTGAAACTTGGCGAAATGCTGCAGGACGTTGGTCTGCTGGGTGGGCTGGTTGTCTGCTTCCTGCTGTCGATGTTCCTGGGTGACGTCCTGAAGTCGGTCGTGGACGAAACTATCGCCAAGTACATTGGTTATGCCGTGGGAGCTGGATTGCTCCTGGCCGTCGGAATCATCACTAAGTTCTCTGTTGGCTCGGTGCTGATGTTTGTGCTGTTCCTGACGCACGCCCTCGTTGGTGCAGTGGAACTGGGAACAGACGGCTGGATTCAGAACATCACGGGAAACATTCTTTCTTCGGAAGAAGGCAAGATCCTGTTCGTGTTCACTTCGGCATTGATGTTTGCATTGCGATTCTGTGCAGACTTCATTGAGAAGAAGATCGGTATGTCTCCTGTTGGGATTCTGCTGGTCTGTGCCGTACTGGCTTGCCTCGGCTTGAATCTGACGAGCCGGATTGATGCCTTTGCGGGTGCGATCCTGGCTTTGACCGTGTACGGGATCGGTAAGACGTTCTTCTGGCCAACGATGCTGGCCGTCGCTTCCGACCGATTCCCGCGAACGGGTGCCATCGCCATCAGTATCATGGGCGGGATCGGTATGATGTCGGCCGGTCTGATCGGGTCACCTGGCTTGGGCTATTTCAAGGATCGCTACTCGGGCGAAGCCCTGAAAACAGCAAATGTTGCGTCCTATGACGCAAACAAGGCTGAAAAGCCCAGTAAGTTCCTGGTCTTCCCGGATGCCGTTGGTATTGATGGAAAGAAACTGGGAGCCGCTCAGAAGGAACTCGACAAGATTCGTGAAGAGGGCGCCTCAGGCAAGGCCGCGTTTGAGAAGCTCAAACCAGAAGATCGCGTCCTGATCGAAGCCAGTATCACGGGGGATCGGAATACGCTCGTCGCTGACTCATGCATCCCCGCTACGATGGCCGTGATCTATCTGATCCTGCTGATCTACTTCAAATCAATCGGCGGTTACAAGGCAGTTACGATTGAAAGCGGGACTGCGTTGGGAACGGCAGAGAACTGAAAGCGTTTTGACTGAGGGCCGAAGAGAAGACCTTCGGTCGTATCGGCCGGGTCAATTGGCTCGCGCCTGCAGTGAACTTTTCTTCAGCCGGGAGCATCTGCAAAGATGTTCCCGGCTGTTGCGTTTTGTGGTTCTGGTTCTGGACAATGTTGATATGACGGTCAATTCTCCCCAACGCGAATTCGCAGTTGAAGTCGTTCGCCAATTGAGGTCAGCGGGGCACACGGCTCTGTTCGCCGGCGGATGCGTACGCGACCTGCTGTTGGGACGGCCCGCGAAAGACTACGACGTGGCTACTACCGCGACTCCCGAGCAGGTTCGCAGTCTGTTCGGCCATAAGCGGACATTGCCGGTCGGAGCCAGTTTTGGGGTCATCATCGTCCTGGGCCCGCGCGAGGCGGGGCATGTCGAGGTGGCTACGTTTCGCACCGAAGGTCCCTATCAAGACGGACGTCGCCCCTCCAGCGTCGCCTTTTGTACTCCTGAAGAAGACGCTCGACGACGTGACTTCACCATTAACGGTATGTTTTACGATCCGATGGAAGCCCGCGTTCTGGATTTCGTCGGAGGTGAAGCCGACTTGTCAGCTCGAGTCGTGCGAGCCATCGGTGATCCGCATGAGCGAGTCCGCGAGGACAAGCTAAGAATGCTGCGAGCTGTCAGGTTCGCAGCAACACTCGACTTCGCACTCGATCAAATTACCGCCGAAGCCGTTCGGGAAATGGCGGGGCAACTGATCATCGTCAGTGCGGAGCGGATTGCACAAGAGCTCAAGAAGATGCTCGTCGACAGGCATCGTCGTCGGGCGATCGAATTGAGCGAAGAGGTGGGGCTACTACCTATTATTCTGCCCGAATTGAACCGTGAAACTCGCGAACCTGCAGCGCACGAAATCACCTTGCGTATGCTGGAACTGCTCGAACATCCGTCGTTTGAACTGGCCGTCTCCGTCTTACTTCATTCGTTGACGGCACCAGCCGTCGTCATGCAGATCTGTCGGCGTCTGAAACTGTCGAACGATGAACTTGAGCGGATCAACTGGCTTGTGGCTCATCAGGACGATCTGTTCGATGCCCCGGCACAGTCGCTGGCGCGCCTGAAACGAACGCTGGCTCATCCGTTCCGCGACGACCTGATTTCTCTAATGCGAGTGAAGTTGCTGGCCACAGAATCAAATTTGCAACCGGCCTTATTCTGTGATGAATACCTGACGCGAACGCCTCACGATGTGATTGACCCCGTTCCTTTGATTACGGGTGACACGCTGAAGTCGCTCGGGATGAATCCCGGTCCGACATTTCGAACTCTGCTGGAAACCGTTCGAGATGCGCAGTTGAACGGCGAGAT
Source organism: Planctomycetota bacterium (assembly GCA_037146815.1). GTDB lineage: Bacteria > Planctomycetota > Planctomycetia > Planctomycetales > Planctomycetaceae > Schlesneria. The sequence continues at coordinate 4,757 of JBAWWJ010000196.1, forward strand.
CACAACCGCAGACCAAGCCATTGAGATGGCGAGAATGATTGCGGACTCCATGGTTGGGTAGGGATGCGAACCGTTCCTGGTTCGTGGTGCTTTGTTCCGAGTGGATTCTCAGTCCACACCACGCCCTCAATTGTGACATTGTTGGGGGCTGAATCGATCGCAGCCTGTTGCCTTTCGGTAAGTTCAAATCGACTTTGGCAATGGAATCGGCAGAAACTGCTTGAGTTTGTTCCGATTCTCGTACGTGTAATTCCCCGTCACGGCATGGAATGCGACGGAACACAGCAATACGTGCAGGTCTCGATCTCTGTGATGAGAGTCGCACAAAGTCTTTCAGTGGTTTGATTAGGAAATAGCCGATAGTCTCTTCAACCCTCCAACAATCCAGCCACTGCAAGGATGCAAATGATCCATCAACCATCTCAGACGGATATTGCACCGCCGAATGTTGAGTCCGTATTTGGATTTCTGTTGCTGGGCGGCACGTTGAACGGAGCTCAGATCCACGATATTCGTCTGGCAAATGAACTTCATTCGCGAGGATATCGCGTCTGCGTCTGGTGGGTCGTTGAACGTCCGAAATCGTCACCGCTCAATCCAGGAATTGAAGAACGGTTTCTGTTTCACTCGTTTCGCTATGCGGCTGGTCGTATCTCGCCTGTTCTCGATCAGCTTGGAAAGCTCTCCTGCTGGCTCCTTAGTGACAAAGTACGCTCAGCGATTTCCCGGAAAATCCCCTGGTGCGTTTCGGGGACGTTGCGAGGACTGATCAAAGTCGTGTGTCAGGGTGTTGAATCCGACCCGAAGCTCATTCGACGACTTGCTCACGAATTGACGAATTCGCGAGTCACTCATCTGATCGGAACAATCGAGATATTGGGGTTGTTTGCCAAAGCGGCACGTGAACATGTTCCTCACCCGCTCAAGTACCTGGTGCAGTTTCAGGGCTACGAAACCTATGCTCCATACGCCGCGAAACTCGGGCTTGAAGAAAAGATGTACGAGCGCATTCGGGAAGCGGTCGACGCCTCGGACTTTCCGGCCGTGTCTGTCAGTACTCCCTATAACCAGAGAGTCAATGACGAAGTGGGCATCCCCATGACGATGATGCGAGTGGTTCCGCCAGGGGTACCTATCGCTCCGTCGATGGACCGCACCAATGCGACTGCGATGGTCCGCCAGAAGTTTGCTGAGTTCGATGAAACGATTCCGCTGGTCAGCTATCTGGGGCGGCGTGATTCGGAAAAGGGGATTGATCTGCTGATTTATGCAGCTCGCATCTTGCGTGAGCGTGGCCACACGTTCCAGTTGGCGATCTGCGGCCCGACGGCATTCGGTTCCCGATATGCGATTGCGTGCCGCCAGATTGCTCAGGTGCTGCAGGTTCCTGTCCTGGCGAGTGACTATGTGTCAAATGACCTGAGAACGGCGCTGTTCCGAGCGAGCACATGTCTGGTCTACCCGTCAATCCACGCGGAACCGTTCGGGATGGTACCAGTCGAAGCCATGGTGCAGGGGACTCCTGTGGTTGTGCCCGATACGGGTGGCGTCGCGGAGCTTCCATTCCATGGGAATCTGCAGGGGGGACTGAACTTCAAATCCTGGGATTCAGGGGATCTGGCGAGTCAAATTGAGCGACTTCTTTCAGATGTCAAATTGCACTCAAGACTCTCTGCAGATGCACCGTACATTGCGGCTCAGTATTCGGCCGAACTTTTCACCGACCGGACATTGCGTCACATGGGACTTCCGACACAGACTCGGCCAAATGTCGCTGTCGCGAGCGACACGAATCAACAGCGTACTATGCGTGCTGCCTGAGCTGTTTGCGAACAAGGGCGATCGAAGTGCTCTTGCAGCGAGGAACTATCGCGCTGCTTTGAGTTGCACCGGCTGCATCCCACGAACCGTGATCGTGTCAGCACCCCACTCCTGACGGAAGCTTCGGTCGCCAATAATCCCCATGGACTGATTGACGGCCTTTTTCAGATCGACACCTTGAGCTGGAACCAGGTATGCCAGCAGTTTTCCGCCTGGGGCGACCAAGGCGTACTGTGGGCCGCCTGGAAATGTCTGCGTCATGGGAACGATCATTCCAGCCCCGGCAAAGTTCTGATTTGCGGGTCGAGGTGCCTCGGCGGGTGGATTTCCTGTCGAAGCGATCGGCCCGCCGGGATTAGGCTGCGGTTGTGGTCGAGTTTGCATCGGGGGTGATTCAGACTCGGGACTGCCCCCGTTGGCGCGAATTTCAGCCTCACGCTGTAACTGAGCCAACTGCGCATCGCGCTGCTTGGTCTCCTCGCTGATTTTCAAAAAGCTTTGATAGTCGCGCTGAGTCTTCTGATAACGGGCGACCGCATCCAGCCGCAATGCAATCGTCTTACTCTGCGAAGGCTGTGTCGCGTCGTTGTCGAGTTGCGTGTATTGCTCTTCAATTTCCCGAAGGTTCCAGGATGCCGGTTCGAGCTTGATCATTTCTCGAAACTGCGAGTCCACGCCGTTCAGGCGATCGAGAAAAGCCGATTCGGAATTGGGAGCGGCTGGTCCAACGGGCTTCTTCGGTCGTAAATTGGAATTCCCCGGCCCTGTGACCGAATCCCCCGTGGAAATCGGATGGGTAAAGGCATCGGGATCGATTTCAATCTGATCGGCTACCGGCCCGGAAGGCTTCCTGCGTGGTGCAGACTCTCCGGGAAATGGCTCAGACTGAATCGCATCGGCCGCGACGATTCCCCGTCGATGAATCCAGCGCCATTCGCGCTGAATTGGACTGATTTTGTACATCTTTTTGGGGCCATCATCGAACGCGAAAGATTTCTCGCCCAGGATCTGTACTGCGTTGCCTTTGGACAGACTTCCCTGAATCGTCGTGAATTCGTCGATACTCAAGGCACTTCCGACATGCACGACGACCTTGTTCGAAATGAGAACCCCGGTCGTATCTCCTGTACGCTGGACATGTTCGGCACGAATCCAACTGAAGCTGCCGGGTGGCGGAGTGATCATGCACCAACCCCCCAGGTCATGTCGAATGACAGTGACCTTGTCCCCTTTTTTCAGCTTGTCCGTGGGATAAAAATTCGGTCCAGGACCGCTGCGAACGTATTCTCCATCCGTTTCCACGATCGCTTGATAGGGAAACTTACGTTCTTCGGCTCCGAGAACCGCGCAGCAGAAGACAACGATGACTGTGGGAGTCAGAAATGGAATTCGCATCAGTGGCCTCCTTGCCGAGATCCACCCCGGGCGAAATCTGAAGATTGCGATAGCGAAGTTCGCAGGTCCTTGACCATAGAACCAACCGTCAGAAACAGCATCGGGAAATGGGAATTGAGTTCTAGTGGACCGGCAAAATCTGCTCAAGACCGATTTGCCGCTCGCCACAGTTCCTTTTCTGAAAGAGAAGGGCTTCAGCTCGTACCCACAAGCGTCTGCATGCCGGACGGATTTTCCAATTGTCTTTTCGCTGAATTCTGCTGTTGGACAGCTCGAAAGCCCTTCTGGCGAGATGATACTCGCTGAATCGTCATGTGCGACCAAGAACTGAGTTCATCTTGCAGCGCTGTCGCTGCTGAATTAGAAGTCTCCCCTCCCTTTTCCCACTCATGTCTTGCGAGAATTCTGTTGCGGTGTCCCTGCGCAGCGGGGTACCCCTACGAGGTGTTTCATGCCAAATCCCCGGTTTGTAGCTGTGCTGTTTGTCACGTTATTGATGCTGGCAGGTTGTACGACAGCCCGACAATCGAATACCGCACGAACCGCTCGCGAGCAGTTGCTGATTTCAAACGCGGTGGACCAGGCGCTATCAAAAGTTGATTTCGCTTCGTTTCAGGGACAGCGTGTGCTGGTCGACGAAAAGTATCTCGACTGCACTGACAAAGGCTATGTCGTTGGATCTATTCGACATCGCCTGATGATGAATGGTGCCAGCATCGCAGCGAAGCCGGAAGAAGCGGATGTCGTCATGGAAGTCCGCAGCGGCGGGGTTGGCACCGATGATGCCGACTCGTACCTGGGGATTCCTCAAATTGTGCTTCCAGGGATGCTGACGCTGCCTGAGGTGAAACTGGTCACACGCAACCGCCAATCCGCACTCGCCAAACTCGGTCTCGTCGCCTACGACGCCAAGAATCATCAGTTACTCGGGGCAGGTGGGGTCTCGTCGTCGATGTCCGATGACAGCAACCTGTTTGTATTGGGGATCGGTCCCTTCCAGTCTGGATCTGCCAAGCAAGAGTTGATTGAAACGACTCCCCGCCGCCTGAATCAACCCAATCAGCCGATTCCATCCACGGTCGCTTTTCAACCTGCGGAATCCGCAGACCATCCGAATCGTCTGCAATTGACGGGTGATCAGAAAACAGAATAGTCGCACTGTTCACTTCACAATTGCTCGCGATGGCAAGTCATCGAATTTGTGGCTCCGTTGGCTCCGGATTGGATGACCACTCAATACCGACTGCACCCTCTGGTTGCGGTGTCCTCAATTCGATTCACAACCGTGAATTGACCGGAAAGTGGGCCCATTTTCCATCCATCAAAACAGTCGCATTTTGATGGATGGTGACATTTCGAATCGTGTTGCCACATGTCACCATTCCTGGTGATGAATCGCAACATCTGATTTGTGGACGCCAACTCGTGATTATGCCGTAACTGATTACATGAATTTTGCTTGTGGCAATCAGATTGCCCGTAAACGGACTCTGGTACGACGTTTGCCTTAACGTCATCCCATCAAAAGAACGAGTCCTCAAAACGAGTGAAATGAGCAGTCATGAACATCAGTGGTCACAATTCGCATCACGTCAATCACGTGGCCCCCATTCATCACGCTCATCGACAAATGATCCACATCCGAGTCATGGGTCATGCCAACACCCGGATCGCTCACCGCGTTAAAGCAGATGGCGAAGTCCACAGTGTTGCTGTGGCAGGTGCTCGCACAAGCCACACCATCAATGTCCTCGCGTAGCCGCCATCACCGTTCTACATCAAAGCCATTCATTGACTGCTGTCGACCAAACCATTCCGTCGAACTTCTTGGGCCTGTCGACGACGTGAGACCGTAGAACTAGTTTTCAACCGGATTTTAGCCCAACCGTGCAAGATCCCCTTCAGCCCCTTGCGGCTTCGGGACGTGACGGCATGACCGATACATTCGGACGGAATTGCCTGCGATCAACCATCCTTAGAGGCAATTGAAGGCCCGTCGGGTCGTTGGCATCTGTAACGTCAGGGAAGTAACGGGGACTCAAGCTCCCCCGGCGACGGGATCATTCGAATCACGTCGGTGTATGGACAGAGTCTTTTCTCGTTCTGGCACATAGAAAATTCGTTCCGACACTTCCGTCTGTTTGCGAGATGTCTATGGCAACTGATTCTACCAGTGACTCGCTTCAGTTGACCGTTCCTGCAGTCGGAACTCGGCATGCGGTCCTGGCATCGACAGTGTTTGCGATTACGGTATTTGGCAGTGCATTTCTACTGTTTCTCGTGCAGCCACTGCTGGGAAAATACATTCTGCCATGGTTCGGCGGCAGTCCGTCCGTCTGGACGACATGCATGCTGATCTTTCAGGCGTTGCTCTTTTTTGGCTATGCCTATGCGCATCTGCTGTCGCGACTGCCATTGCGCTGGCAGGCGACTTTGCATGCCGGAATGCTGGTGGCGGCGGTCTGCACGCTGCCGATCACTCCAGATTCCCGATGGAAGCCTACGGAGATTTCGGATCCGGCGAGTCAAATCATTTTACTGGTCCTGGCCTGCGTAGGACTCCCGTATTTCCTGTTATCAGCAACGGGACCTTTGCTGCAATCCTGGTTTGCCAGGACGCAACCGGGTATCTCTCCCTATCGACTATACGCCCTCTCTAACATCGGTTCTCTGCTGGCGCTTCTGGCGTATCCATTCGTCTTTGAACGCTGGTTGGCAAAACCAGATCAGACGGTAGCGTGGTCATGTGCATTTGCACTGTTTGCGATCCTCTGCTCCGTTTGTGCGGCGTTGGTCTGCTGGCAGGTAGGTGCCGCTGGCAAAATCGTCCGAACAGAACTCGATGCAGGTATTTCACAATCGAGTCCACCGACAGCTGGATTGGTCCTGCTCTGGTTTGCACTGTCGATGGTCGCTTCGATGTTTCTTCTCGCCTCGACCAACCAGATCTGCCTGGATGTGGCGGTCATCCCATTCCTATGGGTGATTCCTCTGGCGCTCTACTTGCTGACGTTCATCATCTGTTTCGACGGTGATCACTGGTATCAACGTCGAGTATTCCTGACGATTTCGGTACTGACGATGCCGATCGCCTGTTTCTACACGTTGCTTCCCGCCAGTGGTTCACTGGTGTTTCAACTGGGAATCTACTTCACAGCACTGTTCGCCGGTTGCATGGTCTGCCATGGTGAACTGGTACATCTGAAACCTTCACCGAAATACCTGACTCTATTTTATTTGACGATTTCCGCGGGAGGTTCTTGTGGGGGACTGTTCGTTGGTTTACTGGCTCCGGCGATCTTTGTCGACTACTACGAATTTCATGTCGCGGTCCTGGGTTTTGTCCTGTTGGCGGTAATCGTTGTGCTGCGTTCAAGATTGACGGCCCCCCAGTTCCAGCGAGTTGGAATGGCTGCTCTCGTCTTGTGGTGCCTGGCGATTGTCGGTTTCAGTGTCGGTGCGAGGCAGACTTCCAAGTACATGGCCATGTCCCGAAATTTCTATGGAAATCTGAAGGTCGAACGTGAAATCTCGCGAGGACAGACCCGATCGCCACGACTACTGATTCACGGACGTATCGTGCATGGTGCGCAGAATGTGGCGTCTCCCACACGGCGAATGGAACCGACCACGTATTATGGTCGGAAATCGGGAGTCGGGTTGGCGTTCGCACATATCAACCAGAAGCCAGGTCGGCATGTCGGAGTCATCGGACTTGGGATCGGTACGATCGCCACGTACGGTCGAACCGGCGATCGCTTTCGGTTCTATGAAATCAATCCGGCCGTCGTCGACTTCGCACGCAGCTATTTTCTGTTTCTGGCCAAATGCCCCGCAGAGAATGAATGCGTCATTGGCGATGCACGATTGGTTCTGGAACGTGAAGAACCGCAAGCCTTCGACCTGATCGTCCTGGATGCCTTTAGTGGTGATGCGATTCCGGTGCATCTGCTGACAGCAGAAGCGTTCGAAGTCTATTTGCGGCATCTGGCTCCTGGAGGGTTACTCGCGTGCCATGTTTCCAATGTCCATTTCGATCTACTTCCGGTGCTGGCAGGAATTGCTGACGATCAGGGACTGTCCGCCATCCAGATTGATTCCGAGGGAAACCCCGCTGAGTTCCAGACGGACGCGACGTGGGTAATCCTGTCACGTGACGCAAATGAACTGGCCACGTTTACAGGCGGAAAGAATTTCGAATCCGTACGCCGCACGTTCTGGACGGATGACCAGAACAACCTGTTTGACGTACTGACGCGATAGACGATCCAGAGGCGTCAATCAGGCGAAGTCCGAGATTGGGTCGTAGTTTTAACGATCTTTCCCGAATCACAAATGGGAAGAATAATTCCGAGAGTCATCGCCGCACCATACGTCTGGCCACGTCCGGTGACGGTATCGATTACAATCATCGGGATGTCAGGATAGGTCGTTTCATCCGGGCTTGTTGATGTGGCACCGTTTATCGACACCAACGTCTCTGAAGCCCGAATCAAGACGATCGCTTTTCTGGATTGCTCGCACATTGCTCCGCCTGCGGTCGTCAATCCAGGAACCACGATCACAGCCACGTTTTCGCCAAATCAGACCTGGGTTGGCCGCTTCGACGGGGTCGAGGCGAACTCGCGAAAGTGTGGAATTCGCAGAAAAATACCGAGCCCCAGAAACTTGACGTGTTTATCCAGTTTTGATAAACATACAAAAGATGAACATGTTATTCATCTTATTGGGGCGACGCGATGCGACTGGCGTTACAGACGGACTACTCGCTACGGACGCTGATGTTTCTGGCGGCGAGACCGGAGCGACAGACGATCAAGGCAGTTTCAGCGTTCTTTCAGATTTCTGAGACCCATGTGGGCAAAGTGGTCAATCAACTGGCCCGCTTGGGGTATGTCCGTAGTATTCGCGGGATTGGCGGGGGGTTGGAACTGGCCCGCCCGGCCGACGACATTTCGATTGGTGAAGTCGTACGAGCCATCGAAGGGAACATGCATCTCTTGGAATGCATCGGGATGGAAGATGTCTGCGTGATCCAGCGACATTGCAAATTGCGAACGGTCCTCGAACGGGCAGAGCAGATTCAGTTGGAGTACTTAAACTCCATCAAACTGTCCGATGTCCTGCCATTTGGTCCGTCGAAGAGAGACTTGCCGCGATCGATGGGGAGAGCCCACTCCGAGCCCGAAAGTGCAGCTACTGCTGCCGCACCCAGGCGTGCGACACGCAAACGAGCCAAGCCGAAAGCCGATTAGGTGGGGATTAACAAGTTTTGATTCAGGATCGCTTACCTGGTGGGAGCGATCATCGGTCGATGAGTTTTGTGAAAGGTTAAGAAATGACACGAAGCACTCGCAGATGGACATTACTTGGCACGGCAGTCCTGATGATTGCGGGAATGGCCTGGGGAATGCGCAGTAACGCGCTGGGCGAAACCAAGGCTGAGGCTGATCCGGCCGTCGAACGCGCTCGTCAACAGATCAAGATGCTGGACGACATCTACAAGACCGCCGTGGTAGCGATTACCGACAAGTACGTTAACAAGGAAACCGATCTTCCCGCCGCAACCGTCGCGATGGCCCTCTTTGACACCATGAAAAAGAAGGGCTGGCATGACTGCCGTCTGATTGATGCCACGGGTAAGCCATATGAAGACAAGAATGTGGCCAAGGATGACTTCGAAAAGGCGGCCGTGAAGGCGCTGACCAGTGGGAAGGACTATTATGAACAACTGGTTCAGATCGAGGGGAAAACGCGATTGCGCGCCGCCACCCCGGTTCCAGTCGTCATGAAGAAATGCACGATGTGCCACGAGAACTACAAGACCGTCAAAGAGGGTGCCGCAGTCGGCGTCATCACCTACAACGTTCCCGTCAAATAGGTTGATTCAAAGAATTCGCCCTGGTGGACAGTCGGTAGGATACTGCCGACTCTTGATGACAAACTTCGATCTTGACCCGCGTTGAAGCCTCGACGCGGGTCAGTCTTTTTCTTCCGTGATTCAGTTACGCATTCCGAAGACTGGTTCATGACTTTTGCGATTCACTGGGTCTTTCGTTCTGTTCTGACCATGTTTTTCAGTTTGCAGGTTGTCCAAATTCTTAACGTGATGTGAAACTTGGACTCCAAGGTCCATCCAAGGTTCAACGGCCTCATGTCCGTCGGACTGGTCGGCATGAGTACAGTCGGGTAGGCTCAGCATCGTCAGCGACTTGAATCGCTGACGGTGTCGAGCTTTATTTCGTCGGAGTTGCCCTCTCGTGTCTGAATCTGTTTCCTCGGCTGAGGACGAGTCTGCTGCACTCAGTGTCTGGGATGCTGTCAGTCTGATTGTTGGCATTGTCATCGGATCGACCGTCTTCAAGATGTCGGGGACGATCTTCGCGAATATGCCCGACCCGTGGACGGGGCTGGGGATCTGGGCCATCTGTGGCGGGCTTTCGTTTGTCGGTGCTCTCTGCTACGCCGAACTGGCGACGACCTATCCGCGGTTGGGGGGCGAATACAATTACCTCACCAGAGCTTTTGGGCCGGGTGTCGGTTTCCTGTTCGGCTGGTCTCAGTTGGCGATCATCCAGACGGGAAGCATTGGTGCACTTTCGTATGTCTTCGCCGAATATGCTGTTCGAGTCTTCAATGCTCCTGAATCGGCTGTTGTCTGGTTTGCATTGGGAGCAGTTGTCGGATTGACCGGTTTGAATTGCCTGGGGATTCGTTCCGGCAAGTTGACTCAAAACCTGTTGACGTGCGCCAAAGCGATCGGACTGTTGATGCTGATTGTGGGTGGACTCAGCGTCACCGGGACAACATCAATGGAAGTGGTCAAACCGATCGATGGTCCCGGTTGGTCGTTGTCGATGATTCTCGTTCTCTACGCTTATGGCGGATGGAACGATGCTGCGTTTGTCGCCGCCGATGTCCGTGACCGCAAACGCAATATTCCTCGAGCTCTCTTGCTGGGGATCGGGGCGATTACTGCCTGTTATCTGCTCGTGAATGCGGCCTATCTGACCACGCTCGGATTTGAAGGATTGCGAGCTTCGCGACAACCTGCCGGCGATGCCATGGCAAAGGTCTTTGGCCCGTTTGGTGAACGTGCGATCAGCGTGCTGGTGATGGTCTCTGCCTTGGGAAGCGTCAGCGGACTGATTTTTTCTGTTGCCCGGTTGCATGCCACTGTGGGGGCCGATCATCCTGCGTTCGGATTACTTGGTCGCTGGTCCCGCTGGTCCAAGGCCCCGGTCTGGTCACTGCTCGTCCAAGGAACCATCGCCGGGTTGATGATCGTCTGTGTCGGAACACCCACGGGCCGAAATGGAGTCGATGGACTGCTGGCGATGGCCCATGCGAATCCCGTCCCATGGAACAAGTACTACGGAGGATTTGAAACTCTTTACGCTGCTTCGGCCCCGATCTTCTGGTTGTTCTTCCTGGCGACCGGTGTTGCCTGCTTCGTGCTGCGGCTGAAAGATCCCAATATCGAACGCCCCTTTCGCTCGCCCCTGTTTCCGCTCTGCCCGCTGGTCTTCTGCGGAATGAGTCTGTTCGGCCTGAACTCGGCGACAAGGTATGCTCTGCCGTTGTTGCCACTGATTGCGGTCCCATTCCTGCTGGGAATCCCGCTTTATTTCCTCAGCCAGAGCCTAAAAAAACGGCTCTTCGGCGGAATTTGTGGATGCGTGAGGGGGTGACTGGGGGAAAG
>JBAWWJ010000197.1:0-15487 GCA_037146815.1 Planctomycetota bacterium
GGATGCACCAGGTTCGTACGAGAAACTCTGGTACCCCCCTGCCCCGGCCTGAGCTGTTGCCGGCGGTGCTGGTGCTGCGGGAGCCGTCGCTCCAGCGGCGCAACAGGTTGTCGCACAGCAGCATGCAGGCTGTGGCTGACAGCAGCGCGAGCGATGCCCTGCGAATGCATCTTGAGAAGAAACGCCCAAACCAATCACTGCCAGCGTCGCCACTACGAATGTCTTGACCATGATGTTGATTCCTCCAGTTACTGAGCACCAGTTACGGATGCGAATACGACTTCCGGAAGTTAAGGCTATCGCTGTGTCGTGAAGCAAGCAAGACCCTTTCGGGAAACTAAGAAACGCGACGGGCTGGTTTTGTAGAGTGGGACAAGCTCGCTTCGAGCGCCGGCCCACCATCTTCGTCGGTGTGAATGGGTTCTTGTTCGGGAACTGGTGGGCCGGCGCGGCGATGCGCCGCTGGTCCCACCCTACTTTTGTGACTCGCGCCAGAATCTTCTTGTCGAAGTGCCACGCGAGCAGTCCGAAGACGCGCAGTCGGAGATACGCAGGTTACCTACGGAATTTGAGCCGATACGATTTTGGGGGCATTACCCAACTGGATTGGCAGTGTGACAAACGAGACCTTTTCGGGCTCTCGTGTCCATTCATTCCAGACTCGCTGCAAACCCGCGATGTCACGGATCGAGTAATGACTCTGCAAGGCCGATTCGATTCCACTCGTCCGCGACTCTTCGATGAAGGTTGCGAACTTTGCAGGACTCGTTTTCTGGATGAGCAGCGACGTTAACGCCAGGCTTTGACCGTAGTAGGCATCTCGCAGATGTGGGGCGGGCAGGCGAGTGTATGACAGGACATCCGCAATCGGGCACGTTGTATTTGCCGTCAATAATTTCTGAAGATTCTCCAGACGCTCGCGATGCTTGTCGGCCGACTCGCTCAGCATCGCGATCCCTTCGTCGGCCCAGCGAGGTAGTGGCTGTCCTTGAAATCGTTCGCCCAGGATCACGTGAGTCATCTCATGAGGTAAAGCGGCATTCGACCAGTCGCTGGCATCGGCTCGGACATCAATCCTTCGCCTGACGGTGACACCCTGGTCAAAGTTCATGATGGTCGAACCAACGGATGTGTCTCCGGGCCGTCCCAAGGCTGCGTTGTAGGCTTCCCGTGTCGGATGGACATAGAGATCGCACTTGATCGTCCAGTTGACGGTTTCGGCCGCGGGATTCCAGGTGGCGCGCAATCGAGATCGCCAAGCTTCACAACTTTCCGCCAGTCGGCGTGCTTCGTCGTCCGCAAGTTGACACCAGCATCGGAAGTTCCGGGATTCGACAATCCTCCACCCTCCCGAAATCCGAACCTCAATGGCCTGTGATGCGGGGGATTCAACGTTCTCAGTCGGCGCGGCGGCAAGGAGGAGTTGCGTGAGGAGTGCCGACAGGCTGCAAACAAGCACGGCAATTCGGCACATCGCAAAATTCCTCTCTGGCCGCCAAAAAATGAGCGAACGAGAGTCTGCCAAAGGAAAACGCCGTGCCACAGATTTTCCGGACCGGACGATTTATCCGCAAGTAATTAATTTTAAAAGACTTGTGAACATCGAGCGTTTCTCCTGAGGGCAGATAAAAGGATTGGCTGGCCCATTGGCTGCCCATTGCTTGTGCGGCACTGCCGCTTGTCCTTGCTGATCAGAAAATTGGTCGAAATCCGAAACTTCAGAAAAAATGGCTGAACCCGCAAAGTCGATGCGACCGATAAAAGTTGATGACGCGTGCGTACCGGGACCGCCACTTCTTTGTGGAAATCTATCCTTGCTGGCTACCCCCTGTGATTGAACATGCTCGAAAGTCGATGCGATTGGAGAGGCTTGGTGGGCTCTTGCTCACTGTGCTGGTCACTTCGACGGCGTTGACGGGCTGTCACCATAATTCACGCCAGACCATGACCGATCTTTGGACCGCTCCACAGCGTTGGTCTGGAAGGATTGAGCTGCCGACAATCGCTGAAAAAAGTGAACCTTCTGTTTCTGCGAATAATGCGGCAACCGCCGTTGCGAAAGCTCCAGCAGAAGATGGTGACGAAACGGTTGGTAAGGCCGTGGTTCAGGTCGCCGACTCGAACGAGACCGCCATTTCCAACCAGGGTGTCTCGGCGAACTCAAAAAATGACGCTTTGGTGACTCTCGAATTCAGCGATTCTGCAACGGATCTGGAACCTCTTGCCACATCATCTCCCCAATCGGTGTTCACCGATTCCTCTGCCGAGCAACTGGAACGACTACAGGCGGCAATCAACGATGACGCCGAGCGTGCCGACACGCGGTCTCGAATCGCCAACGGCGGACACGATGTTCGGTTGCGAGTGGAATCGATGCTGGAAAAGTCGCGTCGGCTGTTCGATCTCGGTCAATTGAGAGAAGCTCGCCATACGGCGAAGATCGCTCAGGAAATCGGTGATTCTGCCCGATTGGACTTTTCACCCGAGGAAGAACGTCCGGTCGATCTGGTTCAGCGAATTGACGACCATATCCGCGGCGAAGAGACCGCTGATTCAACTCCAACAGGTTCTGCGGAGGAACCTGTCGTGACTGCGGACAAGAATCCTGCAGGTGTCAAACCCCCTACTGCCAAAGAGCAAGACTCTTCAAATCGACCACGTCGCGACTGGAGTGGATTGGCCGTGTTCCGCCGGGAACGAAAAGCGACAACTGCAGAGCAGTCTGTTAATCCGGCAGGATTGGGGTCGGCGAAAAAGACACCAATCGTACAACTTTCGCTGGACGGAGATCGAACCGCCACTGACGAGGCTGACGGAGCAGTCGTTCAGGCCAATCGAAGTGTGAGTGTCAAACAAAGTTCTTCGCAGGCAAGTACGAACCCCTCCGTGTCGTACCCGGCGGAATCCGAGCCGATCGAACCGACTGAGTTACAAACGAATCGGGAACCGACTGATGAGCCGCCAGAACTGACGGAAGATGCTGTGGCAATGACCGACGTCGCTCCCGATGAAAACGGTGTCAATCCGGCGTGGACGGGTGATCGGCTGAAGCCACCGAGTGCTACTGACGAAGATTCGCCTCCTCCCGCCGATTTCGACGAAAGCCGCCCGATTTTGGCGTTTCGGGAGATTAATTCTCCACCGCAGACAAACCTTCAGACGCCCATGATTTCCGGTGATGATCGCCCTGGCAGTTGGGGGACTTATGTTGCCGCAACGCTCTTCTCCCTCTGTGCGGTTGCCGCGATCTTCTGGTACCGCCGCGGTGCAACGTAGGCAGGAAAAGATTTCTCGCCACTTTTTTGCGTCTGCATTCTGAGAATTCATGACGTAGGTTTGGGGAAAGCACCGTCGCGCGACCGCACTCAGCGGGCCGTCGGCGATGTATGACATGAGATGCCGTATCCCAACGGGAGTGGAAAATCCGGTTTTGCCGGACTACCCGAATCGGCACGTAATCCCCGCCGGAGATAACATGAAAACGCCAGATCCCTGGAGTCGCCCCAGCCTGCACGATCTTCGTGCGGTTCTTGAGAGCATCGAAAAGGTCGATGGGACCAACCTGCGAAACAACGAGCGGATCGAACTGACGGTCCCTGCCGAAGTGACGACGATGCGTGGCAATGCTGTTTCAGCGATGACACGAGAAATCAGTCGGTTCGGAATCGGATTGCTGCATCGCGGCAGCGTCTCGCCGGGGGAAGTAACAGTCAAGATGGCCAGTGAGTCACGCGAATACGTCTATCGAGTCGCGATCGAATGGTGCGTTCCGTGTGAGCACGGGATGTACATGAGCGGCGGTCGATTCCTGAGCAAACCAGGCTCGTCGGATGAAGCTGTGTGAGGGAATGGCAAAGTAACTCAGCTCCGCAACCGGGAAATATTAGAAACGCAGAGAGCGCGGAGGACGCAGAGGCAAGGTTAGTGGCGATTGCCTTCTCTTGGCTTCCCTCTGCGTCCTCCGCGCTCTCTGCGTTTCTAAATAAAATCTCAAATCGCTGACGCTGCGCGATTTCATTTCGATCGTCGGTGGTGCCTGATTCCCTCTACTTATCATTCGGCACGTGATTGAAACGCCATTCCTCGTTGAAATAGCCAGCGCGGATGACCTCCTCGGTTGCCAAATCTTTCGCATCAGAAACCTTCAGCACGGCCCAGTCTCCCCAGCGAGGAAACAGCAGGTAATTGAGTTTGTTCAGTTCTGCTTCTCGAAACGTGTGCCCGCTGTTCAGGACAACATAGCGTCCGTTGGCGCCGGGAAGGGGATTCGGTGAAATCAGCGCCGGGACATGATTTTCAGGTGGATATTCCGTCTCGGCGACTCGCAGCTTCTCTCGCGTCCAAGTGATAGCCAGACCGGGTAATGCACGTGCAATCAAGGAATTACTGCCAGGATCGCCAAACAGAATCAGATTGCGATTCCGCAAGTCCTCGTCAGTGACGGCGGTGTCATCCTTGATCGGAAGTTCTCCGCGAAAGTAGTGATGCCATTCCTCGCTGAATCGCTTCAAGCTCGCTTCAGCATAGTTCTGCGCCGCGGGATTCCAGGCTCGACCGGTCCCGCGTACGCACAGAAATGGCGTTGCAAAAGCATCGTCGATCGGACCCTGAAGCCCTGGTCGCTTGACTTGCTTCGCGTCCATCTCGTCGCTCGGTTCTAATTGCCAGCGACCGTGACGCACTGAAAAGAGCAGCCGCTTTGCCGACTGTTGGCTTTCCGGGATCGCAGTCACGACCTCGCCAATGCGGACAGTTTTCGGAAGCTTTCCCCGTTTGAAAGTGCTTGTCCCATCGGTATCGAATGGACTTGTTCGCCACTCGCGTCGAATGGCGAACCGGGAGATGTTCGTCGGTTCCTTGATCACGATCGCGTCATCGGACATGCGGGCCGAAAACTCGGCGCGACTGTAATGCTGATTCAATCCAAGGACCTGCAGCCAATGGCATTCGCTGTACTTCAAGGTCCACGTCACAAACCTCAGATTCTCGGGTGTTCGATTCAATCCCGCAGTCGCAAATTCGCCAATACGTCGCATCTGCTCTGCATGCGTGACGGGATCGATCACGTGACCTGTTCCCGGTGAGATCAGGTTGACCATCATCAATCCTTTACGGCGCATCGCGTCACCCATCAGGACATGCGCCTGAAAGAAAATGTCTTTCTCACCCATACAGGCAATGGCTGGCACCATTCCTGCATTGGCGGCGTAATCGATGGAATCGAGCATATGCAGTCCGCGTTCCTGGTGTTCAGGAAGTTCCCCCACTTTGACGAAGTTCGGCAGCGGCGTTTCCGAGAAGCGATGGGTATCGACATAACCGCAATATGGTCCCAGGGCGACAAACCGGTCGGGGTGTTTCAAGCCGAGATGCCAGGTTCCGGACGCACCCATCGACATCCCTCGCAGCACGATCCGGTCACGGTCAACGGAATAACGACGACAGACATCGTCGATGGCTTCGAAGACATCCGTCTCACCAGCCCAGCGGTAACAGTTTTCCACGCGGCCCAGCGGATGAAGTTCAAGATACGAATGATTCGGAGGTGAGGGATTCGCGCCCTCCCCTTCATCAAATCGAGAAATAAATCGAAGTTCGCTCATTCCGACAGGGCGAGTGCTGCCATGCAGGACAACGTCCAATCGCATCGGCTTTTCTGAATTGTATCCAGCGGGAACGATCAAACCGTATGGCTGATACGAACCATCAATGCGTGAACGGTAACCGAGTGCGACTTTCCCTTGTCGATCCTTCCACGGGATCTTCTTTTGGGTCAGATCATTGCATCGCTGCCGGGTTCGTTCGACGGCTTTCTCCAGTAACGCCACATCAGCGGGGGTAAACTCGCGGTCGTAACGTAATGCCCACTCCAGTCCCTTCGCAAAAATCGCGGCATCGGCAACATGCTCGTGATTTTCTACCGACTTCAGGGCGTGCTTGAGTTCGACGTCCGCGGAATTGAGTGCATCTCGCTTGTCTTTGGAGAGAAGTGTCGGGGGTTGTCCCAGACAGTAGGCGGATGCGACCACAAGCACGATCAGAGAGACCGCTGGAAGTCTGAAATTGAATTGATGCAGGGACATGTGGGGACTCCGCAGGTTTGTCAAATCACCAGGAATCAGTTCATCGTCCAATCGTCTGTCGCTGATATCAAGGCCCGCACATCTTCCGCAGGCGTTCGAGAGTGTCGTCGACCGACCCGGATTTGCCATTCGGATCGCCCAGACAGTGGCAATGGACCGGACAGAAGGCTAACATTCGACGTCCGTACCCAGGGAGGGGACGATCCACGCAGAGGACGTTTCCTGCGTTCACGATGTTCCATCTCCAGGGTATTGCTGAAACATGGCCAGTGCCGTTGTCGTTGCCGAAGATACTGAATCCGCTCTGATCGCTCGTGCCCAGATGGCACTCAGCCACTGCAATTGGGAAGTGGGCGAATGCGCCGCCCAATGGACAAAACGATTTGCTCGCGGGCGAACCGATGCCGATTTCGGAGCACTTGTCGGGTTAAGCCCTGACCAGGTCTATCAGCGCCGACGCGTCTGGGAAACTTTTGGCGATGTCTGCGGAAATTACCCGATCTTGAAGTGGTCGCACTTTTATGCCGCGATTAACTGGGACGACGCTGCCGAATGTCTGCAGTGGGCTCAGGATGTTCAGGCGGGGGTTGCGGAAATGCGCGCCTGGCGACGGGCTCAGCATGGCGAAGACTTGAGCGAATCTGCCTCTGATGAATCGATGGGCTTCGGCCCTGTCGAACTGACGGTGACGAGCGAGGCTGCTCCGTTCGACGTCAGTCCGACGCGTGATTCAGAATCCATGGTTGGCGAAGGGATGCAGACGGCAGCATTGGCGGCAGGTGGCACTCCGTCAAATACCAATTCGAACTACGCACCATTCCGTGAAGATGCGGCAACGCCTCCACCACGCGAAACCTCCGAACGTCAGGAACCGACGACCGAGCAACTGGTAAAACGCATGACCAGTGCGATCGAACGCTGTCACGGAGCCATGAACGCTCACTTTATGAAGCAGTTCGAGAATCTGCCCGAGAAAATCCGCAAACGATTCTTGAAGTCGGTCGAGCAACTGGCCGAAAAGGTCGCCGAGTTGGGGTGACCGGCTGGAATTCTCTCGTAAATCGTGGTACCCGGATAGTCGTGGTTCGCTCCCGCGAACCAACGCCGCATTTTCTTATTCCAACCCAGATACTCGTCCGTCTCAGAAGTAGGTCAACCAGGAAGCGTTGGATCGCGTCGCGAACCACGACTATCTCACAACTCGCCTTGTCTCGTACTCGTCGCCAGGCACTGATTTCATTGGCGTTCAAAGTCTTCGGCAGTAGAATCCAGACATCGGGCATTCGCAGGGCCTGGCGCTGGTACGGTGAGACCGTGCTGGTAACGAGGTTGCGTTGTCCCTGGTACTGGCCATCGCGGATTACTCGCCATGAATGATTTTCGCTCTGAGGACTCAGCGTCGGATATTCCGCCACTCCCGATCGGGATGCGACGTGGTGCGTCCGGTCCGTACGAACCTGGTGGCTCAACGGTGCCATCCTGGCTCGTCGCATTTCTCCTGGTGGCGGTTGCGGTCTTGATGTTGCGAAATGCAGGTTTCCTGTCGTGGATGTCCTTCCGCGATGTGGGTCAACCACGGGCTGTTACGCCCCGTGGCGAACTGGCGCAGGACGAAAAGTCGACGATCGAGATCTTTCAAAAGGCTTCACCCAGTGTTGTCTACATCACGTCCCTGTCGCACCACCGCGACCGATTCAGTATGAACATCCTGGAGATCCCTGAAGGGACTGGAACCGGGTTCATCTACGATGACGCGGGCCATATCGTTACGAATTACCACGTGATCAGGGGAGCTCAAGCTGCCCGTGTCACTCTTGCAGACAATTCAACCTGGGAAGCGACACTCGTTGGATACGATGCCAATAAGGATCTTGCTGTTTTGAAGATCAAAGCTCCTGCCAGTCAATTGCGCAAGATCGATATTGGAGAATCGTCGAGTCTGCAGGTGGGACAAAAGGTTTTTGCGATCGGTTCTCCCTTCGGACTCGATCAAACCCTGACCACAGGGGTGATCAGCGGTCTCGGGCGTGAAATCAAATCGATTGGCGGACGTCCGATTGAAGGAGTGATTCAGACCGATGCCGCGATCAATCCCGGAAATTCGGGAGGGCCGCTACTCGACAGCGCAGGTCGGATGATAGGCGTCAATACGATGATCGCCAGCCCGTCCGGGGTCTGGAATGGAGTCGGATTTGCGGTCCCCGTCGACATCGTGAATCACGTCGTGCCCGAACTGATTCAGCACGGACAGGTGCAGCGAGGCGTTCTGGGACTGAGTATTTTCGAGGATTCATTCGCACGCCGCCTGGGAGTCAAGCAAGGGGCGCTCGTGCGTGATGTCGTGGAAGGAAGTGGCGCTGGTGCTGCCGGAGTTCATCCGACTTACATCGATGATAACGGCGAAATTCAACTGGGGGATGCGATCATCGAAGTCGCCGGTCGAAAGATTCGCACGGCATCCGAAGTTGCCAAGGCACTGGATGGCCATAAGCCTGGTGAGCAGATTTCGGTGATTGTCGAGCGGGACGGCAAACAGGTTCAGTTGACGGTTGAATTAATTGCCGCACCTCAAAAATGATTTTCTTGCGGTAATCCGGCGACGTGTGAGTGGGACGAAGCCGCTTTTTTTTGTTAAGATCGGCAACCGAGAATGTGCTGACGGGGGGTGGACGTGCTGAATGTTCAGGGCAACCCCCGTCAGGATCAGTTTCGCTGGGTCCTATTTCGATTAAGTGCAGGTAGCGTCGATGAGTACCACCGGGCCGTTGAGTGTCGTAAAAGAGGGTGACGTGACTGTGGTCGTTTTTGGACCAAATCAACGGCATCTGGATGAAGTGGGACTGGAAGCCATCGGGAACCAACTGATCCAGATCGCTCAGGGGGCCAATCCGCCGAAAATGGTTCTCGACATGGCCGCGACGGAGTTTTTCGGCTCGTCATTTATCGAGATCCTGTTTCGAGTCTGGAAGCGGTTGAACACTCAACCCGGCGCAAAATTCGCCATCGCAGGTCTTCAGGAATATTGCCGCGAAGTTCTGGAAATCACCCACCTCGACAAACTCTGGCCCCTGGCTGCCAACCGCGCAGAAGCCGTTGCGGGGATGGCTGGTTAAGCTTGCTTTCAGGTTAGGCTTTCATTCAGGGCGAGTTCGACTTCATTGAACTGAAGCGTCGGCGAACAAGCAGGAGCGCGAACGCCGTTGTGAGTCCTGCTGCAATTGCCCACGGCCAACGTGGCGAGGGAAGCAGCGGCCACAACTCGATTCCTTTTTCACACTGACGGCGATCCATTGTCCGTCGTCTGAGAAGGATGGTCCCCTGCCCTGCGAAATATTTGGCATTTGAGAAATCGTTCGCCCGGTTACCGGGTCGATTCGACGCACCGTCAATCGGTGATCTCCCCGTTTCGTGTTGTAGAATCGCGTCCCGATCAGTTTGTCGATCCGAGACAACGTCGCCTCAAAATCCGTGATAGGAATGGTCTCACTCGTTACGTAAACGAGCCAGCCAGGGCCATCGGCCCACCATGTCTGTCCATAGGGTTTATCGTCGAAGAATCCGTCGCCATCTTTGTCTGGATTAGACGAATAACCTGATAACAGTGGTTGATCGATCCCGCTCGAAAGTGTCGGCGATGTGAGATCAAACGCGCGGCAACGACGAAAGTGGCCAGCGTTTCCATCGGAAACGTTGAATTCCAAGGTCATCGCGCGATCGTCCCAGGAATGAAATCTCTCCCATTGGCCAGACGGAAGTTCCAGACAACGGATTTCACGTCCCGAGGGGACCTCCAGCAGTCGAATCTGACTGACAGCGTCTGTCGACTCCTCTTTGGCGATCCACAGCACAGCCACCTGATTGCCATCTTTCGAGAAACGACAAGTTCGCGGAAAGCGAATTTCATCGGAAGGCAATTGAATCACTGTTTCGCCCGACGCAACGGACAAAATGTCAACATCCTGCAGTTCCTCGTCCGGGCTGGAGGTCTTGTGATAAGCCCACAACCAGCGTCCGTCGATCGAGAATGCATCCGGGAAAATGTGTTCCACTTCTGGCAGCGGACCTGAGAGTTGTTTTCCCGTTCTCGCATCCATGATGAAATAGTCAGTCTGCGGCGTTTCATCGTCGCCTCCTCGATTGCCGACCAGAAGCTTTTTCCGATCAGAAGAGAGTGACACGTGCGAGTTTCGCGTGACACCATCAAGGATTGCCGGCACGGAATCGGTGATCTGCCCCGATTTCACATCCCGGAAGTTGAGAACGGCGTGTTGCGGGGTTGTTCCGGGTTCTGTAGTGGAGATCGTCCACACAGATTGACCGTCGTGACAGAAACCCAGCAGTTGATCTGTGGATTTGACGTGCCAAACGGGTTTGGCAGGCCAACACCAGATCACTATTGCCACGAGCAGGCTCAACAGAATTGGCCAAAGGCGAGCGATCTGGAATTGTTTCACTGATAACATCAGCGATCATCGATTCCGCCAACGGGCTTTCACCGAGGACGCGTTGGCGCAGCAGTTCCTTCAGCGATTTCTTCTGTCGTTGGTTCCTGAATCCGGAAGGTGACTTCGCCGTTTTCCATATCGACAACGGTCACGGTGTATTCGCCGATTTGCACGACATCACCAATATTCAATTCGAATTCGTGGAGCGACACAGCCCACCTCCGTGTGACCATGAGGAATTGATAACAGAATGGAACTGCGACTATAACGACGGACATCGAGTCTGACAACCTCCTTGTCTGTGTACTTCCACGTGATCGACTTTTTAAGTGGCGATACATGATCAGCCAGAGCGTGCGGAGGTGGAGCGATTGAGTTCACTCACGAATGTCGATTGAGAAGAATCTTCCGGCCCAATCGGACCAGTAGTTCACCCAGCCTGCCTCTACGGACTTGGAACAGGTCGCATTCCATAAAATTCTGAGGCCTGAAAGGTCAGCCCTTCAGGCCTCAGAATAGCGTTGAACGAATCGATGCCGAGGCCTTAGCCCGCTGTGCCGCGATGTGATCGCGCTGTTGAGGGGGATTCGTACTATGTCAATGGAATCGGCCACTGGATACCGCAGGTGATTCCTCCATCGACATACAGAACCTGTCCCGTCATGAATCGCGAGGCATCACTCGCCAGGAAGATGGCAGCCCCTACCATGTCTTCGGGTTGACCGAGTCGACGCAGAGGCGTATTCGCTTTGCCCCAGGCCTGCATCGTCGGATCAGACCACAGCTTGTTGGTCAGGTCGGTCAACACAAACCCGGGCGCAATCGCATTCACCCGGATCCCGTGATCACCCCACTCGCTCCCCATGCCGCGAGTCATCATCCCCAACCCCGCCTTACTCATCGCGTACGGCAAGACCCCCTTGAGCGGTGCGAACGTATTCAGTGAATCAATGTTCACGATCGTTCCGCCGGTTCCTTGCGCGATCATCTGACGACCGACAGCCTGAGAGACCAGGAACGCCCCCTTCAGGTTGATGTTGGTGATGTAGTCGTATTCCTCTTCGGTGTACGTTTCCACCCGCTTGCGGATGTTGACCCCTGCGACATTCAGCAGAGTGTCAATCCGCCCCGTCTTGGCGATGATCGCTTCGACCATCGGGCCAATTGTTTCGGGCTTGGCGACATCGCAGGTGACGAAGTCGGCGGGATGAGTCCCCTGAGAAATCTCGGCAGCCGTCACTTCCAGAGTTGTTGCATCGCGGCCGGTGATGATCACCTTTGCCCCGCGCCGGGCAAATCCCTCCGCCAGGGCACGTCCAATTCCTCGGCTTCCCCCTGAAACGACGACAACTTTATCGCGGACGGAAAACAACGGATCACTCTCTGACACAACAGTCCCCTTTTTCCAGATCTCTCAGAACGGCATGCACTTCCTGCGTCCAAATCGATGGACCGCAGAAAGTGTCAAAAAATGTACCCAATCGGAATTGGCAAATCCCGCGTGGCGAGTATACTTCCCACCCGTGGCTCTTCCGACCGCCCCAGCGGGGCCGTTCTAGAAGAATCCGCAAACCACTCTGCCTGGTGGTGTAATGGTAGCACGAGTGACTCTGAATCACTTAGTAAAGGTTCGAATCCTTTCCGGGCAATAGGCTAAGTCGAATCTGGGGAACGACTTACGACGACGAAAAGCAAGCGGTCGACACGCAGTTTTTGAACGGTGCTACCCCGGTGCTACTTTGAATCGCGAAAACGGGGTTTCTGAGGGTCGCCGTCGCGGGCTGTAGATCCACCAACAAAAACGCCCCGCAGGATTCCCCACGAGGCGTTTTGACGATGCCTAATCGTCAAGGTTTGTTACTTGCTGAACCGCTGTTCCTGATCCAACCCGCTGATGACGACTTCAATCGTCCGGCGTTTCCAGCCGCAGACTTTGCAGATCCTGATTCGTCGCAGGTAGTCGTCCTTGACGCTGTGTTTGACCGACAGCACCCGGCAGCGTCCCTTGCAACCTTGCCGGTCGCATGGAAGACCAAACGATCTCGGCATGTTGAGCACTCCGAATGATTGCCTGGGTGTCCTGAATCCAAAGATCAGTCAGTCCGGGCGCAGGTCGCTGAAGGATCTCAATGACTGGCACGTCTTGTTCGCTTTCCAGTTCTGACAGCAGTCGTTCGCGATACAACATCCCGTCCGACAGACCGCGAAAATCGCCCGCGATACTCATCGACGATGGCGTGAGCAACCAACCACGTCGCATCGCCCGAAAGTGCAGGTGCAAACTCGCTCGTATCCAGTCCAAACCGTGATCCTGCCATGCAGGGAAAACACGTCCGGGAAACAGGCTTTGGATCTTAACCGGCTTGCCATATTGCGCCGCAAAGATCGGACCTAGTTCCGGCGCGAAGTTAACCTGCCATCGTGTAACGTATTTTGACTCAGCTTCGAGACAATGCCCGATCTCATGCAGGAGCACTGCGAATCCGTCCGACAGATCGCCTTGAATCACGTCCGCGTCAACAATGACCATCGACAACCCGTTTCCCTGCCAACGATTTTGCAACTCCAGAATCGGCTTCATGTGCTGATCGAGTAAACACGATGTCCAGGCCCTTACGCCTTTGGTGTGAAATTCCGCTGGGATCTCGGATTGTGCCAGGATGTAGATCGGCCGATTCTCCAGGTCGACCGGCAGAACTTCCCGCAGCCGATCAACCCAGTAATCAGACCAGTGTGATTGTGTCATTGCTCTATTCCTGAAACGGAACGCCATCAGCCCGATGTCTCAGACCGGGAACAGAACCGATTCTGCCCTCGATCTCCTGCGCGAAGAAATGACCGCACGACAGGCATCTGTGAATGAGTTCCCCCGAGTCGCTTCGCCCGGATTGGAAGTTCTGCCCTCGCGAATTGCATTGTGTGCAGGTCGGTGTCTTTGGTGTCTTGACGCGTTCCATGTTGCCATTGATATTGCTCATTGTTCGATCCCTTCAAAACTTGATTGCTGGAGAATTCGTTGCTGTGCCGCCAAAAGTGATTGCTCAAATTCCATGACGAGGCGGATATAGGTGTCAGACACCTGCTGATCGTCGAGTAGTGGTGATCGCTCAGGATCAGTGTCATCATCAGGATCTTCGGATTCTGGCTTCGGCGTTTCTGGCGATTCAGGTAGCGTGGTCTTGCCGAGACACCTATCGAGCAATAGCTTCGCGCTTGGCACGTCACCGCTTTTCGCTTTCTCAATTAGTGCTTCGACAACAGCCTTGATGTCAGCCGGTTTACAGGCGGAAAGTAGTGCTGTTCGCAGTCGTTGTGTCCGCTTGGCGTGAGGATTGCCCCGTCCGGCGCGGTTCCCTTTTGCAAATTTGCCATTCGGCAGACGCCCGCTAACTTCCGCTGGTAACGGGTCTTGTGATTCGCTCATTTGGTTACTGACTCCGTTCAAACTGGCTGAGAAAAACTTGGGTAATCATCAACCTGAGTTAAAAAAAGTTCTGACAGACGCGTTTGCCTCACTCGGAAACCAGCGCTATCCGGGTGGACTAGCGTTAGTACCTTCGATAGCCCCCTATCCTCTCACCTCACCCACGCCATCGGGTTCGGACGATGACGCAGGCAAGGGAGAGGGTCGCTCACTCCACAACTGCAACAACTGGTGCCGCGATTGATTGCCCTTCAATCACCTGAATCTCACTGACGATCTGCGCCATTGAGGATTCCAGGTCGCGAATCTCTGCCAGCCCGCTGTCACGCTTCGAGGCGGACAATGCGCCAAAGTCACGAGATGTCGCCATTGAGGTGTGAATCGTTCGTACCCGTCGAGACAGTGCTGATAACTGGTTAAGCAGTTGTGCGACCTTCTGCCGATATGCGACAGGCATTGATTCAGTAAGTTTCACCCGCGCATCTTCCGCAGCGTTCTTTCGTCGCAGTAGATCCTGATGCCGAGACTGAATCGCGGTGATCTTGTCACGAGATTCAATCGCGATTCGCAACCGCTCAGCGTCCTGCCATTGTGCGACCTTGGTAATCTCGGGGTCGGTGCCTGCCAGTTCATCGTCAACCTGCCCGGCGTTGCATGTCTCCAATAACGTCGCGCGGGTTTTTGCGCGGTCAACCGCTGCCGTCAGGTCTCGTGGTGTCCAACCAACGCCGTCGAGTTCATCGAGAGTGATCGTCTCGCCAGCCAGTGCCGACACCACATACGCTTGGCGTTGTTCGCGAAGCCCCTGTTCCCGCGCTTGCTGTTCCTGCTCCAGGTTCGCATACGTCTGCCGTTCCAATGTCAACATGCTCAAAACTCCGTTCAAGACTTCCGATCTGCAACCGCACACACTGAACGATTGCTTATGTTGCTTCGCGTTTGACGCGTTTCCGCTTGTGGACGATAGAATCATCGTCTTTTGCGTTTGATGCGGTCTCCGTTGATCCTCGTGCGTCCGTCGTTGCCGTCGTCTGTTTCGCCGCCACACATTTCAATCCGTATGACCGCAGCATTGTCTTGAGCAGTGCACGCAACCGGACAATTCCAGGAACATCGCCCGGCCCGGCTTCGATCAACAGTCTGAATCGTTCACTGGTCATCTGGTCACCACTGTTCCCGGAATCGTTCCCAACTTGTGGGAAGAGTTCGATATGCGAAAAGTGCTTGTAAAATAGGTGTATTCATCTTCTCTACTACTACTCTTCCACTATTCCTTACCACCTTTACCTACGTGTATTTCTCTTTCCTTTACATGGGGAGAGGTGGTTGGAAAAGTGGGAATAGTTCAACTGATCGCCTTAAAAACCGTTGCCGCTGGCCCGCTTTTGGCCGGTCGCGAACCGCTGATAATCTCTTCCGTGCTGACCAACTTCTGAACCAGTTCGTCGATCTGCCTGTTCGTCTGTGCTCGCATGTGACGGCAGACCTCCGTGCGTGTCCTGCCACCCTCACCACCATCCCGGACGAATCGCAGT
>JBAWWJ010000198.1:0-15393 GCA_037146815.1 Planctomycetota bacterium
GCGCATCTGGAGCGAATCCTTGACGTTTACCACGAAAAGTACGACGAAGCGCACCTGTTCATCGGATTCGGCCAACACCGAATTGATCGCCCGTTCGGATTGGCTCATTTCCGCGCCAGTCAATTTCCAGCATCTTCTCACTCTGTACGGCAGTTCCGTTTTCATCGGTCAAAGTGGCAATCACCTTTCGCGTGGCGACATCGAAGACTTCGCCTGTTGATGGGTAGGCGAGCTTGCCATCCCGGCTGAATGTGATCCAGCCGGGTTCGTCACGCACTTTCAAACTGGCCGTTTGTCTGGGCGGCATGACAGTGGCATCGAAGATGTGCATCTGCTGATTGAAGGCGTCGCAGACCCAGATCTCCTTTTCATCAGGCGTCAATCCGATTCCGTGACTCGGACACCCATGCCGTTTGACCGGTCCCTTCTGGAATCCCGTCACTTCCACGCGGTGAACTTTTTCACCGGTTGTGATATTTCCGACTTCAAAGCCCAGTAAATCGTTCAGACAGACAAAACAAAGTGTCTGCTTACCATTCACCGTGAAGGGGCGAATGCTGGCCGTAAATGGTCCGACCGTTTTCGAAGTGGTATGTGTCGTCGTCTCTGCCACAGTGAGCAACGGTGAACGCAAGCCAGCCATGTAGACCTGCTTTCCGTCCAGTCCATAGACAGTATTGTGCGCACCAGATTTGGGCTCGATCCGCCCGATGACCGCTCCGGTCAGACCATCCACGACATTCCAATGATCCTTTTCGAATGAGGGGACATAAAGCACTTTTCCATCGGGAGCGAGTGCCATTCGATCACAGCCCCCATCGTAGGCCTTTTCCCACAGCAGTTTTCCGGTCATCAGATCCAGCGATTGCAACGTCTTGATCGTGGAAACGTACAGTCGCCTGGTCTGAGCGTTGGCACAGATCCCTTTGACATTGATTGGCTTTCCGTTCTCATCGATTCCCGCCGTCGGAATCCGTTTGACAAACTTATGCCCGTCATCGATATCGAACACCAGGACCCCATGCCCACCGTATTCGAGGTAGTTACGCAGGCCCGGGACCGCGACGTACAATTGACGACGCTCACGTGACTTTTCAGCGGCTTCGTCGGCGCAGGCGATTGTCGTCAGCGACAACAACACAAACAGAATCCTGACGGATAGAGCGGTCATTGATCGTCTTTCGTTGGTGGAAATCCGCACGATGAAGGTCGAACGTGAAATGGGGCTTTCAGCCGCGGGACTCTTACCCAAAGGTTAAAATGATTCAGATTGCTTCCCCGGCAGCGAGACGCAGGGCGAGCTTCAGATTGGCCTGGGTCCACAATAACGGGCAAATGTCATTCGGAACATACTTGCTCTGCTCGCAGTAGTATGATTCCGGACAACGATATGGAACAGCCTTTGAACCGGGACGGGTGACCTGGTTCAAGGATCGCTGCAGGTGGAAGACCTGCTGGCGGCGATCTTCAGTCTCACCGGTTCGTTCGTAGCGCAATCCGAAATGAATGGAGATGATCGGATCGAACAGGCACCATTGTGCTTCCTTGCCCGGTTCCAGCAGACGGTCTCGATCAGCCAGGTTGTCGCTGAAATCCACCGTTCGCTGATCGGCCGCCAGCTTCTGCTTGTAGTCGGCACACCAGTAAGAATCCCCCAGGTATCTACGGATTCCGTAATTCCCCATCAGATGAGTCGTCACGTCCTCAACGATCCTGTCAGCCATCGCTGGATCGACGACCTGAAATGGATAGATCAGAAACAGTAACGCTGAATCGTATCGCCGAGCTTGAGCGGGATCGGACTGAATACATTCCGCTGGCAGGATCGTTTCCAGAGCCTGTTTGCCTTTCGCCAGGAGTTCGCTCACCTGGTCGACGGTCACTATTGGCAGTTCTGCAGAGGACGAACTCGCAGGCGGCCGTTCGATCAACAGTTGACGGAATTCTCGCAGACCGGCAACGGCGACGCCGATACTGGAAGCCGCGATTTTGCGGACTTCTTCCCAGTGACCGCTGTCTTCATCCTGCCAGTACTGAACGATCTGGAAAAAACGGGGAATCGCAAAGAGCACACGCCACTCGTCAGTGGTCAGCGGTTTCGATGGATTTCGACGGTAATAGGAACTCGACAGCCATAGAAACGCGCCGAGCGCATCGTTCTGCGCATGCGACCATTTCTCATCGACTTCCGACAACCCCTCACCGTCAAAGCGAATGTGAGGCCGCTGCATCGGATCAGTGACATCACTTCGGCCTTCGATGGCATCGGCAAAGCGATGATGATGGCCAGCGAAAAAGGCCAGCAGGGACCGGATCGCCGATTCTCCACTGGCTGTCTCGCTGAATCGCAGGTGGGCATTGGCGATATGAACATTGTCACGAACCCAGACGGAGCGGTACCCCGTCAATTCAAAATCGCCCCCTTCGCCTGCCGCGGCCGAGAACAGGCCGGTTCCCAACGTAGGGAATCGAAACGCCCCTTGTCCTTCGAGAAACTCGAGAATCTGTCGAGCGTCACTGGCCAGCGACTGGTCGTGGAGCACCAGCGAATTCTGTGGTCGGTCAGTCATTCGTTCCCTGATCACTTTCTGAGTGTTGGTCGCTTGCGTATCCTTGAGAAATCGTGTTTCTGTCTGATTCGCGCTTCGATTCCTTGAGAGTTATTGTAATGTCACTCGATCTTTCTCGCCGCAGCTTTCTCACCACCTCCGCTGCAACGCTGGCTCTTCCTTC
This sequence comes from Planctomycetota bacterium, assembly GCA_037146815.1. GTDB lineage: Bacteria > Planctomycetota > Planctomycetia > Planctomycetales > Planctomycetaceae > Schlesneria. The sequence continues at coordinate 2,734 of JBAWWJ010000198.1, forward strand.
CCTGGCAGGTGCCCAGGAATCAAAACCGGCTGATCCCAAGTCGAGTCCATTCCGGTTTTGCCTGAATACAAGCACGATCCGTGAATGTTCCTACCAGGGGAAGAAGGTCGACATTCTGGCTGGAATTGACGTCGCGACAAAGGCTGGCTATTCGGGAATCGAGCCGTGGATCAACGAACTGGATCGGTACACCAAAGAGGGAGGCTCGCTGAAAGACCTGAGGAAACGGATTGCCGACGCCGGCCTGAAAGTTGAAAGCGCGATCGGATTTGCGGCGTTCCTGCACGAAAACGACGACGAACGAAAGAAGGGATTGGAAGAAGCGAAGCGGTGTATGGGCCTGGTCCACGAAATCGGCGGTGAACGATTGGCCGCTCCTCCCGTTGGCGTGACGGACAAAACCGGCCTGGACCCCTTCAAGCTGGCCGAACGTTACCATGCGCTTTGTGAACTGGGGAAAGCCGAAGGGATTCTGCCTCAACTGGAACTCTGGGGCTTTTCCAAGACGTTATGCCGTATGGGAGAAGTCGCGTTCGTTGGCATCGAAGCTGCGCACCCGCAGGCTTGCTTCCTGCTGGACATCTACCACATCTACAAGGGAGGTTCCGACTTCGAAGGCCTGGCGATGTTCGCCGGAGGACGAATGCACAACTTCCATGTCAATGATTATCCTGCCGATCCCCCACGTGCCACGATCAACGACGCACAACGGGTCTATCCCGGTGACGGAGTCGCTCCGCTCACCAAGATCTTCGAGACGCTCTACAACGCAGGATACCGCGGGGTCCTGTCACTGGAACTCTTCAACCGTGACTACTGGAAGCAGGATGCCCTGGAGGTCGCCAGAACCGGGTTGGAAAAGACCAAAGCAGCGGTCGCCAAAGCATTCGTGAGTTGACAGAAATCGGCCACAACCATGGTTGATTGGAACTCCTGACCATTCATGCAACAAGCCGTCGGAACCATGAGGATTCCGGCGGCTTGCTTATGAATTAAACGTGAATGGAGAACCAATCACGGAGAATTCGGAATCTTACCATTGGCATCGTTGGCTCGAACCAGAGCAATGATACCTACGGTCAATGCGGCAACCGCGATACCACCGACGATATACACGCCAGTGCAGGGGTCGCAGCAGCCGAACTGTCCGCGAGCACCGTTCTGGCCGAGGACCAGCAGGCTTTGCTCTTTGGCTGATGGAGGAGCAACTTTCGCGTCCCACACGCGATACGTTCCTTCCGTTGAGCCTGAAGAGACGGTATAGACTCCGCCCTTCATGTTCGCCACTTCAAACGAGCCGTCTTTGTCGGTGATCGTTCGAGCAACTTCTTTGTTGTTCTGCTTGACGGTAATGGCAGCGCCTTCCATCGCAGCACCGGTATGATCAACGACGCGGCCCTTGAAGGCCCCACCCTGTTGCAGGGAAATGTCGAAGATCTTTGCATCGACGGACTTAACCGTGACACGTTGTGGACCCGCAGCCATGGCTGGAGCGTTTGGAATCATCATTCCCAGAGCTGCCAGCGTTACCGCAGCGCCCCGGACCAAGCTAAAGCACTTCATTCTGAGTGTCTCCGTGTAAAAGTCGTCCGTGAATGGACCTTTTGCAGATCCGTTCGCCGGACAAGTTCTGACGAACTCCGGGGGCGGACCAATCACTAATCGTCGGGCAGAAAAACCGTCAGTGACCCAAACTTTCCGTTTGCTTCCCAACGACCAGTCCTGATGATCGAGATATCGGTGGCATCACATGCAGAATCAAGAAACAGTACTGCCGCACAACATATTCTTCGCCGCCGCCACATTCACCCCATCCAACCCACTCATCGCATGTAACCCAGTCGTAGCAGAAGGCTGTACTACCGTCCAAGATGAAGGAAAAATTTCAGGGTTCGCACAGGAAATTGGGTCAAGAAGAACTGCCGACCGTGTTTGCCGTTGGACTCGTGAAGTTGGAAAAACAGGGGAGACCATCATTTCTCCCGATGAATTGATCTGAATTGGCAAGAAGTTGATCAATATCGGCAGGAATGGCCGGTTTCGGGAACAGTTTTCGAAAAAAATCAGAAAACTGGTTCTGGAGCACTGTTCGCGAGCAATTCGGATTGACCGACTGATGAAGGTACCTATACTCCGCCACCGCATCGGATCGAGAGATCACATCACGTCACTGAAATCGATCCTGTCACGTCACATGTTCGTTTGCCGCCCGTTGATCTTACAGCTCGTCGCCGATCTGATTGGTTCACTGTTGGAAACGGTGGTTTCATTCCAAGAAGGAGTAGGGTTATGTCCGGATTACGTTTCTTGAAGCGCGCAGCAATCTGCTTGGCGGCGATGGGCATTGTATTGCCTCAGGCTCCGGCAATGGCTGACAGTGCAACTCGTCCCGCATCCAAAGTTCAAAAGGCATCGCTCCCAGATGTCTGCCTGACCACAGGCGGAACCTTGTCAGGTCGCGTTGTGGATCACACCGGCAAAGTGCTGGAAGGTGCTCAAGTCACATTGAGCGTCGACAAGAAAGAAGTCTCCAAGACGGTGACCGACAAGGAAGGTCTCTACTCCTTCAAGAACCTGAAGGGTGGGGTCTATCAAATCTCGTCCGGTAATACGGATGGCGTTTTCCGCGTCTGGGCCGAAAAGACAGCTCCACCGTCAGCAAAAGAACACGCATTGCTGGTCATGGGTGAAAATGGTGCCCGTGGTCAGTTCGGTTGCTGTGATCCAACACTCGTGATCCTCACAGTCGGTGTCATCGCCGCTGTGGTGTTGAGCGCGATCACCTTGGACAAAGTGAACAAGCTGCCGACTTCGCCCTGATTGCGAAGTCCTGAGTACTCCCTCCGCTTCGGCAATTCTTGCCGAATCAACTCGAGCCGCCGATGACCATGCCCCCCAGGTCACCGGCGGCTGGTTTTTTCTTTGCCTTGCTGGTTCGCTGCCGATTCGGCAAAAGATTCTGAACCACTGCCTGCAAAGTTTCGCAGACCGCGTTGACCCCTTCAAACGGATCAGCTTGTGACCCTTTGCCAATCAGCAAGCTGAGACTCTCTGCATCAAGGTTCGGAAACTTTATCCCCCATTGCGGTACCGGTGGTCGCGAAGTTTCCGCGAATGCCGATAAGAACCGCGGATGAGACCGTGCGGGTTGCGCACAAGACATGGACGTTGCGCAACGATGACACGTCGAAACGGGGGACGATGCAATGAAATCACCATTCCAATGGTGTCTGGTCGTGATTGGCCTGCTGGCCGCTTCCACAAGTGCAGCGATGGCACAGTCCGACGATGAGGAATCGTCCGAGGATAACTGCAGTCCATATAAGCTGACCAAGCCCTTCAGTGACACCGAACCCGACTCCGGCTTTCGATTCACTGCTGATGTTCTGATCTGGACTCGCACGACCTCCACGACCGGAACACCCGTGATTGGCGGCCCGGAATCATTCACTCTGGGTGGACTTTCAAACGGGTTCGTTGGCGGATATCGCCTCGGCGGTGCCTGGCTGATTGACCCCAACTATGAAGTGGAAGGGGTCTGGACGACATTCTCGGATTGGACTGCCAGTAACGGTGGAATCCTGTCGCGTGCGATCAGCTTCAACAATGGTCAGGGAAATACGCTCGTCGACCCAAGCGGGAATGCAAACTTCATCAACACCGGAACGTTTTTTCGTCCCGTCTTCGATGCGGCCATGGATCCGCTCGCAAATCCTGCGATCCTGAATTATGCGTTTCTCAATGGGAATTCGACCTATACACTTTATTCCTCCAGTTCGCTTCACGACACGCAGGTGAATTTCAAGACGCGACGTACGTCAGGTCGACGGTTCGCTTTCGGGGTTGGTTATCGCAACGTCGGATTCGATGAATCGACGACGGCCGTTGTCAGCGGAACGTTCGGAACGAATGACATTCCCGCGGGCGGAACAACGCATACGATTCTGACCGATCAGGCACTGACGAAACATGGCCTGACACTGCTGAGTGGTGCCGCAGACGGATGGACGAATACTCCGGCAAACCCAATGTCGTTGTCGATGCTCTGGAATGGCACCGCCAGCAATCAGATGAACGGTATCCAGGGAACTACAGACGCAACCCTGCTACAACGCGGCCCCTTCGCCTTGGAAGGGGTCGTTCGCAAGGGAATTTTCTACAACCGGATTTCAGGCTCCGCGCGTGAAGTCTATACAGCCAGTGGCAGTGACAATTCGGTTTACGGTCGCAGCTTCACAGATAATCGTGATGTCGTATCGTTTGTGGGTAACGCCGGTTTGAATGGTGTCTATTCGTTCAACGATTTCGTACGGTTTCGAGCGGGTTACGAAGTCATGCTCTTGACGAACATGGCTGTTGCAGGAAACCAGCAGAACGGGATCTCGTACAATTCGCTGGGGAACGCCTCGTATTCCGTTCAAGGGGGAAGTAACATTTTCTTCCACGGAGCTCGAGCGGGGCTCGAAGTCGTCTGGTGAAAAACGTGAACACGGACAGCAGGCGATGAACGGGCTGGTCTTTCATATCGTCAGTGGACAGGCCTTTTTCACGGGTATTAGCCTCATCATCGCGGCGATCGTTTCCGCAGAACTCGACAAAAGACTTGCCAGGCATTTTACAGGGATCGCGCTGATCCTGGGGACGATCCTTGTTGTCGCCTCGTCAACGGCGATTCCCTATTGGCTCTACGCAGTTTCACTGGTAGCAACGATTGCCTGGATCATCTCGCGCTTCGTGGGTAGATGGAAACGCTGGGCACCTGCTGTCGCAGTTGGCGCCTGGATGATTGCCGCTGTTGTTGAGATCCCTTTCCACGTCACTCCCCGCTTGACGCCAGCGTCATCGCGGTCCATCACCGTCATCGGTGACTCTGTCACTGCCGGAATCGATGGCGATGAAAGTTCAGAGCGATGGCCATCACTGCTGGCCCGGCAACATGATCTTGAAGTGCACGATATTTCTCACATCGGAGAAACGGCAGCATCTGCACTCAAACGAATCCGTGGCAAGAACATTGACGCACCCGTTGTCCTGCTGGAAATCGGGGGAAACGACATCCTGGGATCGACGACGTCATCTCAGTTCGCAACGGATCTGGAGGCCTTACTGGCAGCAGTCAGCGGCCCGCAACGGCAATTGATCATGTTCGAATTGCCTTTACCGCCGTTCTATCACGAGTATGGCCGAATCCAGCGAAGTCTTGCTCGCAAGTATCATGTCGCCCTGGTCCCCAAACGAGTCTTTCTCTCAATCCTGGCTGGAAATGAGTCAACACTCGATTCCATTCACTTGTCTCAGGAGGGGCATCTTCAAATGGCAAATACCGTCTGGAACCATGTTGAATCTGCATTCCCGGCGAAGTGAGCAGGATCGCAGTCGCTCAAGCCTCTTCCGTCGACAGCAGGTTTTCTCTGGATTTTTCCAGCAACCGACTCAGCTCTTTCAATTCCGTTTCAGAGAGATGCCCCATCAACTTCTTGTGAAGATCCAGCAGCGGTTCATCCAGTTGGCTCAATACTTTCGTCGCTTGCTCGGTAATTCCGACGTAAATCACTCGTCGATCTTTCTCGCAGCGAACTCGCTGAACGAACTGGGCCTTTTCCAGGCGATCAATCAGCCCCGTGATTCCCGGAACGACGGTGACGGTTCGACTGGCAATTTCCAGGATTGGCAGGGGCTTTCCTTCGCCGCGCAGGATTCGCAGGATGTTGTACTGGGCAGGTGTCAGTTCATATTCGCGAAACAGGCGGGCAAACCGGATCTGCAACTGATCATTCGTGCGCAACAGGTTTAAAGCCGCTTCCTGTTCGAGGGATTCAAACTGGCGATTCTTTTTTAATTCGTTCTGCAGTTTCGATCGAGTCACCAGTCATTCCTCACGTTTGCGGCCATGTCATGACCTTACGCGTCAACTATCATCGCATCACTCGACGTTCTCAGGACATTGTGGCAGATTGCGCTACTGCAGGCTATCTGAGTGGGCTGATCGATGGTTCGTATCGCAGAGTGATCGGGATCGACTTGAATGACGGGGTTCGCGAACGTGGATCGGATGTGCGGGGGACCAGGACGTTGCATTCCGGGTAGTACATGGCCACGTTTCCGGGGCGGATTTTTTCGAACGGAGTGATACGAATCCCTTGCATGGTCCCCGTGACACTCGATACGGTAACGGTCGTGCTGGCCTGCAGGCCAAGTCGAGCGATGTCGTCGGGATGAATCAGGATCACATTCCGACCTTCGATTCCCCGATAGAGATCATAGTCTTCGTAAACGACGGTGTTGAATTGTCCTTCGCTACGAATCGTCATCAGCCGAAGTTCGTTGCCAGCCCCTGCCAGTTCAGGAAGTGAATGAGGTCGCAATTGAGCTTTGCCGTTTCGAGTCGGGAACTGCGGCGTATGAAATGTGCGACCCGCCAACTGGAATTCCTTTCGCGTGTGGCCAATCTGCTTGATCTCGTCAAACCCAGGGACGACTCGGGCAATGGCGTCGCGAATCCGATTCGTGTCCTGCATCGACTGCCAGTCGATCGGTCCATCCTTGCCGAGGACTCCTTGAGCGATTTTGGCAATGACTTCGATTTCGCTTTTCGGGCCAACATGTCGAGCGGGACCGCCATCGCTCAATCGAATGTAATTGAACATCGATTCCTGCGTTGTGGCCTGGGGCTCTTCATCACGGGCCAGAACGGGCAGAATCAAAGTTTCTTCCGCCAGCCCGTGGGCATGCCCGGTATTCAAGGTCGTATTCATGTAGACCAGCAATTCCAACTGACTTAGCGCATGCCGTGCGTAATCGGCGTCGGGATTGGAACCGTAGAGATTGCCACCCAGGCAGAAACCGACTTTTAATTCTTTACGCTCGGCCGCTTCCATGCAGGCGAGTGTGTCGAGTCCCGCGGTCGTGGGGAGCCTCATGCCAAATTCGGACTGCAATTTATCGAAAATTGCTTCTTTCAGCTTGGGAGTCACGCCGACCGATCCGATCCCTTGAACGTTGGAATGACCACGGATCGGCAACAAGCCTGCATGGGGGCGTCCGACCATTCCGCGCAGCAGCGCCAGGTTGGCGATCGCTTCGACATTTTCGACGCCATACGTGTGGTGAGTGATCCCCATGGTCCACGTGAAGACAACATTCTCTGCTGCGGCATATCGAGTGGCAATCGCCTGAATAGCGTCGGCACCAACTCCCGACTTGCGATAGATCTCGTTCCATGTCACCGCTGCCAGATTGGACTTTAGTGCTGGCCAGTGATCACAGTAGTTCGTCAGGAACGCTTCGTCATGGGCGTTCATTTCAACAATTCGTTTGGCAACCCCTGTCAGCAACGCCAAGTCCCCGCCAATATGCGGTTGAACGTACAGTGATGCGATCTTCGTCCCGAAGAACAGGCTGACGGGATCGCTGGGGACACTGAAGTTGACCAGTCCAGTTTCTACGATCGGATTGATCACAACGACATGCCCGCCGCTACGACGGATGTGCTTCAGCGTCGTCATCAGCCGTGGGTGATTACTGGCAGGATTCCCACCAATGATGAACACCAGATCCGCATGCTCGACATCTTCCAGCAATAGCGTGGCGGTCCCAGTTCCCAGCACACTATTCAGCCCGACACCACTCGCCTGGTGGCAATAGTAGCTGCAGTTGTTGACGTTGTTGGTCCCGTACATGCGTGCGAAGACCTGCAGCAGAAAACCTGCTTCGTTCGAGCTTCTCCCACTGAAATACCAGAAGCTTTCATCGGCCGTGATTCCCTTGAGTCGCCCGATGATTTTGGCAAAAGCTTCGTCCCACGTGATGGGCTGGTAGTAGTTATCGCCGCGTCGGTGCAGCATTGGTTGAGTCAGTCGCCCGCTGGTTTCCAGTTCCCGCGGTGAAAACGCCTGAAGCTGTGCAACAGAGTAAGTCTTGAAGAAGTCAGGTTTGACCGCACCTTGCATGTCCGCAACCATCGCTTGCAACGACTTCTTGCAAACTTCGGGGAACATGCCACGTTCGTTGACCATTCCCCCTTGCTGGCCACCCATCCCGACCGCGCAAGTCTTGCAGGCATTTTTGGAACGCATCGCCTTCCAGAGATTCCACAAGCCCCCGGCTTCGCGTGATTTCCGGAAGGTGTACAACACCGCAGGCCAGCCACCACCAGATTTGACTCGACGCATCACTTCACTCGCCCCGAATTCTCTAACTTAAAGACAGGTGGCCCTGTCTCTGATTGATCGCTGAAAGCTGTCTGCTGATCTCTGAACCCTACACACTCGTCCCATTGAACAGCGATTCAATGACATCGCCTTTGTTCAGACGCACGCGACGGCCCAGGCGGTCGGTCACTTCGACTTCTGCAGGAAGTCCCAGCAGATGATAGACTGTGGCCGCGACATCGTTCGGTGAAAAGGCTCGAGTTGCCGGATAGGCGCCGGTCACATCGGAACGGCCGATGACCTGTCCCCCTTGAACTCCCGCACCAGCAAACAACCCGAAGAAGCATGGCCCCCAGTGATCACGACCGCGCTGGGCATTGATCTTGGGAGTCCGGCCGAATTCGCCCAGCATCATGATCATGGTATCGTTCAACAGCCCGCGAGAATCGAAGTCGTCCAGCAGTGCTGAAACACCTTGATCCAGTGGCGGCAACAGGCGATTCTTCAATGTCGGGAAGATGTCACCGTGGTTGTCCCAGTTCTGGACGCGGCCGATGTTTACCTGGACGATGGGTACGCCTGCTTCAATCAGTCGCCGTGCCGTCAGTAATGACTGTCCATCCGTTGTCCGGCCGTATCGATCACGAACTCCGTCCGGTTCGCGATGCAATTCAAACGCTTGACCAAGTCGGCTGGAACTGAGCATGTTGAACGCCAGTTTCTGGTCCTTCTGCAATCGCAGCGACTGAGCAACCTCGGCAAATTGCGATTGCTGGCGATTGACCTCCTGCAGCAGCATCTGGCGACGGCCCAGATGAACCACATCGATGCCAGCGGCGAGGGTCAGTGCATCGACGCGAAAGTCGGGCTTGTTCGGATCGCCAGTGATTTGCCACGGATCGTAATTGGGTCCCAGGAACCCCGCGTGTTGTCCGGGCCAAGTGAGCGGGCCTTCGCGCAGATATGTGGGGAGGTTGACTCCACTTGGCAATCCATCATCCCGTTGTCGCAGGAACGCCAGGGCTCCGGAATAGCATGGCCAGTCATCGCGTGATGCGACCTTATCGAAGAATCCTCCCGGCTGCTTTTCACCTGTCAGGACATGATGCGTCGACATCAGGTGATTGTTGTCCTCGTGAGACAGCGTCCGGATCACGGCATATTTGTTCGCGCGCGCTGCCAGTTGCGGCAGATGTTCACAGATCGAATAGCCGGGGATGGCTGTCGCAATCGGCTTAAACTCGCCACGGATTTCGGCGGGGGCATCCAGTTTCATGTCGAAAGTATCATGATGGCTGGCCGCCCCGGTCAGGAAGACGATGACCAGTGATTTCGGTGATCGCGAAGGTGACGCAGCGGGAGCGGCCTGTGCTCGGCCCGATATTACCGCGGGCAGTCCCACTCCCAGTAATCCCGAATAGCCAGCCTGCAAGACTTCTCGACGGGACAATCCAGCACGATGTTGATGAGGTCTCACGTCGTCCGTTCCTCTGGGGCAGCATTTTGGCGGGAGAATGAAGGCAGATCTCGTTCAGGGAATATCGACGGAAATTCTCCCGGCAATTTCCAGAACTCCGTAATGATACGTCATTTCGGGTGGAAATGCATCATAAATGACGGGGATCCGCGTCATTGGTACTTCGGTTTTATCGAAACCGGTAATTCCCTGTGGGCCTTCAGCCCAAAAGAGGTCGACGATTACGACGTCGCCGCGGCGACAGACAGATCGCCGCCTGCCGACTTGTGAAGGGCTGGACCGCAAGCCACCCAGTCTCACTGCTTCTTGGGTTCTTCGAATTCCTCTCCAACCTCGTCTCGATCGACACGGACGCGGACAATATCCGATGTGATTGTTCCGCCGAAATAGCGATTGATACGCGGATACGAGAGGGCAACACCTTGTGACGGGGTCAGAATCACTCGGGCTTTGACAAATCCGTCTGCATCCGCGTGATTTCTCAGAATTGTGTACGACTCGGAATTTAACGGGCGAAAGTAGAATCCGCGGATCTGGCCCGCCGGAACAACGATTTCGGTTCCGGGGATTCTTATGTCGGTCCCTTCGAGTCTAAGTTCGGACTGAAAACAGAGGTCAACGGGGAGTGGTTGAGTCACGTTCCAGGATGGTGTATGTAAAGAGCCAGCCTTGAGAGTCTCGTTCCCCGACCAGCGCATCTGGGGCTGCCAGCCTCGACCACCCCAGGTCGTTGTGGCGGTCGCTTCGACGATCTCGATGCTCCTATGGACGAACTTGTCGACCACCGGATCAGGTGGTGCCAATAACAAATCTGGTCCCTCAGGAACAATTTCAAACGTCCGCTCGGTTTCAAACTTCCCCGTGTAGGATTCTGACTCTCGCTGGAATTCATATTCGGTCACGATGCGGATCGAATGCTTTCCCAGCGGCAATGAGCGGGTTCGAAACCAGTGGGAAATCGTCGTATGAAGTGCATAGGTCATTGGTTCTCCCACCTGTTGACCATCCAGCAAGTGAGTTGTCACCGTCCTCGACTTCATCGCGGGTTTGCCCGCTGGCACGCCCGCATAGTCCGATGCGAATCGTGGACCGACGGCGATCCCGGCATCGACCCCACGAGGGTACGTCGGTCGCAGTTCAGCGAAGTGAACCATGGAACTCTTCAGGTATTGCTCCCGTTGAGCGCGACTGAGATTATCCCAGGTCTGGGCGATGATAAACGATGCGGGATCGGGTGCCGTCATGTTCCCGGGCCCGAGTGACTTCAACAGGAAATTACCTGACTCGGGTTGCGTGTTTCGTACCAACTGCTGCAAATTGGCCGAGACTTTCGGGGCGAAGAATCGGGGAAACGCGACAAGTTCACGGCGAATGTTTTCGACGGCGAGCGCCTTGGTCTGTTCAGTTTCTGGTTCATGGATCTCGATATTGAAGGGGCGCGTCAACAGGACACGACCACCGCGGGGTTCGATGATCAATTGCCCGTCCGCATTACGACTGGTCTCATGGAGTTTGATCCGGATGGCTATAGCGTGAGTTCCTGGCATGAATGACAATCCGGCTTCACCCTTGCTGGGGCGTGATCTCCAGTACGATGTGAGCAGGAACGGAATGCAGAATCCGCTCTCATCGACGCGATCGATTCCACCCCAGGGTTGGTCACTCCGAAAATAGTCGATCTGATCGACAACCATTTCATGGCGTGACTGGGCCTTTTCCAATGCCAGGTTGAGTTTGCCTGTATTGCGAATGTCCAAAAGAAGAAGTGGAGCTGCCGCTTGTCCCGCGTACCCCGGTCCATTTTTGGCAATTCGGACGCGGTATTGCAGGAAGAATTCCGCATCAATCCAGGGGGTCTTGTCATCCGAAGCCGGTTGGGCATCCGGAGACATTGGTGCCGGATAAGACCCGCGCTGAGGAACACCGCCGAAATTTCCGAGTGGAAATTCCAGAGTGACAGGCTGGGTGATCGGCGCGGGATCAATGTTGGCAATTTCAGGTCGCTCTAGAACCAGTTCCGGTTTCGGCAATGCCAGTGGCAGAGTTCCGATGTGACCGACATCCAGTCGGAAATACTGCAACCCGTCACCAGCAGGTTTCACGGGCCATGGTTCGTCGATCGCCTCCAGTTTTCGCGAAGTCCAGATTCCCTCTTTGACAATCCGAGTCCAGTTGAGCGGAATGGTTCTGGTGCGATGCGGTGGAATTGTCGTATCGTCGGCGACAAGCTTGTTGGGGATAAAGACCCGCAGATTGGAATCGACCATGCTCAGGAGTGGCAGAGTTATAGGCTGGTCCGTCTTGTTGGTGAATTCGACATCAATAATGGATTGACCGTTCCGCGTGTTGAGCTTCGTGCGGATTTCCAGCGGATCGACGCCGTTCACAGACTTCTGTTCGACGCGAGGATTCAATCGTTGCCGGATCGGGAGGATTTTCGCCGGAAGCTCAATTTGAAAGATCGTCGGCGCGTCCGTCGGCGCGTCCGCGACAAGTGTGTGCTTCCCTGCGGCCAGTCCGATCAATTCGATCTCTCCCTGGCGATTCGTCTCCCAGGACAGCAGCTTTTGAGGATCACTCGTATAACCCACGTTGCCCACGTGGACAGTTCCGCCGACGGGCTTGTCCTGTGAGTTTTGCAGCACCAGCGAAGTCGTGGTCTTCGAAGCGTTCGATCCGTCGGCCCGATCCTGCGGTGTCGCCGCAATCAGTTTCGGATCGCGAAAGGCAAAGAGGGCAAGATGCGAGGCAACATACAATGTCTCATCCACAACCACTGGTGTCGTAAAGATCTGACTGCCGAAGTTTTCCGTCTTGACGATTTCCATCGTCGGACTGGCTTTGAAAATTTTCAGATCACCATCCTCGTTACAAATCAGGACATGACCGTTGGCGATCAGGCAGGACCCCCAGGCTGCTGAGAACAGGTCGTGCCCCCAATGGACTTTTCCAGTCCGGGCATCAATGCAATATAGGACACCACAACTGTCCGGCTATAAGTCGAACAGCGTCAACTGCTTATGTGGTTGGTTA
>JBAWWJ010000199.1:0-15305 GCA_037146815.1 Planctomycetota bacterium
GCTACCGTGACGTCTGCTGCACCGTCCGTAAGCCCTGCTACCAGACCTGCTACCGTGACGTCTGCTGCACCGTCCGTAAGCCCTGCTACCAGACCTGCTACCGCGACGTCTGCTGCACGATCTGCAAGCCGATTTACGAAACCAAGTGCCGCGAAGTCTGCTGCACCAGCTACAAAACCGAAACCGAAACCTGTTATCGCGATGTCTGCTACACGGTCTGCAAGCCTGTGACTGAATCACGCCAGGTCGAAGTTTGCACAGGTGATTGGGTCACCGAAACGAAGCAGATCCCTTGCCCCGTTTGCCCCAAGAGTTGCACCTCGACCGGAAGCGATAACTGCACCAGCACCGGTTGCTGCCAGACCTACCGTACGGTTTGCTGCCGTCGCTGGGTTCCTCGAACGGAAATGCGAACGGTCTGCTGCACCCGCATGGTTCAGGAAGTTCGTCACTGCCAGCAGCCGTACACGGTCTGCCGCCGAGTTCCAGTCACCTGTGTGAAGCAAGTTCCGTACACCTGCGTTCGCTACGAACAACAGTGCATCACCAAGAAGGTTCCTTACACGACCTGCTCGTGGACCTGCGAAACGATCACCAAGAAGGTTCCCTACACGACCTGCTCGTGGACCTGCGAAACGATTACCAAGAAGGTTCCTTACACCACCTGCACGATGACTCAGGAAGTTCGGACCCGTCAGGTTCCTTACACCACCTGCCGTCAGGTTTGCGAGACCCGCATGGTGACGAAGACAACCTGCGTTCCCCGCCAGATCACGGAAACCAAGGTTCGTTGCGTTCCTCGTACGGTCTGCCGTCGAGTTCCCGTTCAAACCTGCTGCCCAACCGACCCCTGTGCTCAGCCTGGTTGTGCCGCTCCTGCAGCCTGCAATCAGTAATGAGTTCATCGATCGATGCTGAAATTTGACCGAAGGGACGTTTCGACGTCCCTTCGGTTTTTTCATTGAGGGTCCACGTTCTCGGCAAATGAGTCTTGAGCAGTTATAGGAACTTTTGACCTGCTGCCGATCGCACGGCTCATTCTGTCGAGGCCGAAGCTGGTACCAGTCCATGAACGTAGAAATCGCCATCCAGCACCTCGATCTCCGTTTGCTCCAGTCGAAGCGCATCTGCCATGACGTTGATCCCACGTCCGCCGATTGGTCCTGGCGCATCTTGCCCCCCCGAAAGCACTGGTGCGATAAACGCATGAACTTCGTTCACGAGTCGCTCATCAAACAGGCTGCCAAGAATTCGACTTCCCCCTTCAACAAACACATTCGTCATCCGCCGACGTCCTAACTCGCGCATCACGGCGATCAGGTCCAGTCGCTGATCGGACGTGGCTGCGACAATCAGAACTTCGACGCCTGCCTGCTTGAGTGCTTCAATTCGCCTCACAGGTGCCGATTCCACCGTGAAAACAATCACCGCCGCTTCGCTGGCCGTCTGAACCAGCTTGGAGTCCAACGGTAGTCGGCACTGGGAATCGAGTACGATTCGAGTGGCGATTCGCGGGGGTGAACCATCAGGAATCCGGCTGTTCAACTGGGGATCATCCGCCAGGACAGTACCGATTCCTGTGACAATGGCGTCCATCCGAGCTCGCAGTTGATGCACAACCGCGCGTGATGCGGGCTTCGTAATCCACTGAGAAGATCCCGTGGCCGTCGCGATCTTGCCGTCCAGCGTCATCGCCCACTTGAGATGGATCCACGGCAGGCCGACTGTCATTAATCGTGTGAAGGGCGCGATCAACAGGCGAGCTTCGTTTCCAAGAACCCCTACATCAACGTCGATCCCCGCGGACTTCAGTTCATCCACACCGCGCACCAAGCCATGTTTCGCGGGATCAGCAGTGGCAATGACAACGCGGCGGATTCCCGCATGAATCACGGCACGCGAACAGGGGGGCGTTTTGCCGAAGTGAGAGCAGGGCTCCAACGTCACGTACAGAGTTGCCCCTGTTGCATCAGTCCCTGCAGCCGCCAGAGCATGAACCTCGGCATGCGGATCACCATATTTCTGGTGCCAGCCTTCACCGATCACGTTTCCCTGTTCGTTGACAATGACGGCACCAACAGGTGGATTCGGTTCCACAAACCCCAGTCCACGGCGCGCCAGTTCCAACGCGCGTCGCATCATCCGTTCGTCGAATGCCATGTTCACGGGCGAGTCACTTTCAACCCGGGATTTGAATTCGCCAGCGAGGTCACCCCCTTGCTTGTCACGGAGGTTCCTGTCAGCGACAGTCTTTCGAGATTCTTCATTTCCGCAATCACCGCTAATCCCTCGTCACTGACACCTGTCCCATTGAGAACGAGCGTTCGAAGCCTGGTCAGCGTCTTCAGGTGATTCACTCCAACATCGGTCACCGCCGTATCTACCAGGCGGAGATAATTGATTTCTGTCAGAGTCCGCAGTTCTGCCAGGCCATCGTCAGTCACGTTGGTATTGTCGAGATCGAGTTGCCGAAGTTTCGTAAACGTGGCAATCACTTTGAGCCCACCATCAGAAACCTGCGTGACCGACAGGTTAAGGACTTCCAGATCCTTCGCGTTACTCAGGTACTTCAGCCCCAATTCCGAGATGAGCTTGCATCCACCAAGATTGACGTGCTTCAAAAGTCGCAGTTCCTGAAGATGTTCTACTCCTTCGTCCGTGATGTTGCGACAAAAGGCGAGGTTGAGCATTTCCAGAGACGCGAGTTGGCCAACGCTCTTTAAGTCAGCATTCGTTATTTTCTGATTGGGTTGTTCGAGTCGCAAGACTTCGTCGCGATCATTCCGCCCCACCTTCGAGAACAACTTTTCGAGTGGCTCCGATCCGTAAACCTGGATTGCAGTACCAAGGATGCACAGGTTGAATATCCAGAGCGTATTGATTCTGTAGCCGACGAACATCATTCACACTCGCATTGCAGTCCTGCCGTAGGGTTCGTCATCTTCTGATCTATCGCGGCGAATCGGCAAACTACGGCAAAAAACCTCGCTCGCGCAGTTCCTGAATATTATCAGGAGCACTCCGCATGATCCGTTCGGACGCGTATCGCAAAATGGCGAAGCCCGCGAGGGGCGCGGGAGCGGTCAGGATCGCGATATGCTCTTCTTCCTCGTCATCCAATTGGCGATTCAACTTGGCGACCACTTCTTCGACACTGTCGCTGACGATCTTCTTCGGACCACTCTGGTTCTGCAATTTCAGGTTTGAGAACGACGCGGTCCGGGAAAGGATGAACTGGGCTAACCCATAATCATCATCATCTTCGAAAAAATTCTGAAACTCTGGCTGGGCATTATCCGGGGTAATGATCATCGGCCGAGTGATTTTGACCTCACCCTTCGTGATACTGACGGTCGTGTCTTCACCCAGTCCTGACAGAACGAGGAAGTACGGGAGATCAGAATTGCCAAACGTGAATAATGAGTAATGAACGGGACGCGCAATTTCTACAGCGTCCATCGCCGCCCGAAACCGCCGCTCATTCTCAAAGGCATCAAAGGGAAACACTCGTCAAACTCCATCCAAAGCAAAC
Source organism: Planctomycetota bacterium (assembly GCA_037146815.1). Lineage (GTDB taxonomy): Bacteria > Planctomycetota > Planctomycetia > Planctomycetales > Planctomycetaceae > Schlesneria. The sequence goes on from JBAWWJ010000199.1 coordinate 3,533, forward strand.
TGGCGGAAAAATCTCCGCCACTCATCACAGTGATGTCAGTTGAGTCAAACTCACGACCAAACACAAGAGATCTTTGCAAGACCGTAGGGCCAATGCGTTCATTCAAAATGAGGTACCACGGTCTTGGAGTCTTCAACCAGGCGTGAGATCTTGAAATTGGCTTGGTATTCAAGCTCGGCCTTGTCGAAGACTCTCGCAACCGCCAAGCACTGCCGATAACGTTGACCGTTTCGAGCTTCAGATGTTATTCACCGGCGGTTCAAATGGATGATCGAGATACGGATGATAGCCTCGATAACACAACCAGACCGCCACGCACCAATATGCGGGCAACAGCAACGGCCCCCACTGCTCAAATTGGCGGACATGCACCAACTCATGGGAGCGACTTTTTTCCAGACAGTCCAAGTCCCGAGCCAGGATAACGTGCCCGAGAGTCATCGCTGCACCGCCACGATGATATCGGCTGCCTCGAAGTACCGAGCCCACAGCACCACCCCAGGCTTCCAGCACACCTCCCCGCAGCCGAATTGCTCCTCCTGTCGCAACGGCCAGCATGGCGAGCGAGAACCCCAGTAGAGTCACAGGAAATGCCCAGACGTAGCCAAGTATTCGCATTTGCGACCAAATGTTTGAGCGAAAAATCACTTCTGGCTCTCCGCCCGGTTCGACCGGGTGGGAGTAACGACTCGCCAGCTACTTGCCTGCTGACTTCGGTGTCAGGCGGACGTAGTCGATACCGACCATGTAGCCTTTAACCGCCTTCGGGTTCGCTCCAATGATCCGGAAGCCGAGTTTGTGAGTTCCTTTTGTGATTTGACGGGAGCCGAATGTCAGGACTCCAGTGGTGATTACGTCGGGTGCATTATAACAATCGACCGGTTCCCCAATGGGTTCACCGTCGAGTAGAACCTGCACGATGCCGTAGTCGACAGCCATTCCCAGGACGACTTCCATGTCATACAAGCCTTCGGCGGCCACTGCCAATTCGAGTTCCAAATTCGCACCAGGACCGGCGCCGGTCCACCAGAGATGATCGTTGCCGGACCAGCGATCCTTGGTAAATCCCCCCATCCCCTGACTGACCGCGTTCCCACCCGACTTGCCGACGATTTTCATCGTTTCTCCCTCAATCGCACCCGGAACCTTGCCCGTTTTCGGATCGATCGGAGACTTCGGGCCGCGAATTGCCACCTGAGTTGGATGTCCCAGGTAAGCAATCAGGTCGCGCTGTTCATCCGGTGTCAGTTGATTCAATTGCCCTTCGGGCATCAACGACAACTCCGACAGTTTGCGTTCCTCAATATCACTCTTCGCAATGACAACCGTGTCGTTGATCGTGCGGACCGTAATCGCACTATCGGTTTCTTTCTGGATCAAGCCGGTGATCACTCGTCCGTCCGTTAATGCGACCAGCGTTGTCCGATAGTCCTTCCCGACGATGGCAGACGGGTCGAGGATGTTTTCGAGGATATAGTCCAGATTCGCGCGGTTGGAACCTGTAATATCCGGGCCGATCTTTCCACCTTCACCGAACAGAGTGTGGCAGGCAGAGCAGGTCTTGGCATAGAGTCGCCGACCGTTACTCAGATCGGCGGTCTTCAGTCGTGCGGGGGTGAGTACCCCCTTTTGCTTTGCGATCAGTTCCAGTTTGTCTTTGGCCGTCGCCCGGATTTCACCCCAGACCGACGTGATCCGCTTCGATAGAGCTTCGTCTTTGAATCCCAGCAGTTGCTGGACGTGATACGCATGCACATCCGTCCGTGGCACGGTTTCCTTTTCGATCGCATCAAACAATGTGTTCGCCGATGAGGGGCGTGCGACGAGCGTGTTAATGGCATCACGTTTTTCGGCGTCGTTCAACTTGGAATAGAGAGCCAGGATTGCCGGGGATGTTGCAGGATCGTCAAACGTTGCCAGGGCACGAATCGCAGGTGCCCGTAGCGATGCGTCAGCCAGGGCGGCTCGCAAAGCCGGTGCCGCTTCGGTATCACGGCCTTTGACGATCAGATCCAACGCTCGTTGTCGCTGGTCCAGCGGCGCCTTGGCATCTGCCAGCAAACCTCGCATCCGTGGCAGGATCCGCTTGTCACCAAACGCGACAGCAATTGCATCTCCCTTTTCACGAACGGCGGGATCGCTGCTCTTCAGCAGGGCCTCATAGGCGGGGACCCAGGCTGCAGGTTGAGGAATATTGACGCGTCCTTCGAAGGCCAGCCGGATTTCATCAAGCACCATCGACTGTTGATTCGCATCTGTCGCACTGGCGAGCCATTCGATGGCCGCCGTAACTGCCTCATTGGACGAAGCCGCTCGACGAACGATAAAGCGAGCCACCTTTTCCAGCTTGGAATTCCTGGCCAATGTCATCGCCCTGGCAGGATCGGCCATCACCAGTGGTTCAATGCCATACCACAGTACCAGCGGCAGATTGTGATCCGTCGCATCTTCACCGTGTGACAGCAGATTGGCAGCCAGTTCCCAGCGTTGATCCAGTGGCAAGCGTTGCAGGGCCGATGCCAGATAGAGTCGAACAACCGCTGAAGGATCGCTCTCGGCCATATAAACCAGCTTCGTCATCACGGGCTTACTGGCCTGATGGTCTTCCAGTTCGAGTTGAATTCCCCAGCTTCGCAGGTACGGGTCGCTGGACTTCAAAATTTCCATGGATCGCTTGTCGTCGATCTTCCCCAGTGCGTGCAGTGTCCAGAGGGCTCGCAGCTTGCGAGTGACATCGTCTGACGTGTCATAGATTTTCCAGAGAGCGTCGGCCGCTTCAGCCGACAACTTGCCACTCGCGGCCCGCTCTTGGAGCAACCGACGTGCGGTACGGACATGCCAGTCGTTCTTTTCCAGATGCAGTGCTGCCAGTTCATGGTCGGTCGCCTGCAGCGGATTCGACTTCGGACGCTCCGCCGGTACTCCTGGCCCGATGTACTTGACGTTATAGATTCGGCCGTTGGTCCGGTCCCAGATCTCGGGGTTCGTCCGGTGGCAGGCGTTCTTGTCGTACCAGTCAATCAAGTAGACCGAGCCATCCGGGCCGTACTTCAGATTGATCCCGCGAAACCAGTGGTCATTGGCGATCAGGAAATCGGGGGCGCGGCGACCAATGAATCCCGAGCCTGCCGGGTCGAACTTACAGACATTGATCCGGTTACCATGGACGTTGTCCATGAAAATCTGATTGCGATACTGTGCCGGGAAGTTGTCGCCGAGATAGATCATGGCCCCACAGTGTGCGTGTCCGCCCCCTGCAGCGAGAGTGTCTGTCGGGGCATGCGGTTCGTGACCCCACCACGCATGATCCTGAATTTTGCCGACATAGTGAAGATGATCGGCAATCGTCTTGATGTCTTCGAACGTATACGGATTGAAGTGCTGCCCACCCTGCCTGTGATAACGTCCTCCCTGGATCATGTGCCACAAGTGAGGAATCACGCAAGCAGTGATAAAGGCCTGGCCCCGATCATCGAAGTCGACACCCCACGGATTGCTGGTCCCGTGTGAGAAGACTTCGAAGACATCTCGCATCGGGTGATAGCGCCAGACACCGGCATTCAAGCCTTGCCGGTCCGCGTCTGGCCCACCGGGCTTGCCAACCTTGGAATGCGTGAACACACCATGGCATCCGTACAGCCAGCCATCCGGCCCCCAGATAAACGCGTTGAGAGTTTCATGAGTGTCCTGCCAGCCGAACCCGTCCCTCAAGACAGTTGCTCCCTTGGGAACATCCTCGGGAAACATCAAGCCAGCCTGTGGACCCTGAGCAACCGCGACGGGTGCGTCTGGAATATCGTCACCGTTCCGATCAGGGATAAACATCAGATACGGAGCGGCACCGACCCAGACGCCTCCAAAACCGACTTCCATGCCGCTGACGAGGTTCAGTCCTTCGATAAAGACCTTGCGTTTTTCAAACGTCCCGTCCCCATCGGTATCTTCCAGGATGACGATCTTGTCTTTCCCCTCACCCGCCTTCGCCCGATTGGGATAGGTGTAGGCTTCGGCAACCCAGATCCGGCCACGGGGATCGAGTGTAAAGGCGATCGGTTGATGAACGAGTGGTTCACCTGCCGATAGCTTCACCTGAAAGCCTTCTGGTACGGTCATGGCCGCCGCGGCCTCTTCCGGTGTGCGACCGTCTGCCATCGCGACAGCCTTCTTCGGCTGGACCGCTTTGAATTCCTTTTCGGTGACGCGTGCCACCTTGTGTCTCAGGACGTGTGCCCCCTTCATCCCGCCGACGACAATGTCTGGCAACTTGTCGCCATCGACATCGCCCACCATCAATTCCCGGCCAACGCCAGCTTCGCCATCCGCCTTGAACGGTACCCATTCGATTCCGTCTTTGCTTCGAACCAGCTTGAACCAGTAAACAACAGCCCCGGCATCCCACATCGGGCTGCGATCATGATGCGACCAATAGGTCTTGCCGGTGACAATGTCTTTCAGCCCATCGCCGTCGATATCATGTAGGGCAACCGTGTGAGGTTCCGTAAACAAAACGCCATAGGGGCTGTCGGTCGTCTTTTCGCCCACGATTACGTGCTTCACGAAATCAATGGGGGCGACTCCGTCTGAACCTTTGACCTGTTCGAACCACGCGACACCGAAGGCATGAGCCTGCAGGCTGCTGATGACATCGTTGTCGCCGTCGCCATCGACATCATAGGCAAACATGTCTGCGCCACCCGGACCTGTAAAGAGATACTTGTGGAACGTCCATTCCGAGTCCCCGTCGACTGAGGCGGGTTGCTCCAGCCATCCATCCTTGTAGATCACATCCAGGCGTTTGTCGCCATTGATGTCACCAACACCGAGACCATGTCCGAAGGGGTACTGGCCAACTTCGCCCGAGATCGCATGCCAGACCCACGTGTTCGGCTGCTTCGGATCGAACGTGGCATATCCGAATTTTCCCAGATGATTGCAGACGAGTTCCGGACGTTCGTCACCCACGAGATTCACGAACTGGGGCGATTCATTACCGATTCCATCGAGAACCTTGTGCGTGGCCCAATGGTGTTTGGGGTCACCGATCTTGTCGGCTCCCGGATTGACGTACATCACTGCAGGAGATCCCGGCAGTCCACAACTGACCAGGTCATTCCAGCCGTCACCGTTGAAGTCGTAAACCCAGGTAAAGAAGTTGTTGGAATACCCCTTCCGGTTCTGAGGAACCGGTGGATAGATCTCGTGCTGCTTCTTAAATTCCGGGCCTTCCCACCAGTAGGGGCCGTGAACGATATCAGGCTTGCCGTCCTTGTTCAGGTCACCAAAGTTGGCACCTTCGGAAAGATATTCGTCCGTCAATTGCTGTCGCTCAAACGTGTGAACGGTGAAGTCATCGGCGTTGGCACCGACGGACCAGGCGATCGCCGCGCAGGTCCACAGACAGATGAATGAGCTACGTGTCATTATGAGGATCTCGCAAGTTGAGCGTCACAGATTGGCGGCCACCAGACTGCCGCAAAGCAGTATGCCGCCTGAGTGACAAGACAACAAACGAAAATGCCGCGATTATCACGGTCAATCAGCAGTCATGGAGATCACCAATTACGACAACGGCATTGGGGGCCTTGATCGCGGAGCGATCGACGAGGGTAAACGGAGGTTGCGGCGCAGCAAAGCCCCCGGAACATGAACTACCACATTACGAACGCATCCTGGGCGGACACTGGGCCGCGATACTGTTTTCTACCTCCAGAATTTGGACTCCGAATGAACTCCATTAAGCCTGTAACCCATAACTCAAGCGCCTTGGGTGGTTGAGCGTCTTCGCGTCTTGTCGGCCCAACACGACACACAACAAAGGCTGCAACGAATCCTCGCTCCACGTCAGCTCAGAGAATCTTCCACTGAGTCACCGCTCGGAGTTGATCGCTATGACTGAATTCCTGCGACCTTTCTGGTCGCAAACCCTGCTCTGTCCTGAGTCGCAGGACTGAAGCACTGAACTTTAATTGGGTGGGCCTTCAGCCAGCCGCCTCTCGATCGCGGGACCGTACCTCCGCTACAATCGTTAAACTCAGCACAGCGCAAATTCGTAATCACTTATACTTCATCGATTTAAATCTTTCAGTGTACATTTCGACAGTTCTTTCGGCGGATTCTGCCGGACACCGGCTGCGTTGGTACCGCACAAGTTCTATCTGCTGGCGATGTTACCCCCAGAATTGAGTTGGCAGCCAACGAACATGTCCATCACGAATTGGGCGCAAACGTGACATAACACCTTTGGCAAAAACATCTTAAACTGTACAGTTGTTCACGCCATGCCAGCTTGTCTACGATTGCTTTGCCTCCCTGACACCACCACGGTTCCCCCCTCGTGGCTTTGATTCCCTCCCGGTTATTTGAACCGAGTTTTTCAATCCACTCCCGGTGTTGGCGGCGGCAAGACAGGTGCTGCCATGACTTCCCATGTCCGACATCAGCAACATCAGCGAGCTCTGCGCGGCGACATGCATCGCACGCATGCACTCTCGATCCGTCCCACAGTCGCGCATCGTCAACGGGGAACCGCAACACAATCCGCTGCATTCAGTGCACCGGAAACATGGCACGAACCTCGCAATGACGGCGAGATCCGCTTCGTCCGACAAACAGCCGGAACCGGCTTCATTCATCCAGTGACGATTGAGGACGTACGCCAGCGTATCGCGGACCTTCCGGCACAGTTCATAAGACAGATCGAAGTTGTCCAGTTCAGCTCAATGACGCGGAAACGAAGCCTGTTTCCGCTGTATGGAATGCAATGGGGGCCCAACGTTTACCTGTATCCGATTGAAGAATCATTGCACGAAACCTATTACCGGCCGCCGACTCCGCAACAGATCATTGAAGCGCGGATGTACGGTGGCGTCTGGGAACAGAAGTCTGGTGTCTCGACGCTGAGGTGGACACCGGAAACCATTCGTGACTTTTATCTGAACAACGTGCTGGTTCACGAGATTGGCCACGTCAACGATGTCCGCAACACGAATTCGGCTGCGCGCGAACGCTATGCAAACTGGTTTGCGACCGAGTACGGATATCGCATGTCACGGGGACGGATCTGATTTGATTTGGGAAAATGAAAACGAACTCACTTCCCTTTCGTCGGACAACCGATATACTTCATTGACCTTCCTTCACGGGGATGGTCACTCTGTCGCGGGGTGGAGCAGCCCGGTAGCTCGCGAGGCTCATAACCTCGAGGTCGTAGGTTCAAATCCTGCCCCCGCCACTTTCCGGAACAAGAAGCCCTTCGACGAGCACGTCGAAGGGCTTTCTTATTGTCGGGACGAGAGTTCAATAGGACGATTTCCAGGATTCGACGCTTGGCGGCATAGTCGGCGGTAAGCCATTGTTGTCGCAGGGTTTGACTGAGCTCAAAAACTTTTGCCGCCAACTCGGCGGTTTCGTCGTGCGAACGATCAACCACATCCCGTTGGAGTTTGATCGAGGCGAGACGATCTCGCAGTTCGGTTTGCTTGCGACCGAATGCCTCTTGGTCGATTTCATCGTTGAACCGCATGTTCAACAGACGATCCTGATTGCTCACGAGCAGGTTCTGCTGACGAATCAGTTCGGTCCGCTGTGCCAGCGAATCAGCTTGGGTGTCTTTCGTCTGTGAAGCGAGCACGGCCCGGAACCAGTCTCGGACGCCTTCGTCTTCGATCCGCATCTTGTCGAACAGCGCCAGCACCTGGCGATCCAGATCGGCTTCGGTGACCTGAGAACTTGTGTTTCATGCTGGGCGTGCCCCTGCGGGTCGGGCTCTCCATTGCAAGTCCGGTGCTCGCAAATCCTGCGCTCCGGGCTTTCCATTGCGATCCCTCACGCGAAAGGCTCCTGACCGAACGCCGCTGGTCTGCCGTCTGGCACTTCAATGCGTCGGTCTGGCGCGAAGCCACGGCAGCAACTGGTATTCAACGCGGGATCAAAGAAAGCCTGTGTCGCTCATGCTCCGCCAAGGCAGCGCGTTCCTGCTTCGTCAGGTCAGCAAACATTTGGTCCACACGTTCGATGGACTTCGTGTCGTTGGTGGCCATCAAGCGAGCCGGAACGATTTTCCAACGAAAAAGTCCGCGACGAGCGGGGCAAAGCTGATTCTGATAGGTCGCAAGTTGCCCTTCGGCGATCCGCTATGTCACTTTCCGGTCGCTGGTCGTTAGATTCGACATGTTGAGGCGCTCAAGGAGAGCGGTCGTCGTGTGTTACGCAAGATCGCAAAAAGGAAAACTACACAACGGTTCGTTCGACCTTCTGCTTTTGCTCTTGCTTGGGGAAATCGGCCGCGCGAGCGACTGCTTCGCCTGCCGAGAATTCTTTACGGAGCACGTCGAGCTTTGCCATTGCCGCATCAAAAGCATTGTTCCCAAGGAGAAGATGGTGTGGCGGATTTGCGGACTCAACTGCTTTGACGATGGCATGCACAGCACGAACCGGATCGCCAGGTTGCTTGCCAGAGTCGGCGCGCAGATGGTTCCGACTCACGCCTGCTGTTGCTTCGTAATCCTGAATCTGTCGCTTGCTCTCGTTCGCTGACCGCCCCGCCCAATCAGTACGGAAACCACTCGGCTCAACGAGCATCACCTTAATTCCAAGCGGCTCAATCTCTTGCGAAAGTGCTTCGGAAAGGCCTTCGACGGCAAATTTTGTCGCGTTGTAATAACCAACTCCTGGAAATCCACAAATTCCAGCCAAGGAGGAAAAATTGACGATGAAACCTTTTCGACGCTTCCGCATACCGGGTAGCGCGACATGAATCATCCGGCACAAACCGAAAAAATTGATATCAAACATTTTACGCACTTGAACTTCTTCGCTCTCTTCAACTGCCGCGAAATATCCGATCCCCGCATTGTTCACGAGAACGTCGATACACCCGAATTCCTCTTCAGCGTTCTTGATAGCGGCCTCAGCCTGACTCCGATCCGTTACGTCGAGCGTCAGGATCAATGCGTCTTTCTTGCCTTCGAAGTCCTTCAATTCAAGCGGGTCACGTGCGGTCACAACTGTTCGGTAGCCTAGTTCAAGCACATGCTTCGCAAGTTCGCGACCAAACCCGGTCGAGCAGCCGGTAATAAACCAAACGGGCTTTTCGGTATTTCTTGAATTGCTGTTTGTCGTTGCCATTTTCGTATCTCCTTGAGATTTGATGTTTCTGTAGAAATTGCTGTTACGCTGGCGCATTGACCGATTCAATGCGCACCAGTTTCTTATTCACGAACTCGTGGATACCCAGACTGGAGAGTTCGCGTCCATAGCCTGAGTTTTTGATCCCGCCGAACGGCAAGTCAGGGGCAGTCCAGGTTGGGTGATTGATGAACACCATGCCCGTGTCGATTTGACTCGCCACCCGTTTGCCACGCTCAATGTCCCTTGTGAAAACGGAGCCTCCCAAGCCAAAGTCCGAGTTGTTCGCGAGAGCCACGGCCTCACTCTCGTTCTTGACCCTGAAGAAAAGTGCAACTGGACCGAAGAATTCTTCACGAAATGAGGGATTCTTGGGTTCGACATTCATCAGGATCGTCGGCTGCATGAATGCACCTGGGCGGTCGATTCTGTTGCCGCCCATCACGAGCGTGGCTCCGTGTGCCACGGCGATTTTGACCTGTTCGAGCAGATGAACCAGCGCTGCTTCTGTCGACAACGGCGCGAGGGTCGTCTTCTCATCCAAAGGGTCACCTGGCTGGAACCCAGCAAGCGCCGTCTTGAACTTTTCGAGAAAGCGATCAGCAAGTTGTTCGACAACGATGAAACGCTTCGCCGCGATACAGCATTGGCCCATATTGTTCATCTTGGCCCAGCAGGCCCACAAGACGGCTTTGTCGAGATCGGCATCTTCAAGCACAATGAATGCGTCGCTTCCGCCTAGCTCCATAGTTGACTTCTTGAGGTTTTGTCCGGCTCTCGCCGCAACACTTCTTCCAGCATCCGCGCTGCCTGTTAATGCCACACCCTTGATCCGAGGGTCGTCAATGACAAGATTTACTTGGTCATGTGAGATCATCAGGTTTGTGTAGGCACCCTCCGGTGCTCCCGCCTCTCGCCAGATCTTTTCAAACGCGATCGCGCATTGCGGTACGCACCTCGCATGTTTTACCATGACGACATTGCCCGCCATCAGATTGGGCGCGGCAAAGCGTACAAGCTGGTAGTAGGGAAAGTTCCAAGGCTGCACACCGAAGAGCACACCGAGGGGCGTACTTACGATTTCTGCTTCGCCTGAACTGAGCTTGAGGTGCTCTGGTGCGAGGAATTGCTCCGCGTTCTTGGCGTAGTAGTCGAGGATGTCCGCGCTGAGCGCTACTTCGCCGCGGGCCTCTCCAATGAGTTTGCCCATTTCGAGCGTCATGAAGCCAGCTAACTCATCCCTGCGCGCTCGCATGATCGTAGCGGCTTTTGCGACCACGGCGGCTCGTTGGACGAACTTCGTGGTCCGCCAGGTCTCGAAGCAATTCGCCGCGGTTTGGAGTGCCTTTTCAAGTTGCTTGTCGGTGAACTCCTCAAACGACTTCAACTCTTTGCCGTTGTAAGGGTTGATGCTCTGGTATATCACTGCAATGTCCTTTTCAAATGTTGTGCGGATGTCTGATCAAGCGAATTGGCTTGTTAAAAAATTACGGCATCTTTCCGGAGAAGTGGTCATCGAACCAGCTGCCGGTCTCGGTGTCTGGCCCAAACCGCTTCGAAGCGACGGTGAGCGCCCGGGCGCAGCAATTCACTCGGCTCATGGTCGTCCGCGGCCTTCGCCGGTCCGTGAAAACAGGTTCAGACGCGATGCTCAGGTCCGACGCGGACGATCTTCTTGCCGAAGTTCTCGCCTTTCAGCAGCCCGAGCAGTTCACGCGGCGCGTTTTCCAAGCCGTCCGTAATGTCTTCGCGGTACTTGACTCGACCTTCCCGCAGCCACCCGCTCATGTCGGCCATGAAGTCGCTGAGCTGGGAGGCAAAATCCGAGACGATGAATCCCTGGAAGGTTAGCCGTTTCACGAGGATATTCTGCATTACCAGCGGCACACAGTTTGGTCCTGCGGGCAGTTCGGTCGCATTGTAGTGGGCGATCAGTCCGCAGACCGGGATGCGGGCGAAGTTGTTGCACAAGGGTAGTACCGAGTCGAAAACCGCCCCACCAACGCTCTCAAAGTAGATGTCGATGCCGTTGGGACAGGCTGCCTGGAGTCGCTTTGCAAGGTCGGGTTGACGATGGTCGAGGCAGGCATCAAAACCGAGTTCCCCGCTAACGAAACGGCATTTCTTTTCCCCACCAGCGATGCCAATGGTCCGGCAACCTTTGATCTTGGCGATCTGCCCAACTAGCGAACCGACCGCCCCGCTTGCCGCTGCCACCACAAGAGTCTCACCGGCCTGTGGTTTGCCGATATTGAGCAGCCCGGTGTAGGCGGTGAGACCCGGCATCCCAAGCACGCCCAGCGCGTAGGAAATCGGGCCGAGCGCGGCGTCAACCTTTTGTAACTGTGTGCCATCGGACAGCGAAAACGTCTGCCAGCCGGTCTCTGCTAACACGATATCCCCGGTCTTGTAACTTGGAACATTCGATTTCACGACCTCGCAGACCGAACCGCCCTCCATGACCTGCCCTACCTCAACCGGCTTCGCATAAGAGTCTCCAGCATTCATGCGGCCACGCATGTAGGGGTCAAGGGAGAGATAGACCGTGCGCAGCAAAACTTGCCGGGGGCCTGGTTCAGCAACCTGGGCCTCGACCAGTCTAAAATTGTCCAAGGTGGGCTCGCCGCGAGGACGCGAGGCAAGAAGG
>JBAWWJ010000200.1:0-15181 GCA_037146815.1 Planctomycetota bacterium
CCCGCCGCTCACACCGATCTGGCCCACCCCCTCACCCTGATTCCGAATCTCCAGACGATCCGTGCTTTCAGCGTTGGCCGTCAATGTGACTGTCAACGCGCCCGTGTCGAAGTTTGCCGAGTCCGCATCGGATACCGTGGCATCAGTATCGAGCAGCAGCGGTGCATCCCCTTCCGTGTAGCTAATCGTCGCGTCGAATCCACCGATCACGGGCGCCGCATTGACCGTGATCTGGACTTTGAGAATCGCGGCCCCCTGGGTGAAGACCTGGAACGTGTCCAGGCCGATCATCTGGTTGGCGCCTTGCGTCCAGCCACTGCCGATGTTCACCACATCGTCGGCGCTACGGCGGACGATCAGCGTGTTGGATTCATCGGAGATGTTCAGGACTTCACGCAGGCTTAACGTCAATGTGTTGTTGCCACTACCCGTGATGTCGATCTGTTCGATTCCCAGCAATCGGTTGTCGGCCAGCACGGTCAGGTTGAGCGACAGGCCGCTGCCGTCCAGTCGCAAAACATCGCTACCAGTTCCCCCGACGATGCGTTTAAAACTCAGATCACCGACGGCCAGGATGTCACTCCCTTGCCCACCAATGAGAACATCCGCCCCGCCGCTGCCAATGAGCGTGTCATTGCCGCGACCGCCGCTCATCACGCTGGCCGACGCCGTCCCCGTCAATGTTTCTCCGGCCGCGGTTCCTAAATGGGTAACCGCCCCCGTGAATCCATTGCCGCCAAAGATCACGTAGCTTTCGCCCGCATCCGTCTTAATATTCCCCGCAGCGTCGCCCCAGCCCGCGCCGATCAGCAGGTCATCGAAGCCATCTCCGTTCACGTCCCCCGCGCCACTCACCGAATAGCCGCTGAAGTCACCCGCATCCGCGCCGAATATCGAGATCCCGGCGAAGGCCAGGGTGGCCAGATCGATCGTTGTGGGCAGCGATGCGCCCCCGAAGATCAAGTAGCTGTCGCCGGCAGATGTTTTGGCGTTGCCTGCCGCATCGCCGTAGAACGCCCCGATGATCAGATCATCGAAGCCGTCCCCATTCACGTCCCCCGCGCTGCTCACTGATTGGCCACTGGAGTCTCCCGCGTCCCCGCCGAAAATGGTGATGCCGGCCGAACCCAGGCTGGCCAGATTGATCGTGGCGGGCAGTGCGGCGCCACCAAAAATCACGTAGCTATCTCCTGCAGAAGTCTTGGCGTTACCGGATGCATCGGCCCCTGCAGCGCCGATCAAAATGTCGTCGTAACCGTCGCCGTTCACGTCTCCCGCATTGCTCACCGAAACACCGCCACCGTCACCTGCATCTGCGCCAAAGATCGTGACCCCCGCCGAGCCCAACGAGGCCAGATCGATCGTCGGGGGCAGGGCCGCCCCGCCAAAGATGACATAGCTGTCAACAGCATTTGATTTGGCATTACCTGACGCGTCGGCCTTGTTCGCCCCGATCAGCAGGTCATCGAAGCCGTCCCCGTTCACGTCCCCCGCGCTGCTCACCGATCGACCGCTGGAGTCAGACGCGTCTGCGCCGAAGATCGTGACTCCCGCCGATCCCAGGGTCGCTAGGTCGATCGTGGCTGGGAGCGCTGCGCCGCCGAAGATCACGTAGCTGTCACCCGCATTCGATTTGCCATTGCTTGATGCGTCGGCGTAGATGGCTCCGACGAGCAGGTCGTCGAATCCGTCCCCATTCACATCCCCCGCGCTGCTGACAGAAAGACCGCTGCCGTCACCCGCGTCCGCACCAGAAATCGTGATCCCAGCTGTCCCCAAGCTGGCCAGATCGATCGTCGACGGCAGCGCCGCGCCGCCAAAGATCACGTAGCTGTCGCCGGCATTCGATTTGGCATTGCCCGACGCATCGGCACTCGGGGCTCCGACGATCAGGTCGTCGAATCCGTCCCCGTTCACGTCACCGGCGCCGCTCACAGACAGGCCGCTGTAGTCAGACGCATCTACCCCGTAAATGGTGATCCCCGCGGAACCCAAGTTGGCCAGGTCGATCGTGGCGGGCAGAGTAGCCCCGCCAAAGACCACATAGCTGTCACCGGCCAAAGACTTTGAATTTCCAGACGCGTCACCAAAGAAGGCCCCGATCAGCAGGTCATCGAATCCGTCTCCGTTCACGTCCCCCGCGCTACTCACCGAGTATCCACTTCGGTCGACAGCATCCGCACCGAAGATCGCGATCCCGGCCGCTCCGATACTGCCCAGATCGATCGTGGGAGGCAACAACGAGACGACACTGGACACCTTCAACGTCGCGCTCCCGTTTGTCAGCACGCTGTACCGAATGCCGCCGATGGTTTCATCCCGCCGCTGTGACCAGCCGGCTCCCAGCACCACCCGGTCATCGGCGTTGGCCTGCACCACCAGCGTGTTGGATTCGTCAGACAGATTGAGAACTTCGCGAGCGGAGAGAGTCAAGGTGTTGCTACCATTCCCCCTGATATCAATCTGCTCAATTCCCACCAGCCGGTTGTCGGCGAGTTTGGTGAGGTTCAGCGAGAGACCGCTGCCGTCCAGTCGAAGCGTATCGCTGCCCGTCCCACCGACGATTCGTTTGAAGCTGAGGTCGCTGATGGCCAGGAGATCGTTCCCTTGCCCCCCTAACAGAACGTCCGTGCCGCCGCCGCCAATGACTGTGTCATTGCCTCCGCTGCCGTTCATCACGTTGCCGCTGGCCGTTCCGGTCAATGTTTCTCCGGTTGCCGTTCCCAGGTGCGTCACCGATGTCGTGAAGCCATTGCCGCCGAAGATCAGGTAGCTTTCACCGGCATCCGCTTTCGCGTTGCCCGAAGCGTCGGCTCTATAGGCCCCGATCAGCAGGTCGTCGAACCCGTCCCCGTTCACATCCCCCGCGCCACTGACTCCGAAGCCACTTCGATCAGACGCATCGGCCCCGAATAGGATGACTCCTGTGGAACCCAGAGTGGCCAGATCAATCGTCGCAGGAAGCGACGTTCCGCCAAAGATCAAATAGCTTTCACCGGCGTCCAATTTGGCGTTTCCCGAAGCGTCGGCGGTCCAGGCCCCGATCAGCAGGTCGTCGAACCCATCTCCATTAACGTCCCCGGCTTTTCTCACCGATATACCGCTGGAGTCAGACGCAGCTGCCCCGAAAATAGTGATCCCCGCCGAGCCCAGGGCGGCCAGATCGATCGTCGCGGGAAGCGCGGCGCCGCCGAAAATCAAATAACTGTCGCCGGCACTCGCTTTCGCGTTGCCCGAAGCGTCGGCTCTATAGGCCCCGATCAGCAGGTCGTTGAACCCGTCCCCGTTCACATCTCCCGCAGTGCTTATCGATCGGCCGCTGTAATCATCTGTCTCCGCGCCGAAGATCGTGATTCCCGCCGCCCCCAGGCTGCCCAAATCGATTGTCGTCGGCAACGACGCTCCGCCGAAGATCACGTAGCTGTCACCGGCATTCAACTTGGCGTTGCCCGACGCGTCGGCGCGGACTGCCCCGATCAGCAAGTCGTCGAAGCCATCCCCGTTCACGTCAGCTGCGCTCACCTGTCGGCCGCTCCCGTCGCCGTTATCCGCGCCGAAGATCGTGATGCCGGCCGCGCCCGGCGTGGCAAAGTCGATGATCGAGGGAAGCGATGAGCCGCCAAAGATCACGTAGCTCTCTCCGGAATTGGATTTGGTGTTGCCGACTCCGTCGGCCTGATAGCCACAGATGATAATGTCGTCAAATCCGTCCCCATTCACGTCCCCGGCGCTACTCACCGAGCGGCCGCTGTCGTCATCCGCGTCCGCGCCGAAGAACGTAATTCCCGCCGTCCCCAGGCTGGCCAGATCAATCGTCGTCGGCAACGACGCGCCGCCAAAGATCAGGTAGCCATCGCCAGCTTGCAATTTGGCGTTGCCCGACGCGTCACCTGCCCAGGCCCCGACGAGCAAGTCGTCAAATCCGTCCCCGTTCACGTCCCCCGCGTTGCTCACAGAAAATCCGCTGTTGTCACCCGAGTCCGCACCAAAGATTGTGACGCCGGCGGAGCCCAATGTGGCCAGGTCGATTGTGGCGGGGGGCGACGCACTGCCGAAGATCAGGTAGCTGTCACCGGCTGACGATTTGGCGTTGCCCGACGCGTCAGCGCCGATTGCCCCGACGAGCAGGTCGTCGAAGCCGTCCCCGTTCACGTCCCCCGCGCTGCTCACCGAGAAGCCGCTGTTATCAGCCGCGTCCGCGCCGAAGATCGTGGTCCCCTGCGCGGCCGTGAGCGCCGCCAGGTCGATCGTGGTCCCTGCCAGCAGTTGCCGCGGCTCCAGTCGCTCCACGATCGGCACGGGGGACGAAATCCGCCACCCCCGACGTACCGCCGCTTCAGGCCGACGGGCAACCCAAGATACCAGCCAACGTCGCCACGAAAAATCTGGATTCATCGAGCGGACCTTTTAATCATGGTGAGACACGGAAACTGCAAGATTATCCGTAATTGCCAATACGGGATGACATCGTGACGGCGCGAGTTAACTCGTGCCGCGACTGGTTCGTGATCCCAAATCCTCAGCCGGGCCGATGGACACCGTGCGACAGATTTCGTCGGACTTGAAGCCGAGCGCCATCGGTCGCGTGACGCCAGGCAGGACAACGACGTCGTAGAGTTCACGGACAACCCCTTCGATGCGCACCCAGTGGGCGATGTCTCCGCTGCGCAGATCGATCACATATAATCCACAGCGCGGTTCGGCCGACCGCGATTGCAAATTGTCATCCAACGTCAGACCTTGGAAGGTGCGGTTCTCGCGCTGCAGCGACGAACCGATGACCGCATAATCCCCGACGAACGACATCCCCCGTAGATAGCCGGGGCAAAACACCAGCGGTTCAAACTCGCCCGACTGGCGATTTACCTTGCCGAAAAACCCGGTTCCGGAATTGAGCAGCCACAACTGGTCGCGATAGAGGCGCGGGGAATGCGGCATCGACAACCCGGTGACGATGGTTTCGTTCGTTGTCACGTCGATCACGCAGCCGCCGTCCCGCCGTCGATCGCGCCAACCGTCCGCGACGTCACTCTGACAGACTGAGGTCACATACTTCGGCTGACCATTGTCCATGGCCAGTCCATTCAGATGGCAGCGATCTTCGGCCGCCAATCGTGATAGAAATGGGGGCTTCCACAACGGGATGAAACTATGGCGATCGCTCACCGTCGCCAGACACCCGAACAGCGTATTAACGAAGACTGGACGCCCAGTTGCATCGATCGCCACGTCATGAATATCCAGGTCACCGGTGACGTAGCCGACCTTGGGGGCATACAACCGGTCGTAGCCTTTGGCGAACTGTCCCGGTTCCAGCACATTCTCGAATCGCCAGAGTTGATATAGCGAAGACATCCACAGTGTCGGCCCAGAGTCCTAAGCAGCGATTGAATGTCCGCTCAAAGACGGACAATCGACCGTTGGGCTGCATCCCGAGCAGAAACAACTTCCCGCTTTGATATGTCGTAAAACCAAGGCTGACATGCTGAGACGCCAGCCACGCGGGAAAGTGCCGCGAACCGATCAGCTCCACCGAAGGTGTATTGGCACTCAGTTCGGCAGACGCCATATCGGCTGACGGCGGATTGAATGACGACATCTGAATCCAACTCGGGAATCGGTGGATCGAAAAATGGGACCACCACAGTTTACTTGAAAGCCCAACCTCGCTTACTTCGACGTAGGCAAATTACGAAAACAATTGAATAAAATCTACCGACATACTCGTATTGCCCAAATCGCGGTGGCCGGCGCACTGGCTTTGCAGAAGCCCCCGAGGAGAGGGTTTGTCAACGGGCGATTCCCCACGGCGGGGTGCGGCCCCGCCACGAAAAGTGCGATCGACTCGCCCCCCCCCAACGCGGTGGGGCGCACTGGATTTTGCGGTGAAATATCACTGCTGTGGCGTCTCCCAAACTATTTCCTGTCCAGGAAACCGAGGCTTTTCATCCATTCGCCACAGCGCTGGGGCCAATCGTTGATGGGCTTGCCATCTTTCCGCATCCCGAAGCCGTGGCCTCCCTGAGCGCAGATATGGAGTTCGGCGGAAAGGTCTCGCTTTTTGTATTCCAGATAGAGCATGGTCGCTTCCACGGGGTTTGTTTTGTCGTCATGAGCGACCAGCAGAAAGACTGGCGGTGCATCGGCCGGGATGCTGAATCCGGGACGGAACTTTGACTTATCGTCCTTGTCCAGGAATCCCCCGCCATAGATGAAAATCAAAAAGTCTGGACCGCGGGGATCGTCTAGTTCGGGCTTCTGGGGATAGGTCCGACTTCCGCGATCCCAGGCCGCGTGTCCTGCAAGGTTCGCTCCCGCCGAGAAACCGAGCAGGCCAACTCGTTTCGGATCGAGTTTCCATTCAGCCGCGTGATGCCTGACCAGGCCAATGGCTCGTTCGGCATCCTGAACGGGAAGTTCGTACATTTCCTTCTCGTCACGCGTCGGTGTTCGGTACTTCAGCAGTACAGCCGTGACCCCGAGCGAGTTCAGCCATTCGCAGACCTCAGTCCCTTCGTGAGCGTACGACAGAAACATGAAGCCACCACCAGGAGCAACAATCACAGACGTTCCATTGGGCTTCGCGGGCCTGAACACCGTGATCGTCGGGTCGCTCACATCGCTGATGCGATTCGGGCCAACGCCTCCGTACGACTGGATCAGCTTTACCGTCGCCTCAGACTTCGGCGCCATCACTGTCGGTGGTCCGTCGGGCCAGAGTTTTAGTGTGACTGGTTCGCCAGCAACGGCGACATCAGCCATCAGGCTGACGAGCAATATTCCGAGAGCGATCAATTTCATTTTACAACAGTCACTCCGCCCGGCAGAAAACAAAGGATCAGGACTCTTTGTTCTAACGTAACGACCACGACCTGTCGTTTCCAACATCAAAGAGTCCTGCCGCTTTGATTTCTTCAAAGTGGCCTTCATCGCTCCGCGTGAAGTCAGCCGATCGCATACCAGGCGAACTTATCAGTTCGTCGTCAACCGAAAAATTGAGCGGGCAGTTTTCGCGAAATCATTTATGGAATGTTAGTCGGGGATCATGATCAAACTGGAAATGGCTGACTTCACGCGGAGCAATGAAGGCCACTTTGGCAGATCCAGTCCACCGATGATGTCTGGGCCATCCCGCCATTGCATGGATTCCCGGATGAAATGCGACGCAACCCCTTCGGGGTAGAAGATCAACGGTCCCATCCCCAGGGTAGCGAGCTACGCTCGCAACCCTGGGCTATAAGACGTAACTCCGTTGGAGTAGAAGACGGCAAGAGTAAATTGGCGTAACAATCTCGCTCCGCATTCCCGCCCCTCTCCCCCTGCTCCAATCATCCTGTTCGCCGAATCCCCGCGAGGCCTGAATGTCGCTGGCTCGTCTGGCTTGGCTGCTTGTTTGGAGTGTTGGTCCGATTCGGTGAATGCTAATTCGATTGACTGATCAAACTCTGCAGTACACCACTGAGGATTTCACGGTTCTGAATTCTCGGCGAAGTGAATGGCGAATAAATCCGCGTCGCTCATTTCAAATCGCATGCGTATGGTCTTGCCTGCGTGTGCTCCAACATCATTGCCAGACTTCCATTTCACTGTGCGACTGATGTGATCACCCCAGATCGGCTCGCAGTCGTCCAACGCGAAGCCGGGAACTGGTTTGCCGTCTGCATCCTGCAATTCGACTCGCAGTTGCCCTGCGGCGCTCGTGGCATAATTGATTTCGAGATGATTGCCTCTAAAAGTCAACGGCCTCGTGGTGAACTCGCCGCCCGAGAGTGGTGCGTTGACGGAAACGGATCCATCGAGTCGGAGCGTATAGCGTCTGCCACCGGTGACGAACATCGACATTTCCGTGTCGCTCGTTTGATGAATGCCGATCGCGGCGTAGTTCGCGCGGTCAGCCCAGCCGTCCTTGCCGATTCCAGGTCGGATGAAGGACTCGGGAAACTCACGGTCATAACGATCGCCGCCCCGCGTCGTCATAAACAGGATGTCGGTTGCAGCGCCTCGCTTATCCATGAAACGCGTCGGCATGGCGACGTAAATGTGGGGTGCTCGGAAATAGGGTTGCGTGCAAGACGTGTAGATGTGCTCGTTGGGAAGATTGGCCGTCATTTCAACAGGTTCGGTCCATTTGAGAAAATCCTGCGAAGTTGTCCTCGCGATTCCTCGCCAACCTTTGATGAAACGGCGGAAGTAACAGACGTAACATTGTTCGCTCTCGCTCCAGAAAGCGTAATTCTGTGAGTCGAAGTATTTTCCCCACGCCTCCGGGACGACCGGTTCATCGCGTAATCTTTTCCAATGCACACCGTCAGGCGAAACAAACGCCTTCAGACCGCCGGGGCCGCGTTTTTCTCGCGTCGATGTCTGATGTGGCTGGAACGCAATTCCGCCGAGCGCTTTATATTTCTGGTCCACAGGTACGCCAGGCTTTGTGTCGATGAACGGTGTGAAGTTGTGATTCACCAGAAACTCATTCATCAAGACGATGTTGCCCTCCGGGAATGACGGATGATCGAACAGACCGAGCCGGGGTCGTGACCAGTGAATCGCGTCCTTGCTTTCTGCGTACAATGTCACTTCGCCATCATGATAGGCCTCGATACCGTGTGTCTTCCAGGTCACTGTCGGATCCTTGTCACCACGGTAGTAAAATTGAAACTTGTCGTCGGCCTTCAGCACGGTGGCGTAATGACCATGAGGGCGTGCGTCCTTGACCAGCGGCTCGGCAAGCCGCGGTTCGTGCAGTTTTAAAGTACTATTTTTGAGTTCACCGACGAGCAATCGATCTACAAACAGTTCGCGCCGCGAGCCGATGGCGACAGGATCATCGGCAGCGTGAAGTGAGGCGAGATGAACCAGCAATACGGTGAGCGCGAGGACAGATTGCTTCATGGACTCGGCTTTCAGACTCGTTGAAAGATCCGTCTCCGCCGGATGTTTTTCGATATCACGAGAAGAGCGCCGTCACGGGTTTGCCATCGTGGGCGACCTTGAATGGACGCCCGGATTTCGAGAAGAATTCCTTGTCCAATGGTAAGCCCAGAGCGTGCCCGATCGTGGCGTTGAAATCGGCGATTGTGACATCGTCCTCTTCGGCACTGAATCCGTCCTTGTCAGATTTGCCGTAGAAGCGGCCTCCTTTGATGCCGCCTCCTGCCATGAATGCCGAGAACGCTCCCGGATGGTGATCGCGGCCAGCGTTCTGATTGATTCGCGGGGTTCGACCAAACTCGGTCGCCATGACAACCAGTGTCTTTTGCAGCAGTCCCTTGGCTTTCAGATCGGCGATCAAGACCGAGGCTGCACGGTCCAGGATTCCGGAAACGCGTGGCAGCTTGTCTGTCTGGTAAATGTCGGTGTGCATGTCCCAGCCACCCAGCCCGATTTCAATGAAGCGGACGTTATGTTCCACCAGTCGACGGGCCAGCAGGCATCCCTGTCCGAACTGATCGCGACCGTACTTGTCACGAACTTCTGCCTTTTCCTGGTTCAGGTCGAACGCTTTCAATTCCTCACTGTGCACAAGCTGATTGGCCTGGCGATAGAACTCGCCGTACGCTTCGACCTGCTTTTGTGGGTACTTCTTGCGGAATCCCTCGTCGAACTTGTCAATCAGCTCCATCCGCTTTTCGAAGGAGGCTTCCGTCAGGTACTTCGGTGTCGCCGTATTCTGCAGACCAGAATTGGGATCGCCAATCGGAACAGGAGTAAACGCGGGTTCCAGGAAGCCTGCTCCTGGATGCCGGGCTTCGCCTCCAATCAAGACATTGTCCGGCAGGGTTCGATTGAGTCGGCCGTTGATCTTGAGTGCCCAGGCTCCCATTCCCGGATGACGGATCGAAGCAATTTCCTTGTAGCTCGTTCGCAGCAGATATCGGCCCCCTTCGTGATCTCCTGTTTCGGTGTGCAGCGATCGAATGACGGCCATGTCTCCTGCCAGCTTGGCGAGTTCCGGCAATGTCTGACCAAACTGCATCCCGGGAACACTGGTGGAGATCCCTTTGGTTTCTCCTTGCGTTTCGCGACCAGGCTTCAGGTCGAAGGTATCCAGATGCGTCATCGCACCGTTCATATACAGGAAGATCACATGCTTGGCGGTCCCTCCGGGGGAATTGGCTTTGCCTGCTCCTGACGACTTCTTCCCTTCGTTCTTCTTCTTTTCTTCTTTCCCGTCGGCTCCGAATGCCAGAGCACCCGGCAGGACTGTCACACCCAGCATCGTTCGCGCTGCGTATTCCAGCAACGAGCGACGATTCAATTCATCCAGCGACTTCAGTTGAGAAAACATGGCAACAACCTTTGGGATCTCGAAACGCAATGCGCCATCGACCCATTTGAAACAGATACGTTATTGAACGAAGAGGAATTCGCGGGTATTGACCAGAGCCCAGATCACATTTCCATAGCCTGCGTCACCATGGGCTTTAATTTCTGATAGCGCCACCTGCCGTTCAGAACTGGTCGGCCGCCGTGACAGGATACTTTGGAAGATAACTTCGATCCGTGCTTCCGGAGTTTTTTCGGCCGTGACGCTTTTGTACATCAGCGACTCTTTCTCCAGCAGCATATGCGTGATCGGCCCATTAAACATCTGCAGGACCTGAGGCACCGAGCCATCTTCCGTTGAGACTTCGATCGCTTCGCGATCCGATTGGCCAAACTGCCTGAGAAAGTGCCCCGGCGGCTGCGGGGAGGGAAGTTCCGAGGCCCGGACCAGCAACTGTCCCTTGTAGCTATACGGCTTGTTACGTGCCTCACGCGCCTTCTTGATATCCGACGACGCGAGTTCCTGGTTGTGCTCGTAGATCATCGACGCAGTCGCCTTCGAAAGATCGATGTTCAACAGCTTGGCCTCAACTCGGGCAGGTTCTTTCTGGTATTCGTCTGGTTTGGTCACCGCGAGCGTGATGAAGCTGTCCCAGACTTGTTCGGCAGTCATCCGGCGGAGCAGGGGACCAGGAAAATGAAATTCATCGCCTGGAGTGACTTCGGCTGTCGTAGCCTCGCGCTGGTAGGCCTTGGTATTGCAGACAATTCGCAGGTACTCCTTCAGATCAAATTTCACCCGGACCATTTCTGCCGTGAGGAAATCCATCAATTCTGGATTTTCTGGCTTACTATCATCCTTCATGTCGTCGACCGGTTCGATCAGACCGGCACCGAAGGAGCGTTTCCAGAGACGATTGGCGATCGTCTTGGCAAACCGTGGATTTTCAGGTGACGTCATCCACTTGGCAAAAGCGACGCGCGGTGATTCTCCTTTTTCAATCTTGGCTGGAGGACCAAAGATCGCCTTCGGTGTCACCTGCTGTTTCGGTTTGCCATCCTCGTACTGGTAGTCATGCGGCAGAACCAGCTTTGAGCCATTGTCATAAACTTCGAACAGATTGCTGATCAGGAACTTGTTGTATTTGCCACCCCCATCAAACTTCTCATCGACTTTCTTCATGTCTTCGCGAAGTTTATTGACGACATTTCCGCCGCCGAACTTCTTGTCGCCGGCCCCACGACGGGTCGCTGTTCCGAACGTGAACGCGGCCATTTCGTAGAACTCTTTTTGAGTCCAGCGATCGAAGGGATGATTGTGGCATTGAGCACATCCAATCTGCGTCCCCAGGAAAACGCGGACGGTGTTATTCATGGCATCCAGTGGCATCCCTGAATCACGCAGGATGTATCCAGACGCAGGCGAATCCCAGATCTTTCCTTCGGATGTCAGCATTTCGTAGACAAACTGATCGTACGGCTTGTTGGTTTCCAGCGATTCCTTGACCCATTCACAGTAGGGTCGGCCCGGAACGTTGTTCGTGAGCTGGCCGTCTTTGAGTCGCAGGATGTCAGCCCAGTAGTTGTAGAAGTTGCTGGAATACGCCTGGTTGCTGAGCAGCACATCGATCAGCTTGGACTTCTTTTCTGAATCGCTGCTGCCGACAAACAGGCGAACTTGCTTAAACGTCGGAATCGTTCCGGCGAGGTCCAGATAGACGCGACGCACAAACTGTTCGTCACTGGCGATCGGGTTCGGAGTGACTTTGAATTTCTTGTAATTCGCGTCCATCAGACCGTCGATTTTGGCGGCCGAAGCGAGTGCGCTCGATCGAGTCGCCGGGTTGACGGCCGTTATGCGAACTTTCCGTTCAGGAACATGAACGGGTGGCTCCGGCTTTTTCGGCGGTGCTTTTTTGGCGGATTGGGCTGAAACCGATGGCAAGCCCGAACCCGTCAGGCCCCAGGCGGCAATCGCGACCAGTCCAAGCATCAGAAAACACGAGAACCGCGAAATGCGACGGACGGAAAAACGGTCACGAGATCGAGTCACGGTAGACTTTCCTGCGAACTCTTGAAGTGGACTTTTCAGGTCGGCACCAGCGAACTTTCCGGAAGTGACCGGTGCCGATCTGGAAATTGTAACCCCAAAAACAGGAAATGCGACCGGTGAGAGTGGGTGTCCGCCTGAAGATTTCGTTGGAGTTGCGGGATTTCAACCGATGTACCGGCGGAAAAACCCACCGAGATCATCTCGGTGGGTCTGCGGTCGTCTACATTTTGAAGGGGAGGCAAACTCCTTCGGCACGATTACCGCGAGGTGCGGAACGGTCCGGCTGGCAGTCCTTCGGCATTCATCAAATTTGGTTCCGCCAGTTCATTCCAGCCGAATCGAATGGCGGCGGGTTCGGCAATCTTGTCGCTGGAAACGACGACGCTGTTACCGTCGATCACTGCGGTTGCTTCGACGAAATCCCCTTCCTTGCCTGCAATCATGAACCACGAAAGCGGCTTGTCGTCCCGTGCCTTCAGGCCCCCGCCGACGTGGTCAAATTCGATGCGGATCTTGTTTCCTTCGACCTTCATCGACTTGTACAGCGGGCCTGAGTAGACCAGCCCCGTCTTGCCATAGGTTTTCGCCAGTGCCCAAAGAGCCAATCGCTTGCCGACATCCTGCTTGTTCCGGGGATGAATGTCGTTCAGGTTTGTGATGTCGGTTGTGACTGCCATCCCGGTGTTCTTCATTGCCAGCGTCTTGGTCTGTGCTTCCCAGACTTGTGGCAACAGGTTCGCAGCATCGGTTGCCGGTGGTTTGACGTACTTGTATGGGGCGAGTTGAACGTAGAGGAATGGGAAATCTCCTTGATTCCAGACCGTACGCCAGCCGTTGATCAAGGCATGCATCCGCTGTTCGTAGCCGACTCCCTGACCGCGATTCGATTCACCCTGATACCAGATCGCGCCACGAATACCAAAAGGAACGATCGCGTGCACCATGCCGTTGTACAGGTGCGACGGGCCACCTGCACCCGCTTTGACACCTTCTGGCTTCGCCTGCTGGGCGGCAACTTGCGCAGCCAGTGGCTTCAGAGATTCGACCGATTCAAACCCGGCGATGGGTGTCCAGGGTTCAATGGCGGTTCCACCCCACGAAGTGTTGATCAGGCCGACCGGTACGTTCAGATCCTTGTGGAGTTCACGACCGAAGAAATAGGCGACAGCCGAGAAGTTCCCGATCGTTTCCGGGGAGCACTGCGACCATTCGCGATCCAGAACGACTTCGTCCTGTGGTGTGACAGCCGGAACCTTGCGGACGTGGAACAGACGGATGTTGGGATACTTCGCGGCCGCGATCTCTTCCTTGGGATTGTTGGAGTTCGAGACGGACCATTCCATGTTCGACTGGCCCGAGGCCACCCAGACCTCACCGATCAGGACATCGGTCAGCTTGATCTCGTTCTTCCCTTTGACAACCAGTTCGTGAGGCCCCCCGGCGGTCATTTCCTTCAGCTTGACTGACCATTTCCCCTTGGCATCCGCCGTCGCTGTGGCCGTGTTGTCCCCGATCGAGACCGTCACGACTTCGCCTGGTTCAGCGGTTCCCCAGAGGGGAATCGGCAGCTTCTGTTGCAAGACCATGTGGTCGGCAATCACCTTTGGCAGTTTGACGTCTGCACGCGCTGCTCCGCAGAGACTTCCTGCGACCACCATCCCGGCGATCACGTTCCAGAATCCGATTCGACTCATGCTGGCTCCTCAATGGAAATTCTCGAACCGCCGGAATTGGCGGTGATTCGATGTCCATTCGTAAAGGACTGGGCCAGCAGAGTCAACTCGCTCGAAAATCGAGACGTGCGATGGATCGATCAATTTCCAGCGTGTAGGATACCAAGTTCCCTATTCTGTCTGAATGAGATTCTTGAGGAACTATCTCATGCCGATCACCGTCATTTGTGACGAATGCTCTGAATCACATCGCGTCCGCGAGGATGCTGTTGGCAAGCGGTTCAAGTGTAAAGGATGCGGCAAAGGACTGACGATTGATGCTCCCAGGAAAAAGCGAGCGGCCTCTGACGAAGAGGACTACGAAGATTACGACGAGGACGATGAGACCGAGGACTACGACGACGCAGAACCGGTTCGACGTAGTGCGGGAAAGTCAAAGGCAATGTCAAGTAGTCGTTCCAAGCGATCAAAATCGTTGCCGATTCACAAAACGATGATCGTGCCAGGATTGCGATTGGCCGCGACAGGATTTGGTCTTATGGTACTGTACTGTGTCTGTTTCGCCCTGTTAGTAATGTCTCCCCAAAATATGCTGACGTATTGGCGGTGGATGAACATCCTGTTGGCTTGTGCAAGTATCGCGACAGCGATCGGAAAAGTGCTTTGCATGTCGGTTCCGCCGCAGATGTCGGGAAGGCCGTTCATTTACATTGCAGCACTTGCAGATGTCGTAACGCTGTGCATTAGCTTCAGCCCCTTCTTCCTCGCAAAGCCTCCGTCTATCGCCGGTTTAGACATACTGATTTTAATGATCGGAACATACTGCTTTGTCCTGTTCCTCAGGGAACTGGGGCGTTTTCAGCGTGACGACGTCATCACGCATCGAGCCACGACTTTGCTGAACCTGTTCGGGTTTGAGATTGGAATCGTCCTGTTCATTTTCCTGGGATTCTTCCTGCGTTTTATTCCCATCGTGGTGTGGGTCATTCTTTCGATGCTTGGTGGCGTAGTCGCATTTATCCTGGGATTCGTTTGCGTTGTGTACTATGCGATGCTGCTGAGCGCATGCCTTGACTCAGTCTCGTGACATTCATCAGTGTTCTCAGATTGGCGCAGTATCATCGCGACGAAGGATGTTCGGCTGGTTTACTGTAGCAACAGTGTCGACCGGGATCGTCTACTGTTTTTG
>JBAWWJ010000201.1:0-15168 GCA_037146815.1 Planctomycetota bacterium
TAGATTGCGCCGGGACCTGATTCCCCGGTTCGAATGCGAATCACATCGGCCAGGTTGGTCACGAAAATCTTTCCATCGCCGATCTGCCCGGTTCTGGCAACATTCGAGATCACCTGGATCGCGTTCGCGACTTCGTCATCCGCCACGACGACTTCGAGCTTCACCTTCGGCAGGAAATCGACGGTGTATTCGGCACCGCGATACGTCTCCTTATGGCCACGCTGCCGTCCGAAGCCGCGCACTTCGCTGACGGTCATCCCCTGAATCCCAGCTTGAGTCAGAGCGTTCTTCACTTCTTCCAGCTTGTAATGCCGAATGACGGCTTCGACTTTCTTCACAATTTCCCTTTCTGAGAGTAAGGCGAATTCAACTGATTTTGAACCCGAAAACAGCCGGAGCGCGTTTGCATCCGGTTCATTATATCGCAGCCAAAAGTTTACGCGTTCGGCTGATCATGAAAACTGAAAACTCAACGTGTCACGGCCCCTTTTTCGGGTTCAATCCATCAACCGGAACGCGTTAGCGTCCGGTTCAAACCGCGGGCAATCGCCCAAAGGCATTGGAACCAAACCCGAATTCGAAGCACGCGGCACTAGATCGCTTCGGTACCACTTTCGCCGGTACGAATCCGCACCGTTTCGGCAAGGTCCGTCACAAAGATCTTGCCGTCACCGATTTGTCCGGTGCGCGCTGTCCGGACGATCGCTTCGATGGCAGGCTTGGCCTGGTCATCACCGACGATCACCTCCAATTTCACTTTCGGAAGAAAGTCCACCGAATATTCGGCGCCCCGATATTGCTCCTTGTGGCCTTTCTGACGTCCGAAACCGCGAACCTCGGTAACGGTCATCCCCTGGACACCTGCTTCAATCAGTGCTTCTTTGACTTCTTCCAGCTTGAAATGCCGGACTACCGCTTCGATCTTCTTCACGAGTCACCTTCTGCCTAGTGGGAGTTGGCGAACGATGTTCGCCGGACACGCTTTCCCGACACCCTGCCAGTTTTTACTGGCCACAACCGGCCGCAGTCGAGACATCCGTGACAACTGCAGCGTATTTTGAACACCGGGATAGCCGTCCTTGGAGAATCCCGCAAGTCAACTTTTTCTGACAACGCTTCGTTCAGCCGATCACAGGAATATATAACCTTCTTCGCCGTGCTGATTGATATCCAGACCTTGCAATTCACCTGCCTGATTAACGCGCAAACCGAGGATCGAATCGACAATCTTCAACAGAATGATGGTTCCCACTACGGCCAATGCGATCGCCGCCGCTGCTCCAACAAACTGTGCCACGAGTTGATTTGCGTTACCTTCGAGCAGTCCAAACTTCGTCGGATCGTTCGTGACAGCCTTCGAAGCAAACACGCCGGTCAACAAGGCCCCCAATGTTCCACCGACCCCGTGAACGCCGAATGCATCCAACGAATCGTCATAACCAAACTTGTTCTTGATGGTTGTACAGAAGTAGAAGCAGACGCCCCCCGCCAGGAAGCCCATCGCAATCCCAGCCATCGGTGTACATGAACCGCTGGCCGGAGTGATACAGACCAGCCCTGCAACTGCACCTGAGCACGCCCCCAGAATACTCGCCTTTCCTCGCTTTAACCATTCAATCCCGGCCCAACTGACGGTTCCTGCCGCGGCAGCCATGTGCGTGGCGACAAAAGCGTTTGCGGCGAGTGCGTTTGAAGCCATGGCACTGCCGGCGTTAAAACCGAACCAGCCGACCCAGAGCAATGTCGCACCGATAAACGTGTACGTCAGATTGTGCGGTGGCATCGGCTCATGCCCATATCCCAGTCGTTTGCCCAACAAAATGGCACAAACCAATGCTGAAAATCCGCTGGTAATGTGAACCACGGTTCCACCAGCAAAGTCGAACGCCCGGAAGGCCGCCTTTGGATTCAATTCAGCACACCAACCCGCATCTGCCCAGACCCAGTGTGCAACCGGGCAATAAATAAATGTTCCCCACAGCACCGAGAACAGCACCATCGAACTGAATTTCATTCGCTCGGCAAATGCACCACAGATCAACGCAGGTGTAATAATGAAGAACATCATCTGGA
The DNA here is from genome assembly GCA_037146815.1 of Planctomycetota bacterium. Taxonomy (GTDB): domain Bacteria; phylum Planctomycetota; class Planctomycetia; order Planctomycetales; family Planctomycetaceae; genus Schlesneria. The sequence continues at coordinate 2,074 of JBAWWJ010000201.1, forward strand.
AGATCATGTGAACTGAACGAGGGATCGTTCCGGCAGCAGGAATCACCTGGGCATTGTTTTCCCAGGTCGGCAAGACGCCCTTAAGTCCGGCGTATCCCAAGTCACCGATCAGGCCGACACCGCCGAGATCTCCGCTGAAGACCAGACTATATCCCCAGAACGCCCAAACCAGTGACATGATCCCCATCAGGAACACGCACTGCATCATCACACCCAGAATATTTTTCTTCCGAACCAACCCTCCGTAGAACAAAGCCAACCCAGGTGCTGTCATCATGAGCACGAGTGCTGAAGCCGTAAGCGACCAGGCGATATCCGCCCCGTTAAACTCGACCGGAGCGACAGGCGCTACCGATGGAGACGTCGCTTCGTCGGCCCAGGAAAGACTGGAAAAAGTACCTAAGACACCTAAGACCGGCAATACGGTCCGCAACCATCGCTTCACTCTGATCTCCTTGATCGCAAAAGAGATACAAGAAACCTGTTTCTGGCAAACGCTGCCAGCGTCATCATGAACTCTCGAAATCCACATCAGTGATGATGTGCCACCAAGAGAGGAACATGGCAAGTCGCGTGCCGCCTCGTTCAGGAATGCCCATTTATCGGCAGTCTCTGCCGGTTTCCGTCGCAGTGGGCCGCGAACCAATCATTCCATCACCGGAATTTGGAATGAAATTCAAGTTTTCGAGGTTTCGGGGGCTGAACCGGACGAAACCCGTCTTGCAGGGGTCAGGAGCCTTCAGTATGGTTCCGCCGCGAATCTCTCCCACTTCCAGAATCTTGATCAACCGGGTCCTCCCAGCACTTCCAATTGGGGCCCAGTCGAAATCCTCCGTGAGCCAGGAGTTGCGGCACTATGCGCACGTTTTTCAGAATCACATCTTCTTCCGTCCTGATCGCCCGCTCTATGAGCTGCCTGGCAATGATTCTGCTGTTTTCTGGATGCCACGCCACGAATGGCTGGGTCATGAATAACTCCGGAATGGGTTATTACCAGAAGGGGAATTACGAAATGGCCCGCAAAGAATTCCAGCGTGCCGTTATCGATCGCCCCAAAAACCCCGACAGCCGGCACAATCTCGCCATGTCCCTGCAGAAGCAGGGGGATGTCGCAAGTGCCGAAACGGTCCTACGCCATAACCTGTCCGTTGATCCGATGCATCAGCCAACTTATCACGCGTTGACGCAAGTACTGCTCTCACAAAATCGGACCGCCGAAGCAGACCAGTTGCTCACGGGCTGGAAAGAAACGCAGCCGTACGTCCCGGAAGCCTACGTCGAACATGCCTGGCTCCAGCACGAAACCGGAAATCGCGTTGCCGCCGAACAGTCATTGCGGCAAGCTCTGCAGGTCAAGCCAAACCACCCCGTTGCGCTGGCGCATCTGGGGCAACTCTACCAGGAAAATGGGCAGGCTGATCAGGCGTCAGCATATTATCAGCGGTCGCTGATGTCTCGCTGGGATCAACCGGAAGTCCGCTCGCGTCTGGCAACGTTAAACGGTTCAACGAACATGCGTCGATCCGCAATGATTCAGAATCCCACCCCGGTGATGACTGCGGGATTTGCTCCATCCTACGGGCAACCGATGGTCACCCAGACAGCCATGGTCAGCAATGATCCGATTATTATGCAAGACCCTGTCGTGTCCCAGCGGCAGCATCGACATCACCACCACAATCATCAGCACGGCATGGCGAACAATGCGTCAAGCCAGCAATTGACTGCGTATCCACTCCCGAATTACGGAATGGCTGACGCGGGCTGGCAGTCGGGAATGATCACCGCCTACGCCCCTGCAATCCCGGGCTATGCGCAAAACTCTGGAATTGTTTCTGAAGTCAATGTTGCTGGTCAGCCAACACCGATGGTTATGACTGCAACACCCCAAGCCGACCCAGCGCACGCCACGGAATTAACTGCGGGACTGCCTGTCGTTGATCCGTATTAGGCCTGGCGAATAAAAATGCCACCGCCACGGAAAACGCAATAATGAGCGGCTGCAGAGCTCGCGAAACCCGTCCGTAGACACGGACTTCACCCGAATTTGCCTGCGGAAACTGGGCGATAGCAACCACTGTTTCGCCGATTCTGAGGAATTTGTCGGCGATCATCGATTGCCTCGAAACGCTGCGGTGTGTAGCATATCTACAGGAACGGCACGTTGTGTGACTTTCTGCGATGCAATCACTGCGGCATCCGATCGAATTACATCGCTTCGATGGCTCGATTTGGGTTCGATCATGCATTCGACTGTGACAGCAGTGAATTCGCTGATACTGGCGGACGGCCAACGGAGTGATGCTGTTCAGCAAGCGAATCCAAGCCGTACTGCGAACCCGGGCCGTACTGATGGTGTCATCGTGCCTGATATTACAGTTGCAATCCCTGTCTACAACGAGGTTGCTACAGTCGTGGAGTTGTTGCAGCGCGTCATCGACGAATCGACTCCGAAGGACATTGTGATTGTGGATGACGGCTCCACAGACGGAACATTGGTTCGACTGGAAGAATGGAAAAAGGGCTGGGACACCTCGGACAGACCAGTTCATGTGCGACAGATCATCCTACTGAAACATTCGGTCAATCTGGGAAAAGGGGCAGCCATTCGCACAGCCCTTCTGGAGGCTAAAGCTCAGTACCTGATCGTGCAGGATGCCGATTTGGAAGTCTCACCGGATGAGTATCCCTGGTTACTGAAGCCACTTCTGGCAGGTGAGGCTGATATCGTTGTCGGATACCGATCACACTCAGGCAGATCGACCCGATTGTCGCACGGTGCCGGGATCTGGTTGCTGAATCTGCTTGTCCGCATTCTTTATGGTGTGTCGATTCGTGACGAAGCGTGCTGTTTCAAGGTGCTGAAGGTCAGCGACTTGATGAGAATGAAGCTGGACTGCAATCGCTTCGAGTTCTGCCCGGAAGTGATTGCAAAAGCAGCCCGTCTGAAGCTTCGCTTTGCCGAAATTCCTGTCGCTTACGAACCGCGTGACTCCAACGGTGGCAAAAAACTCAAGCTCCGTGATGGATTGCAGGCGATCTGGACGCTGTGGAAATATCAACGCTGGAATGCGTAGTGCCGCGTTACGCCTGACCCGGATTATTCATAGTCTCGACGAGGAGGCAGTCTGCGACTCCAATCGCCGTTGACCGAGGGCGTGACACACGGATTCATCAGAACGGCCAGCAGTCCCACGAAGACGTCTTAGGGCCATAGTCGGGGCTCATCACACTCAGCACAGCGTCGCCTCCGAATCGAGGCACAATGCGAGCATGCTTCCTGAAGGGAGCTCGCACGCTTCGCATTTCCACAAAAGATCTTCCCTGATCAATTGCTGACAATTCGTCGTTTCGCTTCCCATTGTCGCGCGAAAATGCGATACCATCATCGTTCACGGTTGGTATGCGTTGGCTACGGAACGGCTCTTGAAAATGGAACAGCACACTCCTACCGCAGTTGATCTGGCGCGAGTCGCCACGGAACTGCATCTTCGGCTTGAGCAAGTCACCCACACGGTGCAGTTGCTTGACGAGGGAAACACTGTTCCTTTCATTACCCGCTATCGCAAAGAGCGAACCGGCAACCTGCACGAGGAACAGATTCGGGCGATTCAGGAACGTGTGCTTTCTCTGCGCCAATTAGCGGATCGTGCTTCGGACATCCTGCGATTGATTGAGAGTCAGGGGAAGCTGACCCCCGAACTGCGTGCAGAGATCTGTCGGGCAGATTCACTGAAGCGTCTGGAAGACCTGTACCTCCCGTTCCGCCCCCGCAGACGATCACGAGCGACGATAGCTCGCGAACGTGGACTTGAGCCGCTGGCTGATTCGATCTGGGATCAATCGCTGACGGAAGCCAGCTTGCAGACGGCGGCTGCCGCGTATATCCGCCCTGAACAAGAATTGCCGGATGTCGCCACAGTGCTTGCCGGGGCGGCTGACATTCTCGCGGAAAAGATCTCTGATGATGCCGACATGCGAGAACGTTGCCGTACGGTCGCTCGACAGACCGGGCGCCTCACTTCGGTTGGTACGAAGACGGCCAACCAGACACACCCCGAGTTTCGTGATTACTTCGAATACGGCGAACCGATTACCAAGATGCCCCCTCATCGCATACTAGCGTTGAATCGCGGGGAAGAGCAAAAGGCATTACGAGTCTCTTTCGAGTGGGACGCCCCTCAGGCCGAACGAGTGGCATTGGATTATCTGCGACTCCATCAACATCCCTGCCGTGAATTTTTGACGGCATGTGTCATTGATGCACTCGATCGCTTTATTCGCCCGGCTCTGGAACGGGAAGTCCGACGCGATCTGACGGAAAAAGCCGAGCGACACGCGATTTCTGTTTTCTCGCAGAATCTTCGGCAGTTGCTGCTGCAACCACCGTTGCGAGATCAACGAGTTCTTGCGATCGATCCTGGATTCCGGACGGGCTGCAAGCTGGCTGCTTTGGACGAATTCGGCAACCTGCTTGGAATCGACATCATCAGCATCGTTGGATCGGCGGAACGCAAAAGTGAAGCCCGGACCAAGCTTGCGTCCTTCTTGCGTGAGCACCGCTGCAACGTGATCGCCATCGGCAATGGCACCGCTTGTCGAGAAACCGAAGAACTGGTTTCCGAATTGATTTCCACGGAATGTCCCGAAGCTCGCTACATCATTGTGAACGAGGCGGGTGCGAGTATCTATTCGACGAGTACTGTGGCACAACAGGAATTCGCCAATCTGGACGCCACCGCCCGTGGCACGATCAGTATTGGCCGTCGTCTGCAGGATCCGCTCAGCGAACTCGTGAAGATCGAACCGCAGCACATCGGTGTCGGCATGTATCAGCACGACTTGAATGCGAAACAGTTGAAAGAAGCACTGGACGATGTCGTTGAGTCGTGTGTCAACTTCGTCGGAGTGGATCTGAATACTGCCAGCCCATCGTTACTGATGCATGTCTCTGGGTTCAACCAGCTCATCGCCAGGCGTGTTGTTGAGTACCGCGAGAAGAGCGGACGATTCCAAAGCCGCAAGCAGTTGCTCGACGTGCCAGGGGTCGGCCCGGCAACGTTCACTCAGGCGGCTGGTTTTCTGAAGCTCGATGGTGAAGAGCCACTCGACAACACCTGGATCCATCCCGAAAGCTACGAGGTGGCTCGTCTGTTGCTGGCAAGGTGCGATCTGTCGCCAGACCTCCTGCGACCGGGAACGGATCCATCGCCACTGCGTGAACGACTGTCAGCGATCGAGGCCCCGCGAATGGCCCAAGAGCTGACCGTTGGTTTGCCGACATTGACGGATATCGTTGATGCATTGCTGCGACCGGGGCGTGATCCTCGCGCTGATCTTCCTTTGCCGGTCTTTCGTCAGGGGGTCCTTTCGCTCGACGACATCGAAGTCGGCATGGAGTTGCAGGGGACCGTTCTGAACGTCGTCGACTTCGGGGCCTTCGTCGATGTCGGTTTGAAAGACTCAGCACTCGTTCACATCAGCCAACTGGCATCTCATTTCGTTCGATCACCGCAGGACATCGTTTCGATTGGTGATGTTGTCACAGTCTGGGTCCTGAGTGTTGATCGGGACCGAAAGCGGATTGGTCTGACCATGATTCCGCCGAATGGTCCGAGCCCCCCCAGCCCGAAACGCGGATCAAACAGCGCCGCTGGCGAATCGCGGCCAGGCGGGCACACCAAGGGGCCTCGCTCTTCTGGTACACGCAGTGACGAAACGGTGAATCGCTCCGATTCCGGCCGATCCGACAATGTCGGCGGAACAAACGGCGGTCCATCGGGAGGAACACTGCGCGGGTTCGATGAGTTAAAGCAGGCCTGGCAGAACCGACCGCAGTAACTCAGGCCATTACCACAGACGCCGATACTGGCAGCCGATCCTCTTGAAGTATCATGCGAGTGAAGGACCGCCTGCTTCATCGTTACAAGTCGTTTGATGACATCGCTTCGCAGGCCGACCACGGCTCTATGACAAAAAGCACGGACGAAGTGGTTGGTGCTTTTTGAATCTCACCGTCGAAATCACTGTTTCCAGAGACCGACGAGTTCGACAAGGTTTCCATCAGGATCTCGGAGGTTTGGCCTGTGCCCTGGAAATCCACTTCGGACAGATTGCGAATCTCGTCTGGCTTCAGTTGTCGTAACCCAGGTTCGGCGACAGCCAGCGTTCAATTTCAGCCAGTGGCATTCCTTTGCGGCGGGCGTAGTCTTCGGTCTGATCGCGACTGATCTTGTCGACACTGAAATACCTTGCTTCGGGATGAGCGAAATACAATCCGCTGATACTCGCTGCAGGATGCATTGCGAAACTCTCCGTCAGCCGAATTCCTGTCGCAGCCTCGGCGTTCAAAAGATCGAACAGCTTTGGCTTCTCGGTGTGATCGGGGCACGCCGGATATCCATAGGCGGGGCGAATCCCGCGATACTTTTCTTCGATCAGTTCATCGGTCGACAATCGTTCGTTTAATCCATAACCCCAGTCCGAGCGAGCCCGCCGATGCAGGTATTCGGCAAACGCTTCGGCCAGTCGGTCGGCGATCGCCTTGGTCATGATGGATGAGTAATCGTCGTGCAATTCATCCTGGAATTTATTAGCCAGTTCATCGCAGCCAATCCCGGTCGTGACAGCAAACGCCCCCAGGTAGTCCTTCCGGCCAGATTCGACTGGAGCGATGTAATCCGCCAGTGACCGGAAGTCGCTTTGCCCCGGTCGTTCCCATTGCTGACGCAGCATCGGGAATCGTACCGTCGTTGCCGAATCGGGAATCGTCACGACAATGTCATCCCCCTCAGACACCGCTGGCCAGAATCCGTAGATTCCCCGCGCCGTCAGCAGCTTTTCATCAATAATCCGCTTCAACAGTGCCTGAGCATCGTCGAAGACCTTGCGAGCCTGCTCGCCGACCGTCGGATCTTCGAAAATCTTTGGATATTTTCCCCGCAGTTCCCACGTCTGAAAGAACGGCGACCAGTCGATGAATGGCGCAAGTTCCGCCAGCGGGAAGTCATCCAGGACTCGAGTCCCCACAAACGCGGGAGATTCAATCTGTACCTTCTGCCAATCCGTCGCATAGCGCCGTTGAAATGCTTCCGCGTACGGAACCAGTTTGCGATTCGACTGCATCGCTTCGTAATTCGATCGATCGCGCAACTGGTTTGCGGTGTTCTTCGCGACGAATTCTCCCTTGCGAGTCGGGTCGAGCAGGCTTTCCACTGCCGGTACCGACAAAGACGCATCCACCACATGTACGATCGGGTGGTCAAAATGCGGGGCAATCTTGACAGCCGTGTGCTTGGCCGAAGTGGTTGCTCCACCGATCAGCAGCGGCACGGAGTACCCCTGACGCTGCATTTCTTTAGCAACGTGAGTCATCTCGTCGAGTGAAGGAGTGATCAGGCCGCTGAGTCCGATGATGTCTGCCTTTTCGGCCTTGGCGGTCTCAAGGATCTTGTCGCAGGCGACCATTACACCCAGATCGATGACATCGAAGTTGTTGCAGCGTAGGACAACCCCCACGATATTCTTGCCGATATCGTGAACATCCCCTTTCACTGTCGCGAGGACAATCCGGCCTCGATAGGAATCGCGAGCAGTCGCTTGTTCCACAACTTCGCCGCGAGATTCCTTCAATGCGTTGTTGGCCGCTTTTTCCGCTTCCATGAACGGTTCGAGGTACGCCACCGCCTTTTTCATCACGCGGGCACTCTTCACAACCTGCGGCAGGAACATCTTCCCTTCACCGAACAAGCCACCGACAACGTTCATCCCGTCCATCAGCGGCCCCTGGATCACTTCCAGTGGCTTGCCATACTTGACGCGAGCCTCTTCCGTATCCGTATCGATGAAGTCCGTGATCCCCTTCAGCAAGGCATGCTTCAGTCGCTCTTCGACGGATCCCAGTCGCCATTCTTCGACACCGGGCGCATCTGCGGCTTCGCGTCCACCGTCTTTGAATTTCTCTGAGAACGTAATCAGCCGCTCGGTCGCATCGGGGCGCCGATTCAGCAGTACGTCCTCGATATAGACGAGCAATTCTTTGTCGACTTCGTCATAGACCGCCAGTTGACCAGCGTTGACGATCCCCATGTCGAGCCCCGCCTGAATCGCGTGGTACAGGAACGCTGCATTCATCGCTTCGCGGACAACGTCGTTGCCGCGGAAAGAGAACGAAACGTTACTCACCCCACCCGATGTCTTGGCTCCCGGACATTCCTTCTTGATCTGACGGAGTGCCTCAATGAACTCGACCGCATAGTTCGCATGCTCTTCCATCCCGGTGCCAACCGTCAGGATGTTGGCATCGAAAATGATGTCTTCGGCCGGGAAGCCTGCCTGCTCGGTCAACATCTGATAAGCACGCTTGCAGATCCGGACCTTTTCCGAACACGTCGTCGCCTGCCCCTGCTCGTCAAAGGCCATCACAACAACGGCGGCACCGTATCGGCGAATCCGGCGAGCCTGAGCCATGAAGTTTTCTTCGCCTTCCTTCATACTGATTGAATTAACGACTCCCTTGCCATCGAGGCACTTCAAGCCTGCTTCGATCACGCTGAACTTGGAACTGTCGACCATCACCGGGACTTTGTTGACGTCAGGATCGTCGGAGATCAGGTTGGCGAAATGAGTCATCTCCTTTTCGCTGTCCAGCAACCCTTCGTCCATGTTGACGTCGACCATGTTCGCGCCGCCCTCGACCTGTTGGCCGGCGATCGAAATGGCTTCTTCGTATTTCTCTTCCTTGATCAGGCGGGCAAACTTCCGCGATCCGGTGACGTTGGTTCGTTCTCCGATCATCAGGAAGTTCGAATCCGGGCGCAGTTCAACCCGCTCCTTTCCGCAGTAGGCAGAAATACGTGGAATGTCGGGGATTTTGCGAGGTGGCACTCCATCCACTGCTGCGGAAATCGCCTTGATGAAATCAGGGTTCGTGCCGCAACACCCACCGACGATGTTCACCCAACCGTTCTGCGCGAATTCACGCAGGTTGGCAGCGACGTCAGCAGGGTTGGAGTCAAAACCACCAAACCCGTCCGGCATCCCGGCATTGGGGTAACAACTGATATAGCGAGGAGCCAGGTTCGCCAGACTTTCCATGTACGGTCGCATCTGCTTTGGACCGAGTGCACAGTTCAGTCCGATCGTGAGCATCGGTGCATGCGAAACCGAAGTCCAGAACGCTTCGACGGACTGTCCGGTGAGCGTTCGCCCTCCCGTGAAGATTGTCCCCGACACCATGACCGGCAGGCGGACTCCCAGTTCGGCGAAGACATCTTCGATCGCAAACAGGCAGGCCTTCATGTTCAGTGTATCGAACGATGTTTCCGGCAGCAGCAGGTCAACTCCCCCTTCAATCAGGCCGCGGATCTGTTCCGAATACGATTCGACCATGCGGTCAAAATTGACTGGCCGATAGCCCGGCTTGTCCGCATTGAACGACAGCATCACTTTCGTCGGACCGATACTCCCTGCGACAAACCGGGGTTTATTCGGTGTCGTAATGGCAAACTCATCGCAGACACCACGAGCCAGCCGGGCTGCTGTGACGTTGATTTCTCGAGTGAATTCCGCCAGTCCGAATTCTTCCATCGAAATCAGGTTCGCGTTGAACGAATCGGTCTCGATGATGTCCGCGCCAGCAGCGAGGTATTGACGATGGATCTCGGCAATCATCTTGGGCTGAGTCAGCACCAGCACATCACCGGCGTTTTTCAGATCGATCGGGTGCGATAGAAAACGGTCGCCTCGATAATCGGCTTCCGTCGGCTGATAACGCTGAATCATCGTCCCCATGGCCCCATCGAGGACCAGGATTCGTTCTGCGAGAAGTTGCTCGAAATAACCGTCAGGGCGAGTTGGCATGGGAAATTCGTAGATCAAGGATTGTGGGCAGAATATTCCGCAGCAGCCGACGCACCAAGGAGTCGGCAATTGTCAATTCAATGCATTCGTGTGGTCAGGGAAAGCGGCCAACCTAATGGCTTCCGCCCAGTCCCAACGCTTCCAGAATGCGAGTGCAGGCGTGACTCTTGTTCAGGCAGTACAGGTGAATTCCGGCGACACCCTGATCCAGCAGTTCGCGACACTGGGCGATGGCGAATTCGACTCCGATTTCGTACTGAGCCTCCTTGTCGTCTTTGACTCGCTCCAGTCGTTCCGCCAGCGATTTCGGGATGACCGCTCCGCACATCGCGGTGATGCGCTGAATTCGAGCAAACTCGGTGATCGGCATGATTCCGGGGATAACAGGCACCCCCAGCCGTTCCCGTTCAATGAGATCGCGAAACCTCAAAAAGTTCGCGTTATCGAAGAACAACTGAGTGTAAATAGCATCGGCACCCGTTCGAACCTTGCGAACCAGATTCTGGAAGTCGACGTCAAAACTGGGTGCTGACGGATGCTTTTCCGGATATCCAGCGACGCCAATCCCCATCTCAGGAAAGTGTTCTCGAATCAGGGCGACCAGTTCGTTGGCATGTTTCAGTCCCCCTTCGACTGGGGTAAATTCGGTCTGTCCGACGGGAGCATCACCGCGCAGGGCCATGATATTCCGAATCCCTGCTCCCCAGGCAAACGTCAGCCATTCAATCAGTTCGGCTCGAGAACTTCCGACGCACGTAAAGTGAGCGGTTGAAGGAAGATAAAACGACGTCTGGATTTCCTGACACCATTCGACGGTCCGCTTGCTGGTGGAGCCACCAGCACCATAGGTACAGGAAACAAAGGCAGGCTGGAACGGAGCGAGTTCTCGCAGCGTCTGGCGCAGTGATTCATCACCTTCCGGGGTTTTCGGCGGAAAAATCTCAATCGACAGGCCGAATCGTCGGCCCGTGTAAATATCACGAATACGCATCCATCAAGTCCTTGCAACGACATTGGTTGTGGGCGTGAGAGAATACGCAATCCCAGCCAACTTCGCCACATTGTAAGCCCCCCGGCAACCGATCATCTTTCGAAATAAGGTTTTCGGTCAATCAGCAGACATTGGATCGTGTGAACGGGTCCCGAGAGTCAACGCAGCCTCGAATGCCACACATGGTCAGCAGGTGCGGACGTTTGAGCAGGATTTCCCGAATCGAGGCACCTGTGGCAATCAATGATCCGGATGGCGAGAAGGAACCGATCTGGCATGACCGATCCGAGCAACGTCGCGGAGGTTAGTAAATGTCCGCGAGATTTAGACCCTGAGCGATGGAGGCAGCTATTCCTTTCGTAATTTCGCATGTTTAACGGCGACTTGAACCGGCAAGTTCTCTTCCATGCGGTTTCAATTCTGCCAACGCTCGTGCCTGCGAAACAGTCGTGTCGAAAGAAAGGCACAATCTGACCGTCCATCGTCCGTCCGCAGGTGCGACGAACTGCCAATGCGGTACCACGGCACAACTTTGATGGACCAGTTCAAATCCACTCTCAGACTGGCTGACCGTTTGAATTGGCAGCGACCAGAAGCCAGCAGGTTGAGACGTTTCCAACGCAACGTCGATTCCGAGCCATTCATCAACCAGTCCGAGCCGACTGATGGGCCCGGTATTGAGGCGGTTGTCGAGCGTTCCGAGCGACTGACCGTTCTCGCCGTAGTAATAGCGGTCAGTCGCATTTGCCGGCATCGCCGCGAAATTGAATTCAACCCCAAAGTGAATCGGCAGATCGGGGGGCAGGTTCTCGAGTGTGTAAACGATGTCCAATGTTCCACCGTCAGCCGATGATAGCGCGACCGATTTGGAAAGCTTGACCGTGTACGGACCCAGTTTTCCTTCGCGCCACATCCCCGCTTCAACGCGTTCCTGGCTGCGCCTCAGTTTCGACTGGTAGACCCCTTCAGTAAAGTCTCCCAGTTCGCCGTGACCATGACAGAATGATTCGTGTTGCAAACCGGGCTGGAAGAAATGATCCACCAGGCTCTTTCGAGGGGCATTGTCGTATTGCAGCTTTTGATCGAGTCCCGGTTGCTTGAAACAGACACCGCCATTGGGGTCAACGCCACCGCCAGACGAGTTTTCACCCTGGCCCGCATGTTGACGAATCCGTTCATGATACGGTTCCGGGCGTCGATTGAGCGTTGCGAGCATGTTGATCTGAATCGCTCGCACGTCCAGTTCGTACAGATGACCGCCCCGGCCAGGTGAAAGAAAGCCGACCAGGCGGTCGCCTGACAGGCGGATTTCCTTGCGAGCATCCAGATTGTAGTCGTCGGCCTGGATATCGACCCACTGGCCACGACGCCCCGTGGCACGCTCGAGCAGCGTATCTGCAGTGATCAGTTTCGAATAGATCGCGTTTCGCAGATGAGGGAGATACAGACCACCAAACGCACCATGCCAATACGGACAATTACACTGTGCTCGATACAGTTCCCGACGTGCGTCTTCGATAAGTTGCATTGCAGCGGCATCCGTCGCTGTCGCTGAAAGCTCTTCAACGCGACGACTGACCTGAAGCATCCGTGAATACATCTCGTTGGCTTCCGGGTACTTCACCAGGAAATTGCGCCAGAAGCCGGCTCGCATGAATTGCTTGGTTCGGTACCAGTCGTGCCGCTGCTGCTGTTCTTGAATCAACTGGCGGAAGTGCCCCTGCTTCTCGGTCGGCAGAGCCCACTCCGTCATTTCACGATAGCTGGCATCAGGCAGGTAGATCCGTCCCGCGGGCGACACATGATCAACGGTCTCGGACATCGTCGTGACTTGAAGCCAGTCACGATTCTCGCTGAGTGCCGTGAAGAACCGGCGCAACCAGCCATCACGGAAGACAAGTTCATTTGATCCCGGCCAGACACCGAATTTCTCACCATCGTCCCCAAACACAAGGACGGAATTCGGATGGCGTTCGGCGACCTCCCGGCAGTAATTGATCGTCTCTTGAGGGTCTTGGTAGGGAATCAGATAGCGCAAGCGTTCCCCACCCGCAAACACTTTCAACAGCCGACCATCTTCTTCGGTCAATTGGTAGGAATACAGGTCGTCGTCGTGCAGGCCAGCGTTGCGAAAGTGAGTATCGTCCAGAAGCGTGTACTCCATTCCCGCTTCGGCAATGTCACCGGCAAACGACTGCTCCCAGACTCGCTCTGGAACCCACATGCCACGCACCGTCGTGGAG
>JBAWWJ010000202.1:0-15142 GCA_037146815.1 Planctomycetota bacterium
TTTTTTCACGTTCTTTCCGAACTCCGCTAAACAGGTTCGCTTACTTGAGGACTAACTAACGAGTCCACTTCAGCCATCTCTGGAACAGGCCCTTCACAAACGGCGTCAGTCGATTCTTGTTGTACTGGTCCCCGCACTTCCGGATTGCCTCTGCAACCGTCGGATACGGATGGATCGTGCTGGCGAGTCGTCCCAGCCCGATTCGGTTTGTCATCGCGAGCACAATTTCGCCAATCATCTCACCCGCATGATCGGCCACGATGGTCGCTCCGACGATCTGATCGCTGCCCGCTTTGACATGAATCTTTACGAATCCTTCGGTCGCGCTCTCCAACTGAGCCCGATCGATGTGAGAGAGTGGTTGGATAAACGTCTGAATCGCGATCTGCTTGTCGCGCGCAGTGACTTCGTTCAGGCCGACGTGAGCCACCTCGGGTGATGTGTAGGTACACCACGGAATCGTCAACGAACTGGCACGGGCTCGACTATAGAACAACGAATTCTGAATCACGATGCGAGCCATGAAGTCTGCGGCGTGAGTAAACTTGTAGGGTGAGCAGACATCTCCCGCTGCGTAAACTCGCGTGTTCGTTGTTCGCAAGTGGTCGTCGACAACGACTCCTTTCTCATTGAACTTCACCCCTGCCCCTTCCAGATTCAGGTCCGCGATATTTGGGGTTCTCCCGGCAGCCACGAGGATCTGATCAACCTCAATGTCCTGGCTTTCCGTCGAGTTCCCGGGCCTCTTTACGACAACAGTTCTGGTTCCTGTCCCCGATTTCACACTTGAAACACTCGTCTCAAGAAGAACTTGCACTCCCTCTCGGCGAAGGGAACTCAGGACGCAGGCGGCAGCATCTTCATCCTCGCGTCCCAGTAACTGTCCCGACCGTTCAATTACGATGACCTGAGAACCGAGCCGCGCGAAAGCCTGAGCGAGTTCACATCCAATCGGTCCACCGCCAATCACCGCCAGTCGCGGTGGCAGTTCTGTCAGCGAGAAGACGGTTTCGTTCGTCAAATACCCCGCTTCGACCAGCCCTGGAATTGGAGGTGTCGCAGCACGTGCCCCTGTGGCGATCACGGCACGCGCGAATCGCAGCGTCTGTCCCCCCACTTCGATGCCATCAGGACCTGTAAAACGTCCACTGCCAAGAAAGACATCGACCCCCAGGCCGGCGAATCTTGCTGCCGAATCGTTGGGAGCAATCTCTGATCGAAGCCGACGCAATCGACGCATCACCTCCGGAAAATCCGCAACCACCGGCCCTGTGATCCGGATTCCAAACTGGTCCGCCGCGCGAGCGGATGAGATTGATCGAGCGGCACTGATCAGAGCTTTCGACGGGACACACCCGACGTTGAGGCAGTCCCCTCCCATGAGATCCCGTTCGATCAATGCGACTCTGGCACCCAGGCCTGCTGCACCCGCTGCCGTCACCAGACCAGCCGTTCCCGCCCCGATCACGACCAGGTTGTAACGCCCGGCAGGTGTCGGATTCGTCCAGTTCGCGGGGTGAACGAGATTTCCCAGTCGTTCATTGAATTCGTCGACGGGCTGCAGGGCCGGATGGGTCATCGTTGAGCATTACTCCTGTACGCCGCTGGTCCCAGTCGGTCGTCCCGTCAGAATGGTCATCAACCGCCGGATGAGCAAGGGGAACAGTCCCAACAACGTGAACGCGACTGCTAATTGCCAGGTCAGGATCCCCGACAGACCACCATCTCGCAATGTGTCCAGATTGCCGATGGAGGTCCCTGCATAAACGTAGATGCAGGTCCCCGGCAGCATTCCTAATTGGCTGACCCACCAGAATGTCACGGTTCGTACGGGGGTCAGTCCCATTACAAGGTTCACCAGAAAGAACGGTACCTGGGGGATCAATCGCAACGTAAACAGGTAAAACGCTCCCTCACGCTCCAGGGCCTGGTTGAATGTGACCAGTCGGTCACGAAATCGATTCTGAATCAGATCACGCAGCAGGAACCGCGACATCAGGAATGCTGCGGTCGCTCCGGTGGTCGAAGCAAAGCTGACCAGCAGGACACCCTGCCAGAACCCGAATAACCAGCCATAGACCAGCGTCATCACGGCCGCACCAGGTAACGACAATCCCGTCACCACGACGTACAGAAGAAACGCCGACCCGAATACGAGTACGGGTTGGTCAATGACGGCATGCCGCAACGCATCCTGTTGAGAAGCCAGAGAATCGAGCGAAAGAACTTCACGATTCCTGATGAACACCATAATCAGAACGATGAGGACGACAAGCAGCCCAACCCGTCCCGGCCACGTGCGTGTCGCTGCTGCGGCATCAGGTTGCGGCACGTGGGTCTCTGTGACCATACAAATTTCCGAACCCGGCATTTCGCCGATGTTGCGATCTACGGACATCACGAGGAAAGGGAGAGTGCACGTCCGCTGGCCAAAGTCAAATTGATTATCTTTGGTGCAGTGTAACAACGTGCCATGATTGTGCGAATGAATTCCGCGTGGTCAATCGCCCCTTAGCGTTTGCCCCGTTGGAAGCAGTCCGCTGCTACGCCCGCGAGATCGTCGTGGTTCGCTCCTGGTCGTGATCTCCAACCGTGGCATATCCCTCGAATTCTGCGTATTGTGTGGTTTCGCCTGGCCTTCGTCATCAGGTGAAATCTTCATTTTCAACTTCGGAAGGAACAACTATGCGGAGTCTTGTTCGATGTCTGGTAGCGTCAGTGATGATGCTGACGACCGTTTCCATGGCCATGGCCGACGATTTTCTCTTTAAAGCCAATGATCGCGTCTTATTTCTTGGAGACAGCATCACCGAGCAGTATCAATACTCCAGCGACATCGAATTGTATCTGACAACACGGTTCCCCACCTGGAACCTGACGTTCATCAATGCGGGGATTGGTGGCGACACCGCACAGGGTGGCAAGAACCGCTTCAAAGACCATGTCCTGGCAGAAAAGCCAACGGTCATGACAATCAATTTCGGAATGAATGATGGTGGCTACGGCAACTTCGATCCCAATCGGCAGAAGCCCTATGTCGAAGGAACCGAAGCCATGCTGACGATGGCCAAAGCGGCCGGCGCTCGCGTTGGACTGGTCTCGCCCAATGCGGTCGATCGTCGCGTTCAGGAACGATTCAAGCTCTACCTGGAAACTCAGAAGACCTTTTATTCACCATTGAAGGACCTCGCCGCCACACACGGTGCTGCGTTTGTCGATCAGTATGCGATCACGCGAACTGCCTTGGAAAAGATGGAAGCTGACAAAGCTGATGCGGTCCGTCCTTTTGGCGACGGATTCCACACCTCGTCAAACGGTGGCATGTTTATGGCACACGCAATCCTGACCGGCTTGAAGGCTCCCGCCCTCGTCAGCCATGTGGGAATTGATCGCAATTCGTTCGGAGCCAGTGCAGGTTCCAAGGTTAAGAATTGCACAATCAGTGGTGAGTCAAAAACCGAAACTGGTGTCGCGTTTGACCGCCTGGACGCAGCACTGCCAATTCCCGTTCAAGGAGACTGGGTATCACTGCTCCCCTACATGAATGACTTGAAGGACCTGAACAGCTACGAACTCGCCGTGTCAGGCCTGGTCGCAGGTAAATACTCAATCACCATTGATGGTGTCGAAGTTGCCACGCACACCGCCAGCGAACTGGCAGAAGGTGTCAACCTTGGCAACGTGACCAAGGGACCAATCTATGATCAGGCTCAGAAGGTCTTCAACGCCATCAATCAGAAGAACGGAATGGTCCATCAGCGATTCCGTGGAGTCGTCATGTTCAATGCTCCCGATTGGCTGGCCGACGTTGTTGCCGAACGAAAGCCAAAGGAACTGGCGAAGCGAACGGAACAGATCCAGGAAAAGCAGGCCGAGATCTACAAGATGGTCCAGCCCGTCAAGCACCGATTCGAAGTAAAGGCTGTCAAGTAACATGACAGATGCTGTCTTCGCAGCGCAGCCGTATGCGGGGATTTCCACCTTTGGACGGGCAACTCATACCACGGACCTTACCGGGGTTGATGTTGCCGTCCTGGGTGTCCCCTACGACAGTTCCACCTCATATCGAGGTGGAACTCGTTTCGGCCCGCGCGCCATCCGTGAACAATCGCTCCTGTTGTGGGGCTACAACAATGCACAGCATGTCGCCCCGTTCCGCAGCCTGAAGGTTGTGGATTACGGCGACGTCGATGTTGTTCCTCCCGACATCAAGGCTACTCACGCTCAGATCGAGTTGACTGCAAGCCGCATTCTCGACGCTGGCTGCCGGTTGTTGACGCTCGGTGGCGATCACTCGATCTCTCTGCCGCTGCTGCGAGCTCATGCGAAAAAGCATGGGCCCCTGGCAGTGGTTCATTTCGACGCCCATCCCGACACCTGGGACTCCGAGTACCCACAACAACCCTACAGTCATGGAACTCCGTTCAAGCGAGCCATTGACGAGGGGTTAATCGACACAGCGGCCTATTTTCAAATTGGCATACGTGGTCCGACGAACGGACCTCAGGATTACGCGGACGCGATCGCACTGGGAGCGCGAATGATCACGCTTGACGACTTCCGCACGCGCAACCTTGCTGATGTGTGTGCTGAAGTTCGTACCGTGGTCGGGACAAAACGACTCTATGTGACGCTCGACATCGATGTTGTCGATCCTGCGTTTGCCCCAGGGACAGGTACACCCGAAGTCGGCGGACTGACAAGTTACGAGATCCTGCAACTTGTTCGGGGACTGCGAGGATTAAACACGGTGGGATTCGACCTGGTCGAGGTTTCACCTCCGTATGATCACGCCGGGATTACCTCGATCTTGGCTGCCAATCTGGCATTCGAGTTTCTATCGCTCTGGTCTTAACACAAACGTGTTACGACAGCGAGAAGCGATCGAATCCGTGCTCGTGCAAGCAGAGTTCCACAAGTTCTCGCCGCTCGGGTTCCCTCAGGCCACGGAAGATACCAAACAGCACGCATCCCATGACGATACTGGTGACCGAAACGACGCTCATTGGCAATCCGAAGGGCTTCAAGTCCGCAAACAATTCATCAGCACTGCAATACTCACCAAATTTCTTGCCGTCGTAAAGCAGTTCCACGCCGCGAAAGTCCGAACTCCATTCGTAATCAAATGGTCCGTACCTTCGGCGGCGGTGGATCACCCAGAAGCGGCTGCCGTCGATTTGAACACCATGATTCACGGTCACTGGAACTACCCCAGAAAGTCGCCGCGGCGGCGAAACTGACACCCCGCTCAATTGGCGGACTGGGATCATATTGTTTGAGGCCAAATGAACAAGACGGGAATGTGGCGCGAAAAAACCGGCGGTTTTGGAGATCAAATCATAAAAACCAGCCTCTCAATTTGCTGACTCTGATTTCTTGCGGCTGAAATCTCGTCATTTTGTCGGACGATACGACGAGTTATTCAAGTTTTCTTCATTTGCCGTCCGACACAAACCACGGTAAGAGAACTGCCGCAGTGAGAGGTTTTTCCGAAACTCATGGATGTGGTCTGTCCGATCTTCTCCGCAGAATTCGAGTTCTGGTTGAAGTGAGCGCTTGACAAGTTTTCGCGTGTCGACTATCCAGTTGACGAGCCACACGGTTGGCGATTTGCCGATGGCCATGAATTCGATGAGATTAATCTAGTCGCGTGGCACTGGATCGAGTGTGTCAGCGACAGACCCGATACCGTTTCTGTCACGTTCAGTCCCCTGTCCGAGTTATTGAGGTTAGTACCGATGACCAAAGTTGTGCTCGAAGAAGAACACGCATTGGCCTGCTTGCTTCCGGCCGCTTCCCACGACAGCGTTGTCTCGCCGTATATGGCGGACGAAGAAGGCGGCCCCGCAGGGGACGACGACTTCGGTGAGGAAGATGAATTCGAAGAAGATGAAGATGTCGAAGAAATCGATGATGAAGAAATCGACGACGAATTCGACGACGAGTTCGAAGATGATGAATTCGAAGACGACGACGATTTTGACGACGACGACGATGATTTTGATGATGACGATGACGACGATGACGACGACGATGACGACGACTATTGATCGTTAGCGCCATCGCCACAGGATTCCTGATGGTGACGCCAAAGGGCGGAATGGACAGGGCAAGCATGACGCCGGCCTTCGGTCTACGAGTGACCGTCGGCCGGTGTTTGTTTTAGGTCAAGTGCGGATTTACAGTGTTTTTTGCAGTTGTTGTGGAGGATTGCCGTGCAGGGGTTGCTCGATCGAATCCAGGAGGCGGTAACGTTCATTCGCCAGTCGTGGCAGGGGCATCCCAAGGTCGGGATGATTCTGGGAACCGGCCTGGGTGGATTGACGGAGCAGATCGAGATCCAGGCCACGATTCCCTACGGTGAGATTCCGCACTTCCCAATCTCGACGGCCCCCTCACATGCCGGCCGGCTGGTTTGCGGTCTACTGCGTGGAGTCCCTATTGTCGCGATGGAAGGTCGCTTCCATTACTACGAAGGATACTCGCTGCAGCAGGTCACTTTTCCCGTTCGCGTCATGAAGGCGCTGGGTGCGGACACATTGCTCGTCACGAATGCCGCAGGAGGCATCAATCCTCAACTGGAGTTAGCCGATCTGGTTGTAATCGAAGATCACATCAACCTGATGCCGGATAGTCCTCTGCGGGGTGTTAACGACGATCGGCTGGGCCCACGCTGGCCAGACCTTTGCGAACCCTATAGCCGACGGCTCCTGGGGATCGCGCGCGCCAGTGCGCTTGAGTTAGGAATTCACGTTCACAAGGGCGTATTTGTCGCAGTCCCCGGTCCCAACCTGGAGACGCGAGCCGAATACAGGATGCTCAAGGCCTACGGTGCCGATGTTGTCGGAATGTCCACCGTTCCTGAAGTCCTGGTCGCTATTCACAGCGGCATGCAGGTTCTCGGATTCTCCGTCGTGACAGACATCTGCCTGCCTGATCATCTGGAACCTGTAGAAATCTCGAAAATCCTTGCCAATGCCGCCATCGGCGGTCAAAAGCTGGCAAAGTTGATTCCGCGCGTCATCGAGCAATTCTGATCTGGCAAAGGCACGTATCCACATGCCTTGTCGTCATGCCTTAATTTGGTATGGCCGGGGTTGAACTGACGCTTTGCGAAGCATGACCCTAGGGGGGCGCGAAGACGTAGGGTGGGACAAGCTCGTTTTGAGCGCCGGCCCACCATCTTTGCTCGTGTGAATTGGGTTGTTGCTTGAATTGGTGGGCCGGCGTGGCGAAACGCCACTGGTCCCACCCTACTTTTGTTAGCTTAATTCCGCCGGCGTGCGTCGGGTGGCCGGGCCACCCCAGCCACTTGACTGGTGACGTCGTGCAAAAGCCCGGTTCCATCGAGGTAAGCTCGAGGGGATGTGTAATCGCGGTTCTCAATCTGTGGCGAGCGACGTTGAGTGGCGACTTGCCTGATTCGCTCAATCTCGGCGCAGCGATGCGACGGATTTGGCGCGATTCCGCCCCAAACCGAGCGGCAGTAATACTTTTGCGCGTTTGACCCGGGGGAGTCAGAAGATGGTGTCTCGTCCCTTCCTTGTGACCTGCCGCTGTCGCGCCTAGAATCGCTATCTTTGCCGCTTCTTCTCCTTTGGACTGCCTGCCATGTCTCGCCGGTTTGTGACTGACCTTAAAGACGGTGATATCGTCGAAGAGGTCTTCCTGGTTTCTGATAAGCAACTGCGAGCCAACCGGAATGCAGCGCTGTATCTCTCTGTCGATCTTCGTGATCGAACCGGACTGATCAACGGCCGCATGTGGAACGTCACGGAAGAAGCCTGCGCACATATTCAGACAGGTGGATTTGTTCGAGTTAAAGGAAAGGTGCAACTGTTCCAGGGGACATTGCAACTGATCCTGACTTACTGCGACATTGTTCCGCTGTCGAGCGTTGATTCCGCCGATTTCGAGTCAATGACGTCGCAGAAGATCGAAGAATTGTTCGGCCAGTTGCGGACACTGCTGCTTGGCTTCGAGCACCCCAGCCTGCGAACGCTGATGGAATGTTTTCTGCTTGATGACGCGATCATGCGATCCCTGTGTGAAACGCCGGCGGGGGTCAAAGCCCATCACGCCTATCGCGGTGGATTGCTCGAGCATCTGGTGACACTTCTGAAAGTCGCCCGCAAGATCTGTGAAGTCTACGTGGAACTGAACGAAGAACTTCTACTGGCAGGGATCTTCCTGCACGATCTCGGCAAGACTCGCGAACTTTCGGTTGAGTCGGGGTTTGTCTATACCGACGAAGGGCAGTTGCTGGGGCATCTGGTGATCGGCGTTGAAATGCTTTCCGAGAAGATCCGCCAGGTCGAAGAATTGACAGGTGAAGCATTCCCGGAAGAGCTCGCGTTGAGACTGAAACACATGATTCTCAGTCATCATGGCCAGTACGAATTCGGCAGCCCTCGCCTGCCAATGACCCCCGAAGCGGTGGCGCTGCACCTGCTGGACAACCTGGACGCGAAGTTGCACGAATTCACCCGGGCAATCCAGGACGATACGAACAGTGCCTCACACTGGACACTGTACATTCCACGCCTCGACCGCAAGATTTTCAAAGGCTCGAAGTAGATCCCGCAGCCGCTTCTACCGGTTCGGTGGAGAAGAATGTCGCCTGATCGCAGCAGTCCTGTCGGATTGCGCGATCCTGCCGACTCGCCCGTCGATGACGAGTTGATCACTTCTATTTTCGGGCTTTTCTGCTATCAATTCCCGAACGCTTTCAGTGCTCACAGTCGGGAGTCCGATACCTCAGTCGACCACCTGAATCGGCAATTTGTGCCGGTCGCTGCGGCCTTGGCAGATTGGTGTTCCATCGACGGGTTGAAGACCCATGACGGCTGGAGCCGCTTGAAATGAGCATCAGTATTCAGCCAGGGGTCTCGCTCCCTTCCGTCGCGGAAGCTTCCGTACCGCCGGTGAAATCCTGGCTGGTGTCACCGCTGTTTGATCTGCTGTTTGTGGCAAACGTACTGTGGTGGCCATTGGCTGTCGTGTTGTCGATGCAGGGCATACCGTCGGTCATCGGGCCACTGACTCTCTTTCAGATCTACTTTCTCAGTACGCCACACCGCTGGATAACTCTGGTGATGGTCTTCTTTGACTCGGAACGCTTTTGGAAAGAACCGGCCCGGTTTGGAAGTATTGGCCTGTCTCTGATAGCAGGTGCTTTAGCGTTGGTCTGGATTGCGAGCCTTTCCCCGCAGGCGACCAATTCCTTGATGCTGTTGATGATGATCGACTACGCCTGGAATGCCTGGCATTTCGCCGCCCAACATGCGGGGATTGCGCGAATTTACGGACGATTCACGCGCCCCGACATGACCGAATGTCATGTTGTTTTTGAGCGAACTGCCCTGCGTCTGCTCGTTCTATGGGCTTTCTTTCGTCAGGCGATCTCTGTCAGCAATCAGAATGAGGTCTTCCAGAATATTCAGGGAATGCTTCCGGGACTTAACTGGCTCGATCCGCTTCTGGTCGCTCCGGCTCTGATCGTGATTGCACGAGAATGCCGTGATTTTCAGTTGTCATCGCGCGGACGCCTGGCGTACCTGGTGAGTGTCGTGAGTCTGTATGTGGGACAGCTTCTTGCAATCCGCATGGATGATCAGGCGTTAGTGCAGTCACTCTTTCTGGGGACAGCGATCTTTCATTCCACTGAGTACCTGGCAGTTGTGAACTGGTCTGTACAGAAGCGGACGACAGGGATCTGGAAATATCAACTCAGTCGGACAGGACTGGGCCTGGTTGTCTTCATGGTCGTACTTGGGGTCACCAATCTCGCCATCAACACAGCCTCAGCGTATGCATGGGCTCTCATGACGCTGCTGGTTTCGTTTCTGCACTACGCCTACGATGGCATGATCTGGAAGTCGAAGCCACGTACGACGACGGCATAGAGAGTCATCCCTGAAGTCGCAGTCCGTCGCCGAATTGCGCCCCATCCGTCCGCGAAGGATTCGGAAATGGCGGTCCGTATGCGCTCTTGGCGGATGCGGACCAGGTCAGGCAACTCGAAAGAAAATTTGAGGATTCTCAAACGTTTCATCGAGACTTCACGAGAAAACAATCTTGATATTCAGAATTGAATATCGAACGGGGCGCTGATTTTAACGCCTACCCAACCAACTTGAGCGAATGGAGTCGACCGGTCACATCGAACCGGTTCCGTCGGAGGTTAACTCGTCAATACTCTTCAAAGGGGCAGACAATTGATCCTCGAACGCCATGGATTGGCCAGACGACCAATGCGGACGGTCTTTGTCAGTGATATTCATCTCGGTTGCCGTCATTCGCAAGCAAAAACGTTCTTGAATTTTCTCAATTCCATTCAGCCTCGCCAGTTATATCTGGTTGGTGACTTCATCGACGGTTGGAAGTTACGTCGTCGGTGGCGTTGGAATTCGGTGTATTCACAGATACTGCTGAGACTCTGTGAAATGGCACATGGCGGAACCCGCATCTTCTTCACTCCTGGAAACCACGACGATTTTCTTCGCGAGCCAATCATACGTGAGGTTGTTTCCATGGGGCTTGTGAGAATTCGTGACGAGTTCATTCACCAGACAGCAGATGGCCGTAGATTTCTGGTCCTTCACGGTGACCGGTTTGACAGGATCGAAACCGGTGCCCGATGGATGTCAGTCGCGGCGACAATTGCTTATGACTCATTTCTTGCCGCAAATTCACTCGTAAGCCGACTCAGCGGAAAGTCGATCAGTCACCAGTATTCCCTCGGTGCTGCGCTGAAGAGGCGAGTCAAACACGTCGTCAAATTTATCAGCGACTTTGAATCTCGATTGATTTCACACGCCGAAGCGAGCGACTGTACCGGAGTGATTTGCGGACACATTCACGCTCCGACGATCACCCAGCGCGATGGCGTCGTTTACTGCAATTCCGGTGACTGGGTCGAAAACTGCACAGCGCTGATTGAGGAAGATTCAGGGAATCTGGAACTGGTGGAATGTCGTGGCGAGGATCCCCGCCAATGGGTCTCGATGGCTGTTTCTCCCCGATGTGGTGTGAATGCCGACTTTCCTGTGGATGACCTTCTCTCCAGCGAAAACGGGCTTTCATCTCTGGTCGGCGGAATGAAGGCTCCTGTGGAATCAATCATGTGATTTACTCGCGCACACAAATGTTACGAACGTACTCCTACGGCATCATGACGATTTTTGGGTTCGACACATCAGCCGGAACGCGCTAGCGTCCGGTTTGAACCGTGAGATAACGCCCAGCGACTGCGTCGAACAACTTGATAGAGCGATTACTCAACACGGAGGATGAGTCATGGCGCGAATCTTCTATAGCCTTGCTGGTGAAGGGCGTGGGCATGCCACACGAGTTCGGGCGATCGTCGAAGAACTACGGAATTTCCACGAGTTCACGATCTTCGCACCGGCTGCTGCGTACGAGTTACTTGCTGCGGCATTTGCAGATTCGACGATTCAGGTCATCAAGATACCAGGCCTGATGTTTCATTACTCGCAGCAGCGGATGGACTATCTGCGAACTGTGCGCGACGCAGCAGGCTATCTTTTCAGGCTGAATCCGCTGGTCAACTGGATGGAAGCAAAAATTCGCGCTGGTCAGCCGGATCTCGTCATCACAGATTTTGATCCGGCTCTTCCCCGAGCAGCAGAGCGATGCGGAATTCCATATCTGAGCATCGACCATCAGCACCTGCTGACAGATTGTGATCTTTCGCAGTTGCCATTGAGCTTGCGTGTTTCTGCCAGTTTGATGTCTCAAGTCGTCAGGATGTACTATCGACAGCAACGGGAAACGGTGATTTCGTCCTTCTATTTCCCCTCCGTGCTGCCACTCCACCACAATGTGCAACAATCAGGGGTCCTGCTGCGTCCTGAAGTTCTGCAAGCGACGAGTGAGTCTGCTGGTCACTTGCTTGTTTACCTGCGACGCTTCGCTTCTCCTGCGATCCTCCAGGCACTGAAACAGTGTCGACGGAAAGTCCTGATTTATGGACTTGGGGAATTGCCCAGTGATGGAAACCTGCGGTTCTGTCCTGTTGACGAACGATACTTTCTGGAAGATCTGAGTGCGTGTGATGCGTTAATTTCCAACGCTGGAAATCAATTGATTGGCGAAGCGATCTTTCTTGGCAAACCCGTCCTTGCGATTCCAGAAGTCGGAAATTTCGAGCAGTTTATCAATGCCCATTTCTTGCGTGCTGAAGGGGGCGGCGACTGGGTCACTTCAGGTCGATTTGATCTGACTGAACTGATGGCATTTTTGGAGCCAACCTGCGAGCGGCCAGTCGCAGTCAATCGCCACCGCATGAATGGTATGCCCACCGTGATTGCGGCGATTGAACGACATCTGCCACGAGTAACGACTCCGGGGTTCATCAATTCTCCTTTCCAGAAGGTCGCTTGACGAGGGCCGTCCCCTCAATCGCAATTATCACAAGACGAAAGAATCTAATGCTCAGTCGCCTTGCCGGATTCGTCACCTCGGTTATTCGGAATCAGCGTCGCCAGTTCAATTGGCCAAGGCTGCTCACATATACGGTGACGTTTGGTTGCAACGCACGTTGCATCATGTGTGATTCCTGGAAAATGCCGACCGCTGGCGATTTGACTCTCAGCGAAATTGAGAACATCTTCGGCCAGTTGCCCGAGATGGATGCCGTCCGTCTCACAGGTGGTGAACCGTTCATCCGCCGCGACCTGTCGGAGATCGCTCACGTGGTTGACGATCACCTGCGTCCACTGATCTTACACATCACAACAAATGGATTTTTGACAGATCGGATTGTGGATTTTTGTGAACGTCGTTGCAAACGGACTCCATTGGACCTGCTGATCTCCATGGATGGTATCGGAGAAAAGCACAATCAAGTTCGTGGACACAGCGGCGCATTCGATTCCTGTATGGAGACCATCAAGGCATTATCCCCGCGTCGCCGGGAACTCAAGCTTCATATCGCAGTCAACCAGACCATCGTCGATGCTGAAGGAGCGTCGCATTACGCAAGACTCCGTGAAATATTGCGACCTTTCGGAATCCAGAACCACGTTGTGATGGCCTACGATAGCAGCGCGACTTACAACCTCGAACGAGATGTCGATGTGGCGCCGACTGAGGTTGGCAAATTCACGACGTTCGGGACCTTCACGACCGACGAAATACGCCGTCTGCTGGATGAAGTGGAAAGCGATCTCGATCAATACTCCTGGCCACTTCGTTTGGCAAAACGATACTACATTCAGGGTATCCGAAACCGCCTTCTGGGTGGTGGACAAGCCGTTCCCAACCCGAAATGTGTCGCCCTGACTTCACATTTGCGGATTTTCCCCAATGGCGATATTCCGACGTGCCAGTTCAACAGTCGCATTGTGGGAAATCTGCGAACAACGTCGTTTGATGAAATCTGGACAAGCATACAGGCGGAAATGCAGCGAAAATGGGTCAAACGATGTGCCGGATGCTGGGCCGAATGCGAAGTCCTGCCGAACGCGATCTACACCGGTGACCTTTTGAGGGTGGTACGATGAGGGGCGGAAACGGGTATCTCGATGGCAACAATTCACACAATATTCACTCGAACTGGCGATGTTGCGGCATAGGATTGTGCTGAGTTGAATTGTATTTCCTGGGCACCCCTCCCTACTTCACCCCGTTCGGAAAAACGATGACAAAAACGAATCCACCATATCGCGAAGGTTCGGTTTGGTGCGACTTGCCTTGGATCTATACATTGACATCGGATTCCTCGCTCAGTGGATTGCCGATGTTTGACGCGACGGTGGCACCCGAAGTACTGACGGGTGAAGTTGATCGGTTGTTCGAGAAGGCAATGGACTTGCCAGGTGTTGTCGTGGCTTCGGAAGGCCGCCTGCTCGGGTTGATTTCGCGTCAAACGCTGCTGGCTCACTTGTCACGTCCATTCGGACAAGAAATTTACCTGAAGCGTCCCATCCGTTTGATTCTCGAAGAAATCAGCGAACCAGTACTTCTTTTTGAGGGGAGCCTTTCTGCGGCCGAGGCCGCCCATCGGGCTTTATGCCGTTCCCCTGAACACGTCTACGAACCGGTCGTCGTACAACTTGCAGATGGCTTCCGTGTTCTCGATGCACAGACGCTACTGATCGCACAATCCCGACTGCTGGAATTGGCAAACGCCTCGATTCGTGAGCATGCCGAGGCCGCGGAAGCTGCTAATCAAGCGAAAAGCATGTTTCTGGCGAATATGAGCCACGAGATCCGAACGCCGCTGACGGCAATCCTGGGGTTTGCCGAAAATCTGCTTGATGGTGGAGGCTCGATCGAGGAACAACGGGTTGCCACGCAAACAATTTTGCGAAACGGACACCATCTGCTGCAATTGATTAATGACATTCTTGACTTGTCGAAGATCGAAGCCGGGCGACTGGAAATTGAGTCCCTTCCGTTTTCTCCAAGCGATGTCGCCAATGACGTGATTCTGGCACTCCAGGTTCGTGCGGATTCCAAGCAAATCCATTTGGAACTGCACTTTGATGGACCGATCCCCGCAACCATTCAAAGTGATCCGACACGGTTTCGTCAGATTCTTATGAACCTTGTCGGCAATGCCATCAAGTTTACCGATTCCGGAAAAGTGACTGTTCGCCTGGGAATGGTCGAGATTGACGGAGATTTTCCCGGATTGAAATGCGATGTGATGGACACTGGTATTGGCATGACTGACGAGCAACGGACAAAACTGTTCATGCCGTTCACCCAGGCCGATAGTTCAATGGCGCGCCGGTTTGGAGGAACTGGTCTGGGGCTGTCAATCAGCCGACGATTGGCTGCACTCCTCGGCGGAGATATCTCCGTCACCAGTGTGATGAATCGCGGTAGTACATTTACCTTGGTAATCGGGACTGGAAGTTTGGATGGAATCCACTGGCATACTGATCCTGTACGCCGTGCGTTGTCCGAACCCGTGGTTAAATCGTGCGAGCTATCGGCGTCATTGAATATTCTGCTGGCTGAAGATGGACCAGACAACCAGTTATTAATTGGTTCTTTCCTGAAAAAGCTTGGAGCCAGCGTAACGATTGTTGAAAACGGTCGAGACCAGGGCCAGCTCGCACTCTGCGGCATCTTGGTAAGATAGGCGACTTGCGCTCTGCGGCGTAATCAT
>JBAWWJ010000203.1:0-15045 GCA_037146815.1 Planctomycetota bacterium
GTGCGCGCCAATAATCGCTACAAATCCGCAACGGAACTCGCTTGTTTAAGGATTAAACAAACAATTCTTGAATCGGTCGGCCGCCATCTGTGATGGGGACAGGTCGATCACCCGCATACAGCGTGTGTCCGGTATCGATTCCCAGAGCGGCATAAATCGTGGCATGCAGAT
Source organism: Planctomycetota bacterium (assembly GCA_037146815.1). Lineage (GTDB taxonomy): Bacteria > Planctomycetota > Planctomycetia > Planctomycetales > Planctomycetaceae > Schlesneria. The sequence goes on from JBAWWJ010000203.1 coordinate 172, forward strand.
CAGGGACAGAGACCGGTCGGTCGACGACATTCATTGCCAGTTCGTCGGTGGTTCCGATGGTCAATCCGTTTTTCAACCCGCCTCCAGCCAAAGCGACACTGAAACATTTGCCATGGTGACCACGTCCCCCTCCGCCATCGAATCCCGCAGGTCGGCCGAATTCTGTCCCCACTACGATCAACGTCTTGTCCAGCAGCTTGCAGCGTTCCAGATCGAGGATCAGTGCCGATAGAGCGGTGTCGAGTTCCTGGATCAGCTTGTGCTGATTGAGAATTCCTTCGTTGTGAACGTCCCAGCCGGTTCCGTTGAGAAAATTCAGGTTGTGAGCGACTTCAACAAATCGAACTCCCCCTTGCAGCAGCCTTCGCGTCAGCAGGCAGCGCTGTCCAAATTCGCCTCCGTACCGGTTGCGAACGTCGGCCGACTCCTGATCGAGTTGAAACAGGCTCATAAACCGGGGGCCAGCCAGTCGTGCCGCTTCTTCGACGGCGCGGTCATAGTTTTCCAGGACAGTGTTGGCATTGGCAGTGCCGGTGCGATTGCGGAATTCGGCGCGGGTTCGCGACAGCAATTCATCGCGCCGCGTCTGTCGCTGTGTCGAAATATCCTTCGGCCGTTGCAGACCACTCGGTCCGTTCGACGTATCGGTGAGGTAGACATACCCGTGTTTGGCACCCAGGAACCCAGGGCCACGTGTTGGGCTGGGATAACCAATCAGCAGATAGGCAGGAATATTCTCGGCAACAGAACCACGACGCTCAGAAATCACCGAACCGATCGACGGATAGACCACCGTCTCACTGGTGGTACGACCAGTGTGCATACGATTCACGGCCGCCGCGTGTTCGTCGATCACATCGTGATTGACCGTTCGAACCAGATTGAAGCGATCAAGGATCTTGGCACATTCGGGCAGAAACTCACACACCTGAGTTCCCGCGACAGCAGTGTCGATCGAGGAATAGTACGACCCCGGCTTTTTCAACTTGGGATCCCCCTTGGCCTTAGGGTCCCAAGTGTCCATCTGAGCGGCACCACCACCCAGCCAGAGATAAACGCAATGCTCTGCCTTCCCCTTCAGCGGAACCGGCTTCGCTTCGACGCCCGGCGTCGTCTCTTCGCCAGTCAGAATTCCAGACCATGAGGCGGCTGTCCCTGCAGCGACGGAAGCCTCGATAAAGTTGCGTCGAGAAATGGTCATCGGACGTCTCCGCGGTTGGGTGATCCGCACTCGGTGGTCAATTCATCCGGCATTGTCTCCGGAGATCACACCTCGTGCAATCCACCTCTGACACTGTTCGCGCCAAACGAGATCTGGCACAGTAGAATCGATCGCAACGAGTTTACTGGTCTATCTGTCTGGATGAACACAATGTCACGCATGTTAGCTGGTCTGCTGCTGATCTGCCTGTGGGTCTCGCCGGTTTCTGCCGAAGTGGTTCGATTCGAAATTCTTCGTCGTGAACCATTCGCGAAAGGCGAAGCGTTTGGAGTCGGTGGCGCCTATGAAAAAATCGTTGGCCGCGTGCATTTTGCACTCGATCCCACCCTGCGCCAGAACGCCGAAATCGTCGACCTGAATCTGGCGGCCCACAACAATGCCGGCAAGGTCGAGTTCTGGGCCGACTTGTTCATACTGACTCCCGCAGACCCTGCCACGGGAAACGGCGCTGTGCTGTACGACGTGAACAATCGCGGCAACAAGCTGGCACTGGGGATGTTCAATAACGGCGGAAGCAGCGATCCGACGACCCGTGAACATGCGGGGGACGGGTTTCTGATGCGGCATGGATTCACCGTTGTCTGGAGTGGCTGGGACGGAGAACTGCTGCCGGGCGACAATCGCCTGCGCCTGATGGCCCCCGTCGCAAAAACCTCCACCGGTTCCATCACCGGGAAAGTCCGCTGCGAATTCATCCCTTCTCCCGGAACAAAGCGGATGGTCGTCAACTGGGCCAATCATGGATCGTATGGGCCGACTGACGCCGGGATGCGCGACGCCACTCTCACGATTCGTCCCCGGGCCTCAGCCGCCCGCATCGGTGTTCCTCGCGACGAATGGAAACTGCATGTCTCGGATGTTTCCAGTGATTCCGCGACACAATTACCGATGGTTGAAGTCGAGATTCCGGGTGGAATGAAGTCGGGAATGATCTATGAACTGATTTATGAGGCGGCGGATCCCCTCGTCATGGGGGTTGGGTTTGCCTCGGTCCGCGATCTGATCTCTGCGATCAAGCAGGGAACGGGAACTGACAATCCGCTGGTCAAAAACGGACGCCCAACGATTCAGCGAGCCCATGGTTTTGGCGTCTCGCAAAGCGGGCGATTTTTGCGTGAGTTTCTCTATGCCGGATTCAATGAGGATGAAACGGGGAAACGTGTCTTCGATGGATTGATCCCTCACGTGGCAGGGGGCGGACTGGGATCGTTCAATCATCGATTTGCGCAACCGACGCGTCATTCGAATCAGCATGACCATCATGATTATCCGCCAGATCGATTTCCCTTCGCCTATGAAACGCAGACGGACCCGCTGTCAGGTCAGACCGATGGAATCCTGCGTCGAGCACTCGCCACAAAAACGGCTCCGCTGGTGATGCATACCCAGTCGACAGGTGAGTACTGGACACGTAGTGGATCACTCACACACACCGATCCCCTGGGAACTCGCGACAGCGTAGTTCCGGATCTGGTACGTTTTTACACGTTTGGTGGTACACAACACGGCCCCAGTGGCTGGCCCGTCAGCAAAGGATCAGGTCAGAATCTGACGAATCCAGGGGACTTCAAGCCCTTTATGAGAACCCTGCTGCTTGCCCTGGATCGCTGGTCGAAGGAGGGAACGCTTCCTCCCCCAAGTGTCTATCCGACGATTGCAGCCGGGACTCTGGTTGACTGGCGGCATGGAAGTACCGGGTTTCCCAACATCCCAGGAGTTGAATATCCCGAAATCCTGCAGCAACCCCATTGGCTCGATTTCGGACCGCGCTGGCAGAAGGAGCGAATCGTTGACTTTCAACCCCCTGTGATTCGCGGCGACTACAAAGTTCTGGCTCCTCGCTGCGGACCCGATGGCAACGAACTCGGCTGCCTGCTGCCTGCCGAAGTCGCCGTTCCCGTGGCGACCTATACCGGTTGGAATCTGCGAAACGCCGATGTGGGAGCCGCAGGGCAACTCGTCAGCTTGACGGGTTCGTACATTCCTTTCGCCCGAACGAAGGCCGATCGCGAACGTACAAAAGACCCACGACTCTCGGTTCAGGAGCGCTATGGTTCGAAGGATGAATACGTCCGCCAATTCACCAAGGCATGTGACAAGCTGCGAGCTGACGGATACCTGCTGGAAGAAGATGCCAATCGACTTATCGAACTGCACCGCAACCGCGTTTCGGGACTTTTTGATTAAATCGATCAGCAGTTTTGATGTGGCGTGACTGTCGTGGCAGGCCACCGATGTCACCTGGGCGGCGCCCCTTGTGTCATAGCAATCAGCCGGAACGCGCTAGCGTCCGGTTCGAACCGTCGGCGGGCGCCAAGCGGTGATTGACCCACCGCGAATTCTTCGCCGCTGGGTGGCGGGGTCAGGAACGAAGCGGATGGCCCCGTGAACGGTGTACGCAGTCACATCAAGAATTCCGGGCCTTCCGCAAAGCCTTCAGACCCGGCCACCCCGCCGGCAGTCTTGTTGCTGCCTGACTGTCGTGGCAGAGACTGCTCTACGATTCGCTGGAACGTCGCCCTGCATCAACCAGTGTTTGCAGCGGCACAAAGTCAGGTGCGTGTCCCTGCCCTTTCGCCTGCGATGGACAAGACGAACAGCCGGTCTGGCACCCAGATCCGGCTGTGGCAGTGAACACACGGAACAGGTTGCGCAACACCACTGCTGCCGCCAAGGCGACGCAGATACCGGTCGCAATCTCCTGCCATGTGAAAGTCATCTCAACCCTTGTCGGACCATTTCCAGTTCGTTACGCCTGACAGATTGCGGACGCACTCGGTCGGCCATCTCCCTTGTGAGAGCGAGACGATCGTTTCCGCACACATTGTCAGCGTGTCAAACTGCGATTCGTGATCGAGTCCTGCCAGATGTCCGCTCAGCAGGACGTTATTCATTGTAAGCAGCGGACTGTCGGCGGGAAGGGGCTCCACTTCAAATACATCGAGTCCCGCACCGCGCAGATGACCAGATTTCAGTGCATCCACCAATGCCTTCTCGTCGACCAGCAGGCCTCGGGCAGTATTGATCAAGACCGAACCGGGCTTCATCTTCGCGAAAGTCCGGGCGTTCATGATGTGCTTGGTCTCGGCGCCCATTGGCAGATGCAGCGTGACGTAATCCGAGCGGCTCAGCAGCGTGTCGAGATCTGCCAGTTCGATCCCCCACTGTTCGACAAATTCACGATTTGGATACGGATCGTACGCAACGACTTTCATTCCCAGTCCGACCGCACGTGTTGCAACGGCGCGGCCGATGCGGCCCAGTCCGACGATACCGATCGTCGTTCCGATGATGCGGGGAGTGGAAACTCGCTTCCATGCGCAGGCCCTGACGTATTGATCGCGTGATGGGAATCCCCGCCCCACGCCGAACAACAAGGCAAACGTGTGCTCGGCGACGGCGTGATGATTCACGCCGGGAGTTGTCGCGACGACGACTCCATGACGATCGCAGGCTGCCATGTCGATCGCATCGAACCCGACTCCGGTCCGCGATAGAACTCGCAGTTTGGGACAGGCCGCAATCAGTGATTCCGGCCAGGGCTCGGAACCAGCGACAACACCGTGGCAGTCGCGGACAATCGGAAGCAGTTGGACCGGATCATAAAGATTGACATTCTTGGGGGGATGGACGACGTCGAATCCACCGGCCTGCAAGACCGCCAGATGAGGACCTTCTTCGGTGTTCAACGAGGTGCAAACAACTGTGGGCATGGCAAACTTACCTTGGTGAAGGAATCGTGGATGGAGAACCTGCGTGCCATTCGTTCGATTCGACGTCCCGACTTTCTCGACATCAGCCAGCGGCCACGAATCACACGAATGGAATCAGCAAAACAAACATTACGAAAATTCGATTACGCCCACGCCGCACCATTCGGGTACAGGTACTTCTGGATCGACTCAGGCAGCATCGTGATGCTGTAACCGGGGGCCGTGGGCGGAACATACCGTCCATTCTTCATGACGATTGGATCGACAAAGTGCTCGTGCAAATGGCCGGCGTATTCGCAGAGGCGATTTTCCAACGATCCACTGACGCAGATGTAGTCGATCATTGCCAGATGCTGGACATATTCACACAGGCCGACCCCGCCAGCGTGCGGGCAGACGGGGATGCCAAACTTCGCAGCCAGCAGAAGCACTGATAGAACTTCGTTCACGCCCCCCAGGCGGCAACTGTCGATCTGCAAGACACCGATCGCCTGCGCCTGCAGGAACTGCTTGAACATGATTCGGTTCGCACAATGTTCGCCGGTCGCCACCTGAATCGGCGCGACCGCTCTGGCAATCGCTGCATGACCCAGGATGTCGTCAGGATTGGTCGGTTCTTCGATAAACCACGGCTTGAATTCTGCTAACTCTTTCATCCAGGCGATTGCCGAGGAAACGTCCCAGACCTGATTCGCATCCATCATCAAGCGGCGGTCCCAGCCAATCTCTTCGCGAATAATCCGGCAACGGCGAATGTCATCCTGCAGGTCGCGTCCGACCTTAATTTTGAAGACGTTCCATCCCTGAGCCAGGCATTCGCGACAGAGCCCACGCAGTTTTTCGTCGTCGTACCCCAGCCAGCCGGCGGACGTCGTATAGGCGGGATAACCTTCCCGCTGCAACAGCGCGATCCGCTCCCCTTTTGTCGCTTCGACTCGCTTCAGCAGAGCGAGTGCCGAATCGGGGGTCAGGGCATCGGTGAGATAACGGAAGTCGATGCAACCCACGAATTGCTCAGGGGTCAAATCGGCGACGAGTTTCCAGAGTGGCTTGCGTTCGACCTTGGCCCATAGATCCCAGACCGCGTTCACGACGGCTGCCGTTGCCAGGTGGATCGCACCTTTCTCGGGCCCGATCCAGCGTAACTGACTATCGCCCGTAATGTGTCTCCAGAAGCCTGCCATATCGCATGTGAACGACTCCAGCGTTCGGCCGACTACCAGTGGCGCCAGTGCCTCGATCGCCAGGCAGCAGATTTCTGTACCGCGACCAATCGTGAAAGTCATGCCGTGGCCCGCCAGGCCATCGGCGTGATCGGTTTTCAGGATCACGTAAGCTGCGGAGTAATCGGGGTCCGGGTTCATCGCGTCGGAGCCATCGAGCATTCGCGACGTAGGGAACCGGATATCGTGAACGGTCAGGCCTGTGATTGTTGTCGGCATAGATGAGTCACTTGTTCCATCAATGGAAAAGCCCGGCACTTCACGAGCCGGGCTGGAAATTCGTTGATTGGTCTCGCTTTCGAACCTGAATCCGACTTAGACCATCACTTTCGGGCCTGAATCCGGGCCAGCGACGCAGCGACCAAACCACGGGCATCGCGAGTTTCGAGAATCACCTGCCGATACCGATCGGGATAGGGAACTCCGCGGATCAGCAGCAATGTGTCTCCGGCGGCATTTGTCAGGCGAATATCGCCCGTTTTGTAAAAGACCTGTCGTGAATCGGGATCGATTGACACATCCGCGATCTGAGCCAGAGGGACTGAATTGAGCTGCCGGATGCCGAGTGAGCTGACTTGCTTCACGCTGCGATTCGTGATGACATACCGCGTCCCCACAACCTTCAGGATCAGGTAAATCGCTGCTCCGAGCGGAGCGGTCGCCAGCGCGAAGACGTACGAAATTTTGACGCCCCAGATCTTGGTGGGGATGCATTCGTACAGTCGATTCAGAAATTCACCGATCCCTGTACAAGCGATCGATGGATACAATTCCTCGACAATCGATTCAAAATCGGGACTGACCCCCGAAATTGCCTGAACTTTCTGCGTCAACATGGCTTCCGTTTCGAATCCATACCAGAGAAGGGACCTGACTGGGACTGAAACGACGATACCGGATGTTGGCAGAGAACTCCAGCGATCTCAGACGGCAATCGGCTTTTTCAGTGTAGGGTGGGACCAGCTCGCTTCGAGCGCCGGCCCACCATAAGGAAACATCGAGAATTGATGGTGGGCCGGCGCCGGGCGCACCATTTGTGTTGCGTAATGCCGGTTTTGAAATCGGGTGCCACGATCTTGGCGTCTGCGATAAGGTCGTGCTGAATTGGATTTCCAGCCCATTTCACAACCGGTAGGTTCAGCCATGGTTTGCGGCCCAAAGGGCCATTAGTTCCCCCAGCCAGGGCCCTTCGGCCCTGGAATCGATCCCCAAAATCTTCATGAGGCCTGAAGGGCCGGTCGTTTAATTCGATGGGTCTAAAGACCATAAGGAATGTTCGGCCCTTCAGGCCTCAATTTCCCAGGGCCGAAGGGCGCCGAGTGGCCCTGGCTGGACGAACGACTGGCCCCTTGGGCCCCTTGGGCCGAAAACCTCTTTCGGAGTCCAGTCTGCGACTGCGTTCTCGGTGTGGATACCTGCCGGCCCAAGGCAAGGGCGACCTCATCTCAGAATCCGACGCCCCTGCATATCGTTAAACAGAGCCAAGTCCTGCACGCTGCCAGCATGCCCCTGAAACCTTCGAGGTCACCGCCAAATAGACGATGGCCAGCAGCAAGCCCCCGACGCCATGCCTGGCCAGCCAAGTACTCCCGCCGAGCGCGTGTCCGAACGCCAGAAGCACTGCAAACCAATCCGAAACGCGGTTCCGCCACAAAACGATAATGGTGCTGAAGACCACGGCCCACGCTAACCCCGCCCCAACGAACCAGACTGGGTGCCATGCCAAGATCGGGTAGGCGAGGGGGTTGTGTTCCAACGCCTGTGCGTAGTCGCCACCCCAATAAGCGGCGGGTTGGCCAGTCAGCGTGAAGCTGATGTCGGCTGCGTAAAGGCCCAAGGCGGGCAGCAAAAGCCAGAGGCGGCGAAACATGAAATCTCCAAGGCTCTGCTGCCTGAATTCTGAAAGTTGGGATTTCGATCAAGCTGGTTGGCCTAAGGCTGAGCAGGCTGAGGCTCATTTTACATTGAGGAGTTGCCACGACGTCGGGCGATCAGGATCGCACAACCCGTTCCGACTCCAAAGCACCACATCACTAGCGAGCCTGCCACCGCGATCGGGATCGAAGCACCGCCGTACCACATCCCAAGCCCGAACGCGGAGACGAAAGCAAAACTGAAAACCATTCGAACTGTGAGTTGTTTCGGATTCATCAGTCTTTTCTCGACGAACTTACTTCTATTACAAGAGAAAGTGACGAGACTACTTCTCGGGAAAAGGATGTCAAGTCTTTTCTGATGTTGGAGTTGAATACGCTGTTGACGCACGAAGAGGGAGCGTGGCCCGGCTTTGCTTCAAGCCGAGGGCCGAAGGTCCAAGAAACCTCAATCCGACATTTAACAAGGATTAGCGTGACCCATGCATCGGCGCTCTGGTTTGAAGTTTCTTGTGCTGTGCACCCAGCTTGAAGCAAGCTGGCCACCCTGCGGGAGGTGTCGCAGTTGGGATCGGTGCCGCCGTGCTGGCCAACGTCGACGAACCTCCCAAGTAGTCAGTCCACTAAGTCGCAAATTATGGCAGACCCACAGAATGTCGCATCGTCAGCGAATCAAAAAAACGCATGTACTGTCAAAAACGCGCTTCGTCAAAAAAAGACGTGTTGCCTTTCGCGTTTTCCGCAGTGATAATGCATCTCGCATTTCCCTCAATACACCTCAGTTTTGATGATTCTTCGAGGTTGACATGCGATCCAGTCTAATTCTGGCGGCACACAACGAAGGCGATTTACTGTGGCGGACACTCGAATCGATGGTCCAGACATCGCTGGGCCTGCAGTTTGAAATTGTTGTCGCCGACGATGCATCGTGGGACGGGTGTGTGGCCGAGGCTCAAAGGCGGTTCCCCGAAATCCGGCTTGTCCGGCATGATGAACGCCGGGGAGCTTCCCCGACCAAGGATCTGGGCGCGAGGCATGCGCGTGGCGATGTTCTGATCTTTCTCGACAGCCATGTGAAGCCCGAATTAGGGGCACTGGAGCGTCTGGTTGAGGATGTCGAATTGTGTCACGGCGAGGCAATGATCACGCCTGCCATCGGGCGACTCGACCCAGACCAGTGGCGGATTACCGATTGCGAACATCTCGGCCATGGTTACTGGATGGATCTGGAAACGCTCGACTGCCGCTGGCTTTCACTCGCCGATTTGCGGGAGCATCCTCGTCGCGGACGGCTGTTCTATGAGACTCCCGCGCTCATTGGATGTGCGTTCGCGATACATCGGGATCTGTACGAAAAGTTGCGAGGATTCGATCCGCATATGTTCTGCTGGGGTGCCGAGGATCTTGATCTGGGGCTGAAAGGATGGTTGCTGGGGCATCCGGTGCTGCACGATCCCCAGGCAGTCATCGGACACCGATTTCAGCAGAAGTTCGAGAACTTTCAAGTTCCCGTTGAGCAATTGATCGCGAATCAAATGCGGCTGGCTCGCAAAAACTTTACCGAATCGGTCTGGGCCGACTGGGCCGATCGCTGTCGACGACGATACCCCGGCAAACTGACGGACCACCCCGAAGGGTTATGGGCACGCGCCTGGAGTCTGTATTCGCAGTGGCAGGCGAGCGTTGAATACGAACGGTCTTACCTGCAAGCCCGCCGTGTCCATGACGAATTCTGGTATGCTGATCGGTTCGGAATGAATTGGCCGCGACTGCAGGTCGCCGATGCATTTACAGAGCCCCCCACGACAGCACCGTTAACAGTTGCATCCGAATCTGTGTCACAGCCCGAACCGGTTCCTTCGCCGTCCGACTTCAGTCACTGGGTGGACGCGATCGACGACACCTACACGATCGATGTTGAGACCGATCAGGCGGCAGGCAACGTCATCACATCTGAAAACTCGGATGACGGCCTGGGAAATGACACGTATGACGGCATTCCAATTGTTGATCCCAGCAATTACACCACCACTCTGATTGAAGCACCAAAGCACGGTCAGGTCACACTCGATGAACATGGCAACTTCATCTACACTCCCGATGATGGCTCTACGGAACCCGATTCGTTCACCTACGAACTTTCAGCCCCGGGAGGACTCACGGATCAGGCGACAGTGAATGTCCTGGGCTTAGCCAATAACGATCATGAACCGAAATTCGACGGACCGTATACGGTTGAAATTCCGGAAGATACGGCAGTCGATACAGTAGTCATCACAGTCGTCGCGACCGACGCCGACGCTGACTCGCTCGCGTATTCCATCATTGCATTGCTCAATCGGATCTACGCATACCCGTCAGCATATTTCACAATTTACGAAGGAATAGTCATAGCCGTCCGGCCAGACGGTGCCACTGACGACGAACCTGCGGCGGTGGACCAGAGTGACCTGGCTCAGCGCGTCCACGATTGTTATTGCATCGCAGCCCTCATTGCAGCGGCACGAGCCAAACCGAGCCAGATTGAGGAAATGATTGAGCCGCTTGGAAATGGAAGTTTTAGGGTGAATTTTGCCGATGCTCCTGCACAAACGATCCAACTGGAACTCGATCGAGGGCGCGACATGGTTGACCTCGGCCCTGCAGACGCTGACGAAATGGGAAATGTCGAGGTCTGGGCGGTGATCATGGAACGAGCAGTCGCCCAGATGCGGCAGTCGGAAGAGGGCGGCGGCGCCTTGTTCGACGCACTGGCTGGTGGAGATTCCGGTGCGCTTTATAAAAAAATGACCGGACGGAAGGCGATTCCCTTAGACCCACAGAAGTGGCAAGTGAAATCCCCTGATATCGCGTTGGCTCGAGCGAGGGACATCAACCGCTGGATTCGCGCCGGAACCAACGTGGCCGGTGCAAAGCCACAAGTCATGCTATCGACTCTGGACACAGGGAACACAAACGATCGTATCCCGCCCGGGCTGCTTTTTGACCACGTTTACGTCGTGCGGTCGGTAGACATGCAGAGCAAAGTACTGCATTTAATCGATCCGTTAAGGCCAAGTGATGACATCGAAACATCATTTGGATGGCTGGGTGCGATGAAGGACGGAGAGTCTAAGTATTTGAAATACGGTTACCATTGTGAGTAAATTATTACATCATTACATTAGAGGCTGTCATGGGCTGGCAGAACAGAAACCATGTTACCGTGTGTGCGGGAGCGATGTTGATTTACTTGGCTGCCATTATCATTCCAAACGCCGCTGGGCAAACGGTACGATCCACTGATGCGAACCGGTCTGAAATCAAATCAGACGACAGAGATTGTCCTCCGTTTGGCAAAATGATGCCTCCGGACGAGATTCTGTTGACGATGACAACGGATCGGTTGCCACTTTCCCACGACTTTAATAATTATCCTGGAGAAGGCCGGGCGATGCGTGCCAGCAATGACGATCTGTCAGTCTGGTTCTCGTTGCATTTCTATGGCGGAGTGCATCCTCTCCCCGCTGGAGAAGAGTGTTGGATTGATTCGATTATTCGCGATGGTTTTTTAACGCCTCTGGGTGGTCAGATCTATCGCTGGACAGGAGAAGATCTGATGTTAAGACGCATTCCCAACCATCCACTCGCTCGCCCGCCTGAAGATTGCATCGGACTTCTCCACCTGCCAATGTCGTCCAAACAACATTCCCTGAGGTTGGGTGTCGCTAATTCCAGAGGACGGCTGAGCCTGGTGGCACTTCAGGTCAGACGAGGTGATCCTGAACAAAACGAAGCTGACAGCGTCCTTTTTGATATTAGCATCGCATCCGAGAAAGGGGGATTGTTATTCGGTCCGAGTCGTGAACCGAACAAACCTCCTCGCCATCCCCACTGGATTCGCACGGGACAATTTATCGAGACCTGTCAGTGGCGGATGAAAGTCTTGAGAGTAGTCCATCCCGACGAGAAATCGAAAATCGATGGTTGGGTTGATCTGCGCGTGGAACCATCCACGCAGGCCACCGAACGACCACCTGCGCCACACCTCCCCCAGGACTTCGATATCCCTGATGATCCCGATATCCCCGACGAACCCCACGGCACCGATGAAGACATGTAGTGGCAGCGAGTCCCTGATGGGTTGAATGTCATCAAGGTACGAAACATCAGTATCGACGCCGATGAACCTACCGTGGCACACTGCAAGCTTTGGGAGCGTTATTACCATGACTTGCGTTGTCAGGTTTGTGCTTCTCTTGTTGCTCGTATCGCTGATCCCGTTCGATCACGACCGAATCTGTTGCATGTCCCGTGATGAACAGCCCAATTGAGATTTGCGGGATGCATATGCGACACGCCAACGGCAAGCGTTCGAGTTCGAATTGGCTTCTCCAAGGGGCATTGATCGCTCTCGTATTCTTGCCGACAACAGCCAGCGCATTGGACGACGCGACGGGATGGTGCCCACCGTATGGAACTCGGATGCCACAGGATCGCTTTGAGGTCGTACACGAAGTGAAACGCGGGGCATTGCATCCATTCCCAGCGGACTACAGTGCCTACCGGTACAAGTCGGGGGATCGTATTGGCGTCAGTCTTGAAATGAGTGCGTGCGATCTGCGAGCTGACGAGCCTTTAGATTTCCGTTGGAGTTGGCTCTGGCATGGTACAGTCGGTGAAGTTCTCATGATCGGGGGACAGATCTATCGTTTTGAAAACGCAGAAGACGAAATGGTCTTCACAAGGATACCCAATCATCCGCTGAGTCGTGTCCCTGGCGATTCAATCCACCTGTTCGCAATTTCGACTTCAGGTGGCTTGGGACTTTCTGATCCCCGCAACTCGCATCCTGGCAACTCGCTCGGCCTGGCGACCGTCGAATTTGACACGGAACATCAGACGCCTGAGTCTCCCGGTCGAGCCAAGCTCAGAATTCGGTGTGCTGACGAAGACTATCTGTTGACACCTGCATTCGAAGAGGATTTCCAACAGTACCTCTGGGTCAGGACGGGACAATACATTGAGACGGCGTGCTGGACGCTGCGAGTCACTCGGATTGTCTTCCCTGATCGAGATCGTGGCATTAGCGGCTGGGTTGAAGTTCGTGTTTCGCCAGCGCGAACTCCCCAGAATCGACCGCCGGCACCCAGTATGCCTGATGTTGTGATAACGGAGTCACTGCCGGAGGACGAAATTGAACGCATGTTTTGTCCTCCGATCGGACATCGCATGCCACCCGATCATATCCGATTCAATTGTACTGCAGAGCAACTGAAGTCGTATCCAGGGTATGTCTCGATCATTGGTGACGTCCTGTATTTCAGTGGCCATGGCCGATTTTCGCCAGCAAGGATTAAATCGCTGGAATGGATGAGTACGGGACCAGCGAAGGACGGCCAACTCGTTATGCTCGGAGGCCAGATATATCGATTTGAGGCCCATTCACCATTGCTGAAAAACTTCTCACCATTGCTCACACGCTTCGCAAATCACCCCCTCAGCCATGAACCAAAGGAGGCCGCAAGACTTTTGGCCGTCCCGCTGGGGGGGGCGTCAGGATCTCTGCCACACGTAAAGACGCTGACAATCTACTTCTTGAACTGAACCGACTCGATCCCGAACAACAGACGCTGACTTCCCCAGGACGAGCGGAATTCCGGGTCCGCAGTACCAGCGTGTTGGCACCGGTACCCGGAACGGGGGCTGTCAACTTTTCGGTACGGACAGGGCAGTACATTGAAACGACGAGCCATCGTCTGAAAGTCACTCGAATCGTCTTTCCGAGCCCTGCTTCCAATATCGGAGGTTGGGTCGAACTTCGTGTGGAAAAAACACGTCGTAACTCTGACGGTCCACCTTCGCCTCCGTTACCACAAGCCCCTCCCGAAGTGCTGAAGATGCCAGAGGCTTGCCCCCCCATTGGACGAAGAATGCCACCCGATCGACTGCGCCTGGTCCGAGACGGACGCAAAAAGCATGAATTTGAAGATTATCCTTCCGAATGGTCGATTGAGCGCAACAAGCAAGGACTCTGGACGAAGGTGCACCTGGTGAATCAGGGTGAAAATCTTCCGGAAGAGTTCAACGATTTTGCGTGGAGCTGGGAAAGTGATGTGAAGGAGGGTCAGGTTCTGATGATCGGCGGGCAAATCTACCGATGCGACACGACGACATTCAGCCTTGTACGAGTTCCGAATCACCCTTTGAGCCTGGCACCGCAGGACGCCATCCGACTGCTGGCCTTGAATCGACATGGCAGCCTGGAAGTTGCCCCTCCGATTACTGGCCCAGGTGAGAAAGAACGATCAGCGGCCCTGCGATTCTATCTCAACAGTTTTGACCTTGGTCAACAGACACCAACGTCACCCGGCCGAGCCGAGCTGCAGATCATGTCGAATGATGAAGAATTGTTAGCACCATCTCCCGCTGAACCCGAAGTATTCGAACGGCACTTCTGGATTCGTACCGGTCAATTCATTGAGACCCGCAGTTGGCTGCTGAAAGTCACACGGATTGTATTTCCTGACCACGATCAGGGAATCGATGGATGGGTCGAGATCCGTGTTGAACCGAATCGTCCCCCCGAGAATCGTCCCCCGGCCCCCTTTCTTCCTGAGGATTGAATCCGAAAACGATAATGGAGGACCTCATTGTGGTGTTTCGAAGTCTTCTCCATTCAATATCCATTCACAATCCGATGTTGGTTAATTGTTGAGTTCAGTTGCCAACACGCTGTTCGCATCGGCGGTGACTGTAAACTTGCCTGCCGTGTAATCGATTTCGACCTTTTTGGCATGAAGAGGCAGGGTGGCCCGGCTTGCTTCTCTTTAGACCGGGCACAAGGGTAACAGGTGTTCGGG
>JBAWWJ010000204.1:0-15016 GCA_037146815.1 Planctomycetota bacterium
CAATTGGTTAGAGTACCGGACTGTCGATCCGGTGGTTGCGGGTTCGAGCCCCGTCCGCCTCGCTCGCTGTGAATACTTGTAGCCGACTCTCTCATGAGTCGGCTCTTTTCGTTTCTACGCATCTCTTTTGAAGATGCGGTTGCCGGGATCAACTTGCACAGTTACTTCTGCAACGACGTCTCGTGACAAGCTATCCCGTCGAAATTGTCGAATCCTTCCCCCCGATTCGCTCAATACGGCGGGCCGAGACGGCGAAACCCGTGAAACAGGACGGCTGTGAGGAACAGGATATTGCGGGCGACGATGCCCCACACAGGAAGCCCGATCGGTTTCCCTGCCGCCAGTTTGTCGCTTGAGGCAAGTTGAGCCCCCAGACGCTCCATCCAGGAAATGCAGCGAGGCCATTCGATCAACGTGGAGATCCAATCCTGCGGAATACCGCTGCGCCCAACGGTCGCTCCGACAATTCCACCCGTGATCGCTGCTGTGGTGTCCGTATCACCCCCGCATTGAATGACACCCCTGATCGCTGCGCGATAGTCGCGAGGGAACGACAGTACCGCATGCAATGCGACAGGAATAGTATGATACACGTACCCCGTGACGCCGCGTGAAAGCCCCAGCCCTAAGGCAAATGTCTCGGTTGATTCGCCTCGTTTCACGGAACCAACAACGCTGGAAACCAGTTCGATAAGTTCCTCGGCCTCTGTCTGATAGGCATTCCTGAGATAACTGGTCAACCGAACCAGAAACTCATCTGGGGATTCCGCCATGCCTTGAACTGCGATCTGAGCCGCAACGGCCACCGCAAACGCCCCCATTTCGGCCTTGGGATCAATGTGCGTCAAGCGAGTGGAGGCTCGCACGAATTGCTGGAGTTCCTGTCGGTCAGCAATGGATACTCCCAAGATCGCCGCTCGCATGGCGGGACCGTTTCCTGCGGAATAGACACCGCTCCGCTGCGGTGAATATCCAAACCAGAGACGGAGAATTGACCGCAGTGTGGCAAATCCGATTCCTGCCGGAATACCCAGCAGCCATAGTCGTAAATAGCGAGCCAGCGAATGCTGGAACCGGTCAGGGTCTCCACCAGACTTGATCAGTGATTGAGCGACAAAACAGGTCTGCTCGGTATCGTCCGAAACCATCCCACGTCCAAACAGAAACCGATGTCGATCAGGACTTCCCAGCATCCTGATCCCCCGACGTCGACTGATCCCTTCGTACGGAAGCCCGATCGCATCTCCAATCGCAGTCCCCAGAAGAGACCCGATGATCTGATCCTGAGCGGTCGCTCCCAGTCCGTATCGGATTTCTGCCAATGGTCATTTCCTCTGGTGTGATCGACAGTCCGATTTGAACTGTTTTTCAATCAGCCAAATATACGGTGGACGACTTCGCCAGCAACGTCGGTCAGACGGTGGTCGCGGCCCTGATGGCGGAATGTCAGTTGAGTGTGGTCCAGCCCGAGCGCGTGCATGATTGTGGCCTGAAGGTCATGGACATGGACCGGGGATTCGACCGGGCGATAACCCAGATCGTCGGTGCGGCCGATGATCTGTCCTCCTTGGACACCGCCACCGGCCATCAGCATCGTAAATGCAAACGGATGATGGTCCCGTCCTTCTTTGCCGGGACTGGTCCCTCGCCGGACTTCATTCATGGGCGTCCGGCCAAACTCCCCGCCCCAGACAATCAGGGTCTCATCAAGTAAACCACGTTGCTTCAAATCGTGAATTAATGCCGCGGCGGGACGGTCTGTCTTGTCGGTATTCTCCTTCAGTTTGACATTCAGATCCGAATGATCATCCCACGTGTAATGATACAACTGAACAAATCGGACACCCCGTTCGACCATCCGTCGGGCCAGCAGACAGTTTCTCGCAAACCCGTCCGATTTCTCGTGACCAATGCCGTAGTCGGTCAGCGTTTGAGCTGTCTCTTGCGAGAAATCAAGCAATTCGGGGGCGGCCGATTGCATGCGAAAGGCAAGTTCATACGATTCAATCCGGGTGGCGATTTCAGGGTCGGACTGTTTCTGCTGCCGGATGCGGTTCAGATCGTTGATCACATCCAGCCGAAGCCGCTGATCACTGGGAGTCACCCCCGGCAGATTCCCCAGGTGCAGAATCGGGTCGCCGTCACTGCGAAAAGTCACCCCTCGGTGCGTCGCCGGTAAAAACGCACTGTCCCACAAAGCGGTCCCGGCGATGTCGCCAGGACCATTGTTGGAGAGCAGCACGATAAAGCCAGGCTGGTTTTGAGACTCACTCCCCAGACCATATGTGATCCACGAACCCATGCAGGGCATTCCAAAACGTGGAACACCGCACTGCATCAGTAACTGGGCGGGGTCATGATTACTGACATCTGTCTGCATCGAACGGATCATGCAGAGGTCGTCGGCACAGGTTGCCAGATGCGGAAGATAGTCTGAAAAGTCCATGCCGCATTCGCCATATTTGGAAAATTTCCGGGGCGAGGCGAAAACGCGGGCACTCCCTTTGATCAACGAATCACTCAGTCCCTCCAGAAACGAAGGAGGGACCGGTTGCCCGTGCAATCGCTGCATTTCGGGTTTCGGCTCGAACAGGTCATACTGACTCGGCGCCCCCGCCATGAACAGGAAAATGACGTTTTTGGCGCGTGCGGGAAAATGTGGATTGGCGGAAGCGGCCTTCCGCCGATGATCGCTTTCGGCAGATGCCTCGTGCCCCAGCAGACTCGCCAGTGCCATCGAACCGAGTCCACAGGCGGTCTGCTCCAGGAAGCAGCGACGATGCAGTTCCGGGATCGAAGTGGTTTCCATCAATCTCTCCTTCATCAGTCGCGGGTAATGAATTCATGGAGATTCAGCAGGATGCTTGCCAGGTTTCCCCAGCGTTCTGATTCAGGCCGATGATTCTGTGCTTCGAGAAACTGCTTCAATCGAGCAACCTCTGCATCTTCGGCGTGTCGTCCCAGGGTCGTGCGGATGGAATAACGGATACGATCCTCCACCGATGGCATTGCTTCCCGCGTCAGTCTTTCTCCAAACGCCCTGGCCATCTCTGCGAACACGGGGTCGTTGAGCAGTGTCAGAGCCTGGAGTGGTGAATTGGATCGATCACGACGTGTGCAGACATCCAACGGAACCGGGGCGTCAAAAATGATCGATTGTGCAAACGGCGATGTTCGCTGAATAAACGTGTACAGTCCACGCCGATAGCGGTCCTCACCCACACTCGGCTTCCAGACATTGCTGCCAAACGCTTCCATTGTGACACGTTCGTTTTGCGGAGGGTAAACGCTCGGTCCCCCTTGCTTTTCACTGAGCAGTCCACTGACAGCCAGAGCAGCGTCACGTACAGTTTCGGCGGGAACTCGCAGACTCGTCTGGCGTGCCAGGAGCACATTATTCGGGTCAAGTGTGCTGAGGTCCGTTCGAGGGGCTGACGATTGTCGATAGGTGGCAGAAGTGACAATCAGTCGGTGCATGCGTTTCGTGTCCCAGTCCCCAATCGGCGAGAATTCACGCGCGAGCCAGTCCAGAAGTTCAGGATGCGAGGGACGATCGCCGCGCATTCCAAAATCGTCCGCCGTCGCCACCAGACCGCGACCAAAAAACTCTTGCCACATCCGGTTGGCGGTGACTCGCGCGGTTAAAGGATTTCGTTGATCGACCAGCGACTGAGCCAGTTGCAGACGTGTTAACTCTTGATCGTTGCCGGTCGACTCTGGCGGATTCAACCACGCCGGAAATGCAGGCTTCACGTCCAGGCCCCGGACTCGGAAATCACCACGGTCATGAACATACGTCTTTCGAGGAGTAAACGCCGCCTGCATCACGGCGGCGCGCGTGGCGAAGGCCTTCGGAAACTCCTTTTTCAATTCGTTAAGCTGCTTCTGCAGATCAGCCAGCTTCAACTCCGAAAAACGCTTCTCATTGACGATCGAACCCCGCGTCAGGAAGTAGTCCAGCAGATCGTCCTGCTGGCGTGGTGTCCGCTTATTCCACGGACGGCGAACGATCTCACACCCTTCGAGCTGCCCTTCACCGAGATTTCCTCCCCAGATCAACCCCAGCAATTCCCATTGTCGATCCCAGATGTGGTCTTCTCCGGGATGTGCCGCCGCATGCAGACATTTCGATTCCCATTGTTGCTGGAGTTCGGTCAATCCCTCACGGAACAGTTCGATGATCTCGTGCCGCCGCTGTGCATACCGGGGGTATGCCTGGAAGTAATCAGCCCTCTCGTCTGACAGAGGGGCGTCGATGTTGACTTCATCCGCGTTATCGAAAAACGCATAGAGTTGATAGAATTCGGCCTGCGTCAGCGGATCATATTTGTGGTCGTGACAGCGAGCACATCCTGCCGTCAGGCCAAGCCAGATTGTCCCAACCATGGAGGTCCGGTCGACAATTTGAGCGACTCGATACTCTTCCAGGTCCGCTCCCCCTTCGCGATTGCTGAGTGTCTGCCGGAGAAATCCTGTCCCCAGAACTCGATCCATCGCTTCCGTTGAGGTTCCGCCCGGCAGCAGGTCTCCGGCAAGTTGCCGAATTGTGAATTCGTTAAACGGCAGGTTCTCGTTCAGCATCCGGACGACCCAGTCGCGATAGCGCCATGCAACCGGCCGCAACTGGTCGGTCAGATGTCCATCGCTGTCGCCATAATGACACAGATCAAGCCATGGCCGAGACCATCGCTCGCCATAGTGGGGCGATGCAAGCAGTCGATCGACCAGACGTTCAAAAGCATCTGGTCGTTGGTCCTGAACGAACTCATCAACCTCGGCGATTGTCGGCGGAAGTCCGATCAGATCCAGAGTCACACGTCGAACCAATGTCGTACGATCGGCTGCTGGAGAAGGGGCGATTCGTTCGCGTTCCAACCGGTCCATGACAAACGCGTCCATCCCACTTCGAAGATCGACGCCTCGAGTTGCGGGTGGGATCGGGGAAGACACCCGCGCAAACGCCCAATGAGGTTCTGCCGAAATTGCTGGACTGCTGCCGGGCATCACGAGAAAGAGGAGGAGAACTGAAATCGTACGAAACTTCATATTCTCAAGCTCCCGGACCTTGATAGTCACTCCGCGTTAAGCCAGAACCGCCCAGCGTCGGTGAGTGAAATGCTGTCGAATCCAATGCTGAGCAGTAGTGATACAGGCCAGTTTTGACGTCTGTCATTAACGACCAAAGTCATCATGGCAATTCCGGTAACCGCAATTCAACTGTACTGCGACGCGGAAATGCGAACCAAGCTCAGAATTGCGGATCGCCGAAAGGAGTGAAAAAACGGGTGCCAGGCTTTGATGTGAATCGAAGCCTGGCACCCGTTTAAGATTCAGTTTTGCGACTAGCGGTTGAACAGAAACGCCGGGCTGTTGATAAGAGCCCACATCAGATCCTGTGCACCATCTGCCAGTCCGTTGTCTGCGACATACTTTTCACCCTGCTGACGTTCGGCATCCGTTGGCATCCGATTGAACACCGACAGATAGAGTTCCTCTACCATTTGCTTTGGAGTCGCCTTGGCAGTCACCAGTCGGGTAATCAACCCCTGGGGATGCACGATTGCTTCCGAGATCGTCGGCCCGTTGATCAGAGTCAATGTCTGGGCGAGACTGACTTCTGATGAGCGTTCGCACTCGCAGGGTGATTCGCGAGGAGCTCGGCCGAACATGTCGAGGAACGAAACCGAGGCCGAAGAATCTGGAAGCTGAGATGCATGGAATCCGCCTGGCACACCTGGCAGGTTCGTCGGAGCCCCTGTCGCCGTCATAATTGCGTCGAACAATTGCTCCGCGGCCAGGCGTCGCGGCGTGGCATGCGAGTAGTTCACATCGTCATCTTCGTTCCAGTGATGCGTCGCAAAGCTGCGTTGGTATGTATGTGAACTGACGATCGTCCGCAGCAGATGCTTCAAGTCAAATCGACTGGCGATGAAGTCGCTGCTCAGCGCATCGAGCAACTCCGGATTCGTCGGTGGATTGCTCAGGCGGATATCATCGACGGGATCGATGATCCCCTTGCCATTGAGATAGCTCCAATACCGATTCGCCAGACTCTTGGCAAAGTATGGGTTTTCCTTGGCAGTCAGCCATCGAGCCAGCTTGATACGTGGAACATCGCTGCTCAGGTCGATGCCTTCAATCTGGAAGGGGAACGTGGCAGCAGCTGGCTGACCTGTTCCCGCATGAATGACTTGAGCAGGTGACCGCATGTCGTAAACGACTTCTTCTTCTGTCTTCTTGCCACCTTTGCGGCCGACACCACCGAAAAACGCAGACAACTGGTAGTACTGGGTCTGAGTCCACTTCTCAAACGGATGATCGTGGCACTGAGCACAAACGAAGCGTGTGCCGACAAAAACCTGGGTCATGTTCTCCATGACTTCGCGAGGTTCGCGGGCGATCCGATAGTAATTGGCCGCAGGATTTTCCAGCGTGCTGCCACTGGCGGTCATCAAGTCATAGACGATTTCGTTGTAAGGCCGGTTAGTAGCGACCTGCTCACGAATCCAGTTGCGGAATGCCCAGACACCCTGTTCATTAATGAACTTCCGGTTCGACATCAACAGGTCGCTCCACTTGAGCGTCCAGTGATCGACATATCCGGGTGAATCCAGCAGTTCGTCGATCTTTTCCAGTCGTTTGACGCGCGACTGACGCGGATCGTTCAGGAACACGCGGGTCTGTTCGCCTGTGGCTGGCAAGCCCGTCAAATCCAGCGAGACTCGTCGCAGGAAGTCGGCATCTGTACACAAGTCTGCCGACTGAATCTTCAGTCGCTTCAGCTTGTTATTGACGTGCGTGTCAATGAAATTGAATTCTGGGGAATCCTTCCATTGGTAACCGTCACGCGTACCCAGCACAAGTACTGTGTTGGAAGCATAGGTCCCTTCGTACCGAACCAGAATTGCGGCTTCGCCGCGTCGAACCGCTTTGACCTGGCCCGAACCAGCGACGGTGGCGACTTCGAAATTACTGGTTTCAAAAATGGCATCGCGAGTTACGTCGCGAGTGCTGCCATCATCAAATGTGGCAACCACCTGCATCTGCTGTTTGTTTCCGGATCGTTCCAGAATGGGGTTGCGAGGCACAATCTGAAGCGACACGGGCCGGGTTGCTTCGCTGAACTTGCATCCTTCGGCGATCCACTGGTGGATGATCTTGTAGGCACGCGATTCTTCATCGAACAGGAATCCCCCTTCGTGAGGAACCCCTTGCGTCGGCTTCAGCAGCATCAGACTGTCGCTGGGATTCGCCCGATTGAAGCGGCGCCCTGAGACATCGTCGACCAGCGCTCGATAATCGTAAATCGGATCGTAACCCCGCAGGCTCAACTTGAAGCCCTTGCGCCCTTGTTGAGCCCCGTGGCAGGTTCCTGCATTGCAGCCGACCTTGGCCATCATCGGCTCCACATCGCGGATGAAGTCGGTCGGCATTGACACGACATTCTTGACTTCGACGGGAACCTTCACGGTGTGACCGCCGGCGGCGACGACCAGTTCGGTGGCCCCGACAGCGACAGGGACGACATATCCGTCTTTATCGACGGAAATCTGCGCTCCACCAGCAGTACGGGTCGCCACGTCAGTCAGGTCAACCGACTTGCCATCGGCCGTCTGACCGATCACCAGCACTCCGCGAGCATCACGGACGTTGCTCAGGACCAGGCGATCCGGCACCGTCTGGATCTTGACGATCGCCAGAGCCGGGGTCTCCTGAGCAGAGACTGTCGACGCCGCCATAACCAGTGACAGGCAACACAGGTTGCGGATTCCAAAATTCAGTGAACGCATGACTGCTTCCTTGGAAATCTCAGTTGACGCCCGCGACGGCGGGTGCAAGTGTGACGGGAACGAATTCCTTGACCAGGGCTCCCGTCTCGGCATCAAACAACCGGACAATACCATCCAGACCGCCCGTCGCAACCAGTTTCCCATCCGGGCGAAACGCGACTGCGAAAACTCCTGCCGAATGTCCCTTCAATTCCACCAATGGCTGGTCGACATCCGTTTTGTAGATTCTGGCAGCACCGCTGGTGGCATTGCTGCTCCCGACGACGAATTTCGTTCCATCGGCGTTGAATTCCAACGCCACGATGCGACCGGGCAGCTTTGTGTAACCACGCAGTCGATTGAAGTCGTCGCCGATCTGTCGCGCCTGGGTCCGAAAGATTTTGTAGAGCTTAGGTTCGCCATCCGCGCCACCGATCAGGACCTGCTCTTCCTTAGGATGCCGTTGAACCGCCATGAGCCCACCCTTGAGAGCCCCGGGAGTGATGCTGGTAATGTTATCGATAAACTGCGACGTCTTGAGTTCCGTCAATTTCATCGACATGTCCCGGCTGACGCTGATAACGTGGTCATTCTTCAGCGAAAACGTTGTGCCGTAGACCAGATCGGAGTGTGCATCCATCGCCATTACTTGCTTGCCGTCAGCCACCTGGATCGCACGGACTCGATTATCAAACGTCCCGAACGACAGCAGAGTTCCATCGTCGTTAAAGCAGGCCCCATAAAGCGTGTCGATCCCGATGGTGTCGGAACGGATCAACTCTTTCTTGGCGACATCCCAGATCTGGATTTCACCAAACAGCGATGGTGCTCCGCCCGCAACAGCGAGTTTTGTCCCATCGGGTGAAAACTTGATCGAGTTGATTTTCGGAGAGCGTCCGACGAGTCGCCCCACCAGTTCGCTTCCGTCGGCCTTATGCAGCAGGACTTCGTGATATCCTGAAACAGCAAGCAGCGAATTATCCTTCGAAAAGGCGAGCGACGTAATCACCGGAGCCTGCGCATAAACCGGAGGCTTGGTCGTCGACACGTCGTCGCGAGCTGCTGCGGGAGTATCGTCTGTCGCCCCTTGCGAAATCCAGGTCCGAATTGTTTCAACCTGTTTCTTCGAGAGTGGTTCCGCGTTCAATGGCATTTCGGGCTTCTCGCCAGAAATATATTCGACAATTCGACTTTCGTCGGGCTTCCCGGCCACAAAGCTCGGTCCGGCCTCGCCCCCCTTCTGAAAGGTTTCGAAGTTGATCAACTGCAGCTTGCCACCCTGCTTGGCTGGCTGGTGGCAACCTGAGCAATGGCGCTGCAGGATCGGGCGAACATGGCGGTAATAGCTCACCTTGTCCGCAGGCTTGGCGTCCTGCGCCGCTGCGGATGCAACAAGAGTGGTAAGAAGGACGATGCAAAGGCTCAAATTCAAGTGCGTCATGCGGAATCCAATGAGGAAGGCGGCATGGAGAAAATCTCGGCAAGTCTGGTTCATAACGGACAAATTCCGAAATTCGAAATACTCGGACAGTCCGGGACAACCCAGCACATCAAAGATAACTTGTGAGTCCCCGCCGAGTAAAGGGGTCAGCCGAAGTAATCCAGCGTAATCCGAGTTCCGGTACCGGAGAATCAGGAAGCCAATCCCAGTCACGTTACCTGGATTTTCGACTCAGGAATCGGTTTCTCGCAGCGGTGCAGCGACACGGGGATGCTGAAACATTGGTGATTGAGCATTTTCGGCTGGTAAAGTACGGGGGAAGCACCGTAGACCCAACGGAGACGTTGCCATTGAAATTCTCCGAACTCAAGTGAATGCTCTCGATCTGACGTTGAGATCGCGATAGAACATCCAAAGCCTCAAACCCTCGCGGCTCAATTGCTTTGATCCGATGACAAATAAATCCAATGACAAGATTCTGGCAGGAATCCAATCAGGCCATAATCCAGATCGGCCAACTCAATCTCAGATTCGCGGGACAGGCAGAACGGACGGTGGCTGGACCGTACGGCCAAATCCGTCGGGCGCTCACTATCAGAAAAAAGAGTCGTCGTCGGATATTCGTCATATTCAGCGAGCGCTGACCGAATTCTGGCGAAAACTGGCGATGGAAGTCGGAGTCGCCTGTGCCGGGATGTCATGGAATGTGCTGGCAGTCGAAGCAACGATGGATTTTGGCAAAATCAGCGGCACTGCGTTTACGTTTGTCGATCAAGTGACAAAACAAATCGACATCCCAAACATTCCTTGCCACGTTCATGTCACGCTCTCCGTTCCGTACTGGGAAACGCTGTGGTACGGGCTCGGCCATCCAGGAGAAAATGACATTGAATGGGAGCAGGCAGCCAAAGAACTGGACTCAAACGTCTACGATCAGATCCAGTATGCCGCACATGCCGCACTACAGGAACCGGCGTGTTCGGCCTTGATCGAGCTGCGGAAGACAGTCACGTTCGACATTTGGGTGCAACCTCACGACTCACCGACGAGTGGTCGGTTCATTGAAATTCCCAGTTCATTCCGCCACGCGTAGCCATTGCTGGTCGAGTCGCTTGTCAGAAACAGCAACAGCGGTTCCCAGTTCCTGGGCGAACAGGGATATGCGGAACTCTTCCGTCATCCATCGGTACAACTCGAGTTCGGGATCGTACAGATGTCGTTCGCGATGCTGTTTCAGCCGATCAATACCACGTTGCCAGCGCAGGACAACTGCCGGCAAGTGCTGTTGATCGCGCTGACCGGAGCCTGCGGTCAACTTTTGTAATCGCATGACGATCCCGCGGGCATAGCGTGGAAACTGCTGCAGCCAAGGCCAGGGCGTTTTGACCAGAAATCCCGGAGCGAACAATTGCCCCAGTTGTGCATGGACATCTTGACGCGTCGCCGCCCATTGAGTCGCAGCCGTCTTTTCCCATGTCTTGCGGATCTCCATGAATGTCTGAAACAGCGGGGTGATCACGTGCGCGACTTCGGCCGAGGCTTCCGCCAGTTTCAACCGGCCTGCGCGCAGGCATTCTCGAAATTGTGGTTCACTCCGCGGCAGGGTCTGCCCCGTAAGAAACGCGCGATCCACAATCAATTCGGTCAGATGCTGCCGAAACGGGAGCGGCTGCGGAAAGGTCTTGGCCTGCAGTACCCAATTGTTGAGATGGGGCAGGTGATCCAGTTGCTGCTTCAGTTCGCGAGGGATCGTCAGGCAGATCAGTCGCCGAATACCATAACGAAGTTCGTGATTGGCACGCGCCGGAGCATCGACCAGTCTCAGTGACACCGATTCTTCCTGGTCAATCAGCGTCGGATACCCCTTGAGGATGACACCACCGCGACGCACATCAATCTCGGCCGGAAGCGTCGCCACGTCCCACGTCACAATGCCATCGCGATACCAGCGTGGGTCATCGAATGACGAAAAACTGCTCGCCGCGACGCCGCCAAATTCCTGCCGCAATGCCACGAGATCGCGGCCGGCACCCAGCGTTTCCCCCGACGAGTCATTGATGCGAATCTGCATTCGCAGGTGATACGGCAGCCGATCCTCCTGAAAGTCAGACTTTGGAACGATGACGCCGGTGACTTTCTCGATTCCGGCAGCCACGGCATCGGCAAATGAGCCGTTAGCAAACTTCAGGACTTCGGCGACACGACTGGCGGTTTCTGGTATCGGAACCAGCGTGCGGCGTGCTTCCTTGGGAAGCGTTCGAATCAGCGCTTCAATCTTGTCTTCAATCAAACCCGGAACCAGCCAGCCGAGACGCTGCGGATCGAGTTGATTCAGCCCTTCCTGCGGGACAGTGACAGTCACTCCATCGTCGTCGGCACCCGGGTCCAGTCGATACGTGAGGGGCAGAGAAAGTCCCTGCATCTGAACGGAATCTGGGAACTCGGTCTTGGTCGCACGTGCCGCTTCTTCTTCGACCAGGTCCGACTCCGACATCAGCAGGCGCTGGCGATCACTCACGGAAGCCGTCCGCAACCACTGCACCAGGCGTTGCCCGTCCATGATTTCGGCTGGCAGGCGAGTGTCATAAAAATCGAACTGAACCTGCTCGCTTTTCAAAATACTGCCACGGCGTGAACGGGTTTGCAGTTCTTCCAGTTGATGAATCAGGGCTCGGTTGCGTGAAAGAAAATCGGGCATCGCAATCCGCACAGCGCGCTCATCTTCAGGAACTCCCCACTCGCCATAGACCAGTCCATGTTGAAGGAACAACTCGCGAGTTTTGACGGGGTCGATTTTGCCGTATCCGATCCGTCGACGTGGGACGATCACCAGCCCGAAGAGTGACACCTTTTCAAAAGCCATCACACCGAGGTTTTCAGCATCCCAGTGCGGTTCACTGAACGAACGCGTGAGCAGATGATCGGCGAGCGGCTCGATCCAGTTAGGATCAATGCGAGCCACCGTCCTCAAGAATCGACGCGTGGTTTCGACCAGTTCAGACGCCACAATCCACTTGGGCTTCTTGCCGGAAAGCCCGGACCCCGGCCACAGGTACGCCTTTTGGCCGCCAGCAGTCTGGTATTCTCCCGTTTCCGTTCGAACCGCGATACTGGAGAGAAATCCGGTCAACAGAGCACGATGAATGGCTGCGAAGTCGCCTCGACGCACCCAGGGACCAATCGGCTCGGTGACTGGTCCCGACGATTGAGACCGAGTTGCCGGACCTGCGGATGTCTGCATCGGTTTCGCAGTCGCTGCTTTCGGACCATCTTTCGGGGCCGGTTTCGAATTCGCGTTGGCCGCCTGGTTGGCACGGATGCGAGCTTCATCTCCCAGGCTCTCGGTCACGATCGTGACGAGTTCAGCGTGAACATCGATCCATTCACGCATTCTCGTCCACGAAATGAAATTCTGCAGACAGGCTTTGCGAAGTTGGCCGTGTGAGAGATCTCCTTTCAGTTTGTGATAGAAGTCCCACAATTTCAGGAAACTGAGAAAGTCTGATTCCTCGTCAACGAATCGCTTGTGAGCTTCATCGGCCTGTTGCTGTTTTTCCAACGGCCGTTCACGCGGGTCCTGAATTTCCAGGGCCGAGGCGATGATCAGGATTTCGGCCAGACAATGCTCCTCTATCGCCGCCCAGACGATGCGAGCGATCCGTGGGTCCACGGGAAGGCGCGACAACTTTCTTCCCAGTGGTGTCAGATCGTGAAGCTCTGTGACCGCTCCCAACTCGAACAGAGTTTTATAGCCGTCGCGGATTGATTCCGGACGCGGCGATTCGAGGAACGGAAAATCTTCGATCGGCCCCAACCCCAGGGTCTTCGTCTGCAGGATCACATCCGCCAGATTGGATCGCAGAATTTCAGGTGCCGTAAACCGCTCGCGGTTTTCGTAATCATCCTGGGCATAAAGTCGAATACAGATCCCGGGCCCCAGTCGGCCACATCGTCCCGCTCGCTGATCGGCAGACGCACGCGAGATCGCTTCGATCGGCAGGCGTTGCAGTTTGGATCGAGGCGAATACCGGCTGATGCGGGCTGTTCCCGTATCAACGACATAGCGAATCCCCGGCACCGTCAATGATGATTCTGCCACGTTCGTGGCGATCACAATGCGCCGTGACGACGACGAAGTCTGAAACACTCGCTGTTGTTCGGCAGCGGAAAGTCTTGCGTACAGCGGCAACAGATCGGGCTTCGAACCGCCAAATGTCCGACCTCGCAATGTCTTCGAGGCCTCGTGGATTTCACGTTCGGTCGGCATGAAGACCAGAACATCGCCGGGACCGTAAGACGTCAATTGCGCCACCGCTTCAGCAACAGCCTGCTGCAGGTCGGGCTCGTTTCCATCGGCATCAAGAGCCGGTGGGCGGTGCAGGATTTCCACAGGATAGGTTCGCCCCGACACTTCCAGAACCGGGACATGTCCCGCGACTGTTTGAAAATGGTCGGCGAACCGCTGGGCATCGATCGTGGCCGACGTGATGATGATCTTCAAGTCACGTCGCCGTCCTGCCAGACGGTGCAGGTAGCCGAGCAGGAAGTCGATGTTCAGTGAGCGTTCGTGGGCTTCGTCAACGATGATCGTATCGTACTGATCAAGCCATCGGTCGTGCTGGGTTTCGGCGAGCAGGATGCCGTCCGTCATCAGCTTGATGTACGTTTGTGATGATGTCGAATCCGCAAATCGAACTTTGAAACCAACCTCGCGCCCGACGGGGACATTCAATTCTTCGGCAATTCGAGTGGCAACCGACCGGGCAGCGATCCGGCGAGGCTGAGTATGCCCGATCAAGCCTTCAACGCCGCGTCCCAGTTCCAGGCAGATCTTGGGAAGTTGCGTCGATTTTCCCGATCCGGTCTCGCCGCAGAGGACGATCACCTGGTGGTTACGAATGACTTCGGCAATTTCGTCGCGTCGCTGGCAGACAGGCAGTCCGTCGTCATATTTCGGTTTCGGGCGAGCCTCCCACCGCTGATCGCGCTGCCGACAGGAGCGATCGAGAGCCGCCTGGAATTTCTCAAGGTTTTGATCAAACGCCCTGCCATTCCTCTGGGCATCTTGAATTCCCTGCCACTGACGGCGCAGGCGGTGCCGGTCCACCAGCAACGTGCGAGTAAGTCCTTTTTCAATCTCTGCCGATACCGTCATGACTTCCGATCTTATCGCGGCAACATGCCGCACTTTTCTACTCTGGCAGAATACAGTCGCAGAGCGAAGGAGCTACATAAGCGAGTCGCCTTGCGAATCGCGCACTCGACGGGAGCATTCGCTCCCGATTCCGAATGCCCCAGTGTACCGCCGAAACAGACAAAGTGGGATTCGCGGAGGTTCGACTCCAAATCTTGGCTGAGAGGAGCTCAGTCGAGGTTGACGCAGATTCCGATTCAGGCAAGGCAAAGTACGGTTGCGCGACGCCAGACAATCAGGCCGAGAGACATCGGTAACAGTTTATGGATACAGCGTGGCAGCACGATTTTGCCGATGATCAGGGGAAGGCTTCAGTTGCGATGAATGGCGGAGTCACGATTTACGGCTTTGCCTTGCCACTGGACACACTCTCGGTTTATCATCCCCTCCCCATCATCGGTCGAGGATGGGCGATGGAACATCAGAGTTCACCTGGAGAGGTGACAGAGTGGCCGATCGTGCTGGTCTCGAAAACCAGTGTGGGTGCAAGCCCACCGAGGGTTCGAATCCCTCCCTCTCCGTTCACCTTGCAAGCCCTCGCCATAACGTGGCGAGGGCTCTTGCTTTGTGATCTGGCCATTTCGATCAGATTCCTTCCTGTGCTTAAAACTG
>JBAWWJ010000205.1:0-14970 GCA_037146815.1 Planctomycetota bacterium
ACTCCAGCCGCTTCCACGAATTCCGGCTCGGGAAATAGTTCCCGAATCTCTTCTAGAGTTGGGGCCGACAATCGGGTTTTGGATTTCGATGCTCGTGATTCGTGTTTTGTCGCCGAGTATTGCGTTCAGGAAATGAATCGTCACGCGTTAATGCCCGTGACTCGATAGCATCAACTTGAATGCAAAATCGACGAGTGGGCTGATTCCCAGAGGCATAATCCGGCTCCTCAGTTGGCCGACCGATCAAATCGCACCGACAAATTGTGCCGCGGTACGTTTGAGTATTCAAATATCACGTGTTAATCACGTTGAAAAACAGCGGTTATTTTGGTCAGTGAGAACCAAGCATGATGAGACCTGTGACAGGAGAACCTCCCATGGCAATTGATCAGCAAGCGACCCCGTTACAAATGCCCGGTTGGGTTCCGCGACTCCTGATGTTTGCTGCCGTCTACAATCTGGTCTGGGGTGCTTTTGTTATCCTCTTTCCGACGCTTCCATTTCGTCTGGCAGGCATGGTGCCGCCGAATTACCCAGCGTTGGTGCAGGGACTCGGGATGATTGTCGGGGTTTACGGGATCGGATATGCCTTGGCGGCTCGCGATCCAGTGACACAGTGGCCGTTGGTTCTGGTTGGTCTGATCGGGAAACTTCTTGGGCCGATCGGGTTTGTTTATGCCGCTTCGATTGGCGAATTTCCCTGGGTGTCCGGGCTGACGATCGTCGCCAATGACCTGGTCTGGTGGTTGCCGTTCATTTCCATCCTGCTGCATGCGGCACGAGTCAGTGATTCCCGCCTGGCCGTGACAGAATCACCGCTGGACGAGGTCTTGCGGCGGACTCGTACAGTGCGTGGTGAGACGCTCGACGAGATTTCGCATCGGCAGGATCTGTTGCTTGTCTGCCTCCGGCATTCAGGTTGTACCTATTGCCGCGAAGCCCTCGCCGACCTCGCTCGGCAAAGTTCTGCCATCACTGCGGCAGGGGCTTATCCCGTCGTGGTCCACATGGGGACTGCTGCCGATGGCGAGGTGATGCTACGGAAATTCGGGTGTCAGGGGATCGATCAGGTTAGTGATCTCGGGAGGCACGTCTATCGGGCTCTGCAGTTACGTTTGGGGACTCTGGCAGAATTGGCAGGTTGGACAACGATTTGGCGTACACTTTTTGCTGGAACGATCTTCCGATTCGGGTTCGGACGAATTCTGGGGAGCGGGCTGCAAATGCCAGGAGCGTTCCTGATTCGCGACGGGAGGATCGTCACGGCGTATCGCCATCGTTCGTCTGCCGACCGAGTTAACTACGCCGCAGATGTCTGTGGTCTGCAGCAGATCGCCTGACGTTGGCAAACAATGCCTTCGTAAGGGAATCTGCCGAAGCCCGAAATTGAGAATTCTCCCCATTACCACGCCTCAGCCGAATTTTCGGGGACGTATCCTAAGAAACTGCACGCTCGTTCGTTATTCCTCCAGAACCCGTTCAATACTCCTCAATCGTGGGGGGCAAGACCTGGGCCGAACAGAGATGAGCAGCCCGATACCAATTCGATCGGAGATGCGCGAACCCCTCGTGGAATCGTCGCACGTACCCAACGAAGTTGAGGAACGATGTCCACAGACGATGGATCGGGAATTCACCGAGTGGTTCCAGGGGGTTGTGGACCAGTTTGAAGGTCCGTTGGTCAGATATGCACGTCGAATCATCGGTGACATCGAGCGGGCTCGTGATGTCGTGCAGGAAACGCTGTTGCAACTCTATCGCCAGGACAGAACTTCGCTGACAGGGGCAATTGCTCCATGGTTGTTTCGAGTCTGTCGCAATCGAGCTCTGGATGTACAACGCAAGGAGCAACTGATGTCCTCCGCAACGGAACTCGACCTGCAAACACTTCCGGGTGGCACAGGTCCGGAAGAACAACTGGTACAGCTTGAAACGAATGATCGTCTGCTGGGTCTTCTGGTGTTATTGACCGAGAATCAGCAGGAAGTGATTCGCCTGAAGTTTCAAAACGACTTGAGTTACCGGGAGATCGCCGAGATCACCGGAATGACGGTTTCGAATGTCGGCGTGATCTTGCACACCGGACTGAAAAAATTACGCAGCTTAATGAAAGACGGGAATTCCGTCGAGTAGTCCAGCTTGCCTTCAAATTCTAATATCGCATTGCTCCGTACGACGGGGAGGTTGACCATGTCTGCACCAGAAACCGATTTTCAAGAAGACCGCCTGACTGCTTATGCCCTGGATGAATTGAGTGCAGAGGAGCGGGCCGATGTTGAGCGGCAACTGGCCGGGTCGGCAGAACTGCAGCAGGAACTGACGGAACTGCAAAGCCTCGTATCAGACCTTCGTACGGAACTTTCAGCAGAAGCGATGCCACGGCTTACGGAGGTTCAGCATCGTCAAATTCAGACCGAAGTTGGTGTGTTGACTACTGTCATTTCGGAACCTGTGCCGTTGAAAACTCAGAACTCGACGCGACGACGTTCAATCCGACGTTGGGCTATTCTGAGTGCAGAGATTGCCTGCGGATTTGCCTTCGTCGGCGCGGTGACATCTTTCGCGTGGCGAGGGACGCTCCTATCAGAGCGGATGGCTTTGGACACTGCTTCCGCGAAGTCCGGCCTAGGCGTTCCAGACAATCATCCGGAGACGTACTTCGCAAACGAAGCTTCTCGCGTAACAGGCCCCCGGACAGCGGATGCGAACTTCGGCACCGACAATTACACGAAAAATTTCATGTCGGAGCCTGAGGTTTTCAATGTTGAGGCAGAAGTCGACCAGCCTGACAGCGTGAAACAGCCGGGGTTCATCGTCAGATCGTCTCTCCATAACACCGATGTCAGCGACAATTTGAATAGAATGGACCTTCAACCCAATGTTGAGTTCAACAAAGAACTGAAATCTATGGCCTCGCCTGACAGAGTTGTCGCGAGTCGGAAACCCAAACCTCACCAGGTAACAGAGAAGGCCAGATTCAATCTCGTGCGGGAACAGCAATTTCGATACATTCCGCCAGAAAGTGAATCTCGCAGAAGCGAGTCGGCAGATCTGCAATCCGGTGAAACGTATCAGGCCACGCCCGAAAACTTATTCCTGACGCCGGCCGAGCAGCCGTTGTCGACATTTTCAATTGATGTCGATACCGCTTCGTATGCGAATCTCCGGCGATTTCTGACTCAGGGACAACTTCCGCCTGCAAATGCAGTCCGGATTGAAGAGATGATCAACGCATTTACCTACGATTATCCGCGTCCGAAAGAGGGAGAGCCATTCTCGGTAACCGCCGATGCGGCCCCGTGCCTGTGGCAGCGTGGACACTACCTCGCTCGCATCGCGCTACAGGCCCGGACGTTTGATAAATCAAAACGTCCCCCGACAAATCTGGTGTTCTTACTCGATGTCTCGGGCTCGATGCAGGCTGCGAATAAACTGCCGCTGGTCAAGCAGGCCATGACCATGCTGGCGGAAGAACTGAATGAGCGAGATCGGATTGCCATCGTCACGTATGCTGGTGATGCGGGTGTTAAACTCGCGTCAACCCCAGGACACGACCAGACTCGAATCATGCAGGCGATCGAGGCCTTGCAGGCCGGTGGATCAACCAACGGAGCGGCGGGGATCAATCTTGCTTATGAAGAAGCGATCCGTCACTTCAATGGCGAAGGTGAAAACCGCGTGATCCTCTGTACCGACGGCGACTTCAACGTCGGGATCAGTGACGACGACCAACTGGTCAAGCTGATCACAGAACAGGCAAAAACCAAGGTGTTTCTCAGCGTGTTCGGATTCGGAATGGGAAACCTGAAAGATGCCAAGCTCGAAAAGCTGGCGGACAAAGGGAACGGTCACTACGGTTACATCGACGACATGCGAGAGGCCCGCCGTGTCTTCAATGAAGAACTGGTGGGAACGCTTTACACCGTCGCGAAGGATGTGAAGATCCAGGTGGAATTCAATCCGCTGACGGTGGGGGCCTATCGGCTGATCGGGTATGAGAACCGTGCTCTAGCGGCTCGTGACTTCAACGACGACACCAAAGACGCCGGCGAAATCGGTGCCGGACATACCGTCACCGCGCTGTATGAAATCGTTCCCAGAGGGCAATGGCCGAAGACCCCGGGCGTTGATCCGCTCAAATACACCGCAACGAAAGCCCCAGTGCCTGCCCCAGTCGCGCCCCCGAATAACATTCCCCCCGAAGCGGCAGACGATCTATTCACAGTCAAGCTGCGGTACAAGCTCCCCACAGCGGACACCAGCGTCAAAACCGTCGATTATGTGGTGGATGACATCGCAGGGAAAAACATTGCTCCCTCCACTGATGCGAAGTGGGCCGCTGCTGTCGCCGCGTTTGGAATGCATCTCAAACAGTCGCAATTCAAAGGTACCTGGACGCTCGACGACATCTACGAAGCAGCCTTGAGTGCGAAAGGCGCCGATACCAATCGCCGCCGTCAGGAGTTTCTGGATCTGATTCAATCGACGAAACTGCTGTCGTCCAAATAGGCCGTGCCTTTGTGCGAGAAGCCAATTGAACGTTATCTCACGGAGGCGCAGAGACTCAGAGGAGCAAACGTAAAAATAGTAGCATTTCTTCAGCGGCGATTCGGAGCGAGGCTTAAGCCAGCACCCAGCCACGTGGAAATCACGATGCCATAGACTGAGTATTCCCGCCACCTCGCTGCCGTCTCACCCAAAGCCTCCAATTCTGACAGCTTGTCGACGGGCAAGTCTTCCAAGGTCACAATCGAGTTAAGAACGTAGCACAAGTGCAATCCATGATACGACGCGATCAGCACAACGATGGCAACCCCCGCCGCGTACGCACCGAACATTCTGCGGAGATTTGGCGGCTGGTGTACGGCGGCGACCAGTGGAATCATCAACCCCAGGTACAACAGTCCCACCAGCCAGGGGATGAAAGCCAGTTGCCTGTCAACGAACAACGATACCGATCCCGTCAGCAGGCAGGCGGTCAGACAGATTGCCACAAGGGTCGATTCCAGCTTTTCTCTGGCGTTCAGCACCAGCCTGCCAAACGAATCCATTCGCAGAATGAGATTGAATAGCGACGATGCCGTCCAGTTCATCCAGACGAACAGGATATAGAGCACTGCGAGCGGTACTTCCAGCGGCTTCAGCATCGGAACCATCTGCAGCAGGCTCGACAAGACAGAGCGGCCGAAGATCAATCCGAGCATCAAACCCA
Organism: Planctomycetota bacterium; assembly: GCA_037146815.1. Taxonomy (GTDB): domain Bacteria; phylum Planctomycetota; class Planctomycetia; order Planctomycetales; family Planctomycetaceae; genus Schlesneria. The sequence goes on from JBAWWJ010000205.1 coordinate 5,213, forward strand.
TCTGAACATTGGGAGGGAATTTCGACAGCCATAGGAACCATGTCAACAACCAGCGGTACACAAAGAAACGGGCTTTCATCGCTTCGATGATTCCCAGTCGCGCCCATTCCAGATTGGGTTCCAGCCGTAAAGCCTCGCGAAAGTGCTTCATCGCATCCAGCGGCTGATGCTGATGCAGCAGCGTCCAGCCCTGGTTGGCATGTGTCACCGCGTTATCAGGATTACGGGACAGCATTACTTCAATCGACTGTCCCGCTTCGGCCTTTCGCCCCAGTTTGACCAAGGCGATCGCTCGCAGGTTATTACAGCCAATATGCTCCGGATCACAGGCCAGGCCTTGTTCCGCCGCTGCCAGTGCTTGTGCCCATTGATAAGTTTGAGTTTCGATTTCTGAAAGAACGTGGAAATGCATGGCATTCCATGGTTCCAATCGAATCGCCTCCGCAATCGTATCGCGAGCCTCGTTGAACTGTCGTCGCTTCTGCTGAATCGAAGCCATCGCATAAAAGCCGAGTGCTTCGTCCGGCGCCGCATGGATCGCCTGCTCAGCCTCTTCTGTCGCCCTGTCAAGCTGATCTCGTTCCAGAAGGCAGAGAGCCAGCAGCGCGTGAGCAATCGACGCATCTTCCCCTTCCATCAGTGCCAGACGTAACTGCTCTTCCGCCAGTTCAAACCGCCGTTGCTGCATCAGGAGTTGGGCGCGGTTCAGATAGGTGTTCATTTCATTTTCAGATATTTGAGGATGTCGTCGTACTGGCCGCCCTGATTGGAATAGAGTGCATAGTTGCGTGCCGAGGCAAACCATTCCTGCGTCGAAGGTCGAATGGATCCTGCTGCAGTTACCAGATCTTTGGTGATGATCGGCAGTGGACGCCCAGTTTTCATCGCGTCCTGCAGTTTCTTTTCGATCGTCTGATCTACAACCGCCTTCAAGTCGGCCCCTGAAAAGTCCTTGGTCTTGCGAGCAACCTGAAGATGATCGATCTCTTGAACTGGCTTCCCAGTCAGTTGCAATCGCAGGATATCGGCGCGTGCCGGTTCATCGGGGGGGGGGACAAACAGTATTCGATCAAACCGGCCCGGACGTCGAAACGCAGAATCGAGATGCCACGGAGCATTCGTTGCCGCCAGAATCAGCACCCCTTCATTCGACGACTTGGCACCGTCCAGTTCGGCCAGGAACTGATTCACCAGATGCCGCGCCGAACTCGTTTTCATGTCGGTACGACTGGCACCCAACGCATCCACTTCGTCGAAGAACAGCACGCACGGCTGGTGTGAGCGGGCATAGTCGAAGAGTTCGTGCAGTTTCTTTTCGCTGTTGCCCATCCACATGTCGAGGACATCGTTGATGCCGATGCTGAGGAATCCGGCCTTGATCTCGCCAGCAGTCGCCCGGGCAATGTGAGTCTTACCGCATCCCGGTGGTCCATACATTAGAATTCCGCCACCGATCGTCTTTCCATATGAGGCAAACATCTCGCGATGCTGCAGCGGATAGATGATCTTCATCCGGATCTCTTCCTTCAGCGCATCCATCCCCCCGACGGCTGTGAAATTGATGGTCGGTCGCTCGAACGAATTTGCGACCGACGATCCCGAGTCGTCGCTGCCATCCCACGCGGCCCGTACTTTTCCATCAACAATTTCGGACGTTTCGTCAGCGTCGATTCCCAGTTCTGTTTCAAAGGTCTCGTCGCGCAGCGATTCGTCATCGCGAGTTGCCTGGCGATATTCGGTCACGGCAAACTCGACGTCCCCCTGCTGCAGCAACAGCCGCGCATGCAGCAAATAGGCTGCGGCTGGCGTGTCGCGCTGCTTGATCATTTCTTCGACGATCACCATCGCGTGCGACAGCTTTCCCTGCTGCTGAAACGCGCGAGCCAATCCCAGCTTCAAATCGACGTTGTCTCGGTCCCGCGTTAATGCCTCGCGAAACTCGTCTTCAGCTTCGCTCGCCCGACTGAGACCCAGCAGAGTCTCGGCCAAGTGCTTTCGCAGGGGGACGTTTTCCGGTGAATGAATCAGTGCGGCTTGCAACGCACGTACGGTGTCGTCTCCCGTCACGATGTCTTTCCTTGTTGAATCACTTCACGTTGGGTAGGAATAATCCTGCCTCAAACACAAATCTCGCCAGTTCCTGATCTCAGTCCAAAGCCAGCAAGCCGCTCATCAAAGTTGATATCAAACCGACACACCAAAGTCACGTTGACTGAGATGCTCTCAACAATCGTGAGTCCGTCATTCACACGACCGGTCCAGTCCACATGAACGCTCGATTTTGGAAGCGAATCATGCAGATGGCTGTCAACTGATCGCTGAAGGCTAACCGCTCCACACCGGTATTGCCGCGAAAACCGGCAAAAACTACAACTGCTCCGGCGCGGACGAGCTCCGTTGGGGTCAGTCAGCGCCGAGGCTGCCTGAATTGCGCAGAGCGGATGCACGGATGCTTTATCGCCTTAAACGCTGGCTCAGTCCTGACTTAGCTATTGATCTCGGCACCGCAAACACGTTGATTGCGGTGCAGGGAGCGGGAGTCGTACTGGACGAGCCGTCCGTCGTGGCGCTTCAGAAGGGGACGCGAAAAGTCCTCGGTCGAGGAACTGCGGTGGGAAAACTGGCCCGGCAGATGCTCGGCCGGACCCCCGATTCCATTACGACGGTGAAGCCGATTCAGGATGGAGCAATCACCGATTTTGAACTTTGTGAAGCGATGCTGCGGTACTTTATCCGCAAGGCGGCCCGGACGACTCCCGGAATTCGACCCAATGTGGTGATTGCTGTTCCGGGCGGGATCACTCCTGTAGAACGGCGCGCCGTATTTAATAGTGCGGAACGGGCCGGGGCTGGTCGGGTCTATCTCGTTTCTGAATCCAAAGCCGCCAGTATCGGTGCCGGTCTGCCGATTGCAGAACCGGTCGCCAATTTGATCTGTGAAATTGGCGGCGGCACTACCGAGGTTGCAGTCCTCAGTCTGGCCGAGATTGTTGCCAGCAAGTCCCTGCGAATTGCCGGTGATGATTTCGATCAGGCGATTGTCGATTACCTCAAGCGAAATTTCTCGCTTCGAATCGGTGATCAGACGGCCGAGCAATTGAAGATTCGAGTTGGCTGCGCCTACCCCCTCGATCAGGAACTGACGAGTGAAGTCCGGGGCCTGGATCTGGTGAGCGGGGTCCCTCGACGAGCCATCGTGACCAGCGAAGAGATTCGAGAGGCGTTGCGGGGGCCACTGGAATCCGTCCTGAATGGCGTGAAGAGCGTCATTGAGCAGTGCGATCCCGAACTGGTCGCAGATTTGTCGGATACCGGAATGGTCTTGTCAGGGGGGGGGGCAATGCTGCCCGGAATGGACCTGTTCTTTCGTGAGCAACTTGGGATCCCCGTGCGCCTGGCGGCAGACCCCCAGCGGACCGTGATTCGGGGAACTGCGATTTGCGTCGAACACCTTCACGAGTGGAAGGACAGTCTGGAATCGAGTGATGGAAGTTACTAGGCGCTCGCCCACGGCTAAAACCGGATGCTCGTGCGTTCCGGCTGATTGAATCCGAAAATTGAGACGTGATGAATCATCATCCCAACCGCTTTCGTTGTGGTGGTTAAAATCGTGCAGGGAATCTGAATGTCGGCGGCAAGTGGACCCGTAACGTGTGTGCTGATGCTGGCCGGGGTGGGGTTATACTTCGCTCCGGAAACAGTCTCGGCGCGGATTCGTGCGGTTGTCTCAGACATCATCAAGCCGGGACAGGTCGCTGCCACCCAATTGGCGAATCTCGCCAGGGCCGAAACGGCTCACATGGCCACGCGTACAGAACGAAGTCGCCAGCGAGAAATCGAACAACTGCAGAGTCAATTGCTGGAGGAACAAGCCCGAACAGCGGGTTTACAAATTCGATTAGCGCGACTGGCGGACCTCGAAGCCCGTGAAGCGGCCCTGCCCGATGCGGTTCGTTCACTCCCCCGGTTGGCATCGTCGTCGTTGATCGAAGCGACCGTCCTAGGAGATGCAGTCACGGAAAAATGGCGCAAGGGGAAACTGCTGAATCAGGGCGAAGCGGGCGGTGTGCGAGAATCGGAACTGGTCGTAAAAAGCCGTAGGCCACTCGTCGATGCGGGACGCGATGGCAGTGTTTCGCCCGAGGATGACTTGCTGCTGGGTCGCTGCGTGATTGGCAAGATCGAACGCGTGGGACGTTGGACCAGCACATTCCTGCTGGTCAGCGATGCTGGATATCGTGGTCGAGCCCAGTTGATTCATCAGACCGATTCAGGATTTGTTTTCGGAGCAAAAGGAATCCTGGAAGGGCAAGGTGAATCAACATGCCGGCTGAAAGGGATCGCTTCGTCCGACTCAGTCGCGGTGGGCGATTCGGTCTACACACCGACTCGTGACGGGTTTCCTTCCACGCCACTGTATTACGGACGCGTGGTCGAAGCGACACTCGGTCCGAACGATTCGGAATGGTATGTCCGAGTGGAACCGGTCCCTGTTCCAAATGATCTGAAAGACGTGCAGATTCTGAGAACATCGATCAACTCCGACCGATTGTCTCCTGGTTCAAATCCTCCAGAGCCAACGGCAAGAACCCGCGATCCCAAGGATATTTCCCTTTCCAATTACGAAGCTCCAAGTCGGTAGTATCACGACAAATGTCGTCATACGGGTAGTGCATTCTTTCTTGAGTGAGTCTGAAAGTGCTGAGACACGTTGGCATTCTGGTGATGATCTATCTGGGCGTGGTTGCTCATTGCAGCCTCGTTCCTGCAGATGTCATGGGGATGGGCCGACCATTCCTCCCTGCGATCCTGCTGGTCTTCATTGCCGCCGCTTGCCATCCGACATTGGCTATCGTCTGGGCCGGATTCGTGGGGTTTCTTCTCGATGGACTCTCTACGGAACGGCTGGGGATTCAGGTGGGCCTGGCCGCCATGCTGGGACTCGGCCTACAACTGACTCATTCGCTCTGGCGTTCGCGCAGTCTGGTGGCATTGATTGCGATGTCGATGCTGGCCTGTGTTACGTGGCGGGCGCTGTCTCCTATGACGCAAGCCATCCTCGCGGGACGCGTTGCTAATCCGCATTCCATTTTGACCGACGCTGTTCAAGATGCAGCGTGGACGGCCGTTGTCGCCTGTGTACTGATGCTGGGACTCCGATTATTCAGCAACGGTCCGACCGAATCGGTCGTCAAACGTTCGGCACCACGCTGGAGTCCAGCCGTCCGTTGATTTGCCTATGAGGTCTGACGATTCGTTTATGCATAACCGTCCTGCGACATCCTGGCTGGCTGATGAAACCGTTGCCTCGCGCAACTGGGATCCAGACCGCGCCCCTGGATTGCGCCTGACGCTTTTATGGCTGGCGATGCTGATCCCATTGATCGCTGTGGTTATCCGCATGGCTCAACTGCAACTGGTCTTGCAGGAAGGATTCATCAGCGGGTTTGAACAGACGTATGAAACCGAAGAGGAAATCCCGGCCCGGCACGGACGAATTCTCGCAGCCGATGGAAGTATCCTGGCTGGCGAAGATGTGCGTTACGACTTGCAGATCCAGTTTCGCCTGATTCAGGAACCAGCTGACGAGCGATGGTTGCGGACTGAGGCCTTACGGAACCTCGACCGAGTGGAGCGGAAAGATAAGCAGCGTGTTGAACAGGAAAAGCAACGAGTGCTGGAGAGACGCAGTGAATTGTGGGCCACTGTCGCGAAGCTGACAGGAACTGATTCCGCGGTACTCGCCAGGACTCGTACAGACGTTCAGCAGCGACTGACTCGGATGAAGGACGAAGTCGTGCGGCAGCGAGCCAGGCGCCAGCAGGAATCGGAATCGATTTCACAACAAGTCGTTCAGCCCCAAGAAGGACAATCTCCTTCCGCCGTTGGACTCCAGGCAATCTGGAACCGTGTGCGAAAGGAACTGACGGAACCTCCTGCTCGATCGATGGATTCCGAACCACTGGTCGAGGAAATTGGCTTTCATACAATCGTTGCGGGTGTGAATGAAGACGTCAAAGCCGAGATCGAGGCACATCCGGAACGGTATCCGGGCATGCAGATTGCCATGGAGACTCGCCGAATTTATCCGCAAGGAGAATTGGCCTCTCATCTGATCGGCACTCGAACACGGCTGTCTGCTGAAGAACTGAAAAAGCGACGACAGTCCGACCCTGAAACGGACTTGCATATCGGTGATCCGATTGGTCGCAGTGGTCTGGAATTGAAATATGATGAACACTTGCGTGGAACGCGAGGACTCAGGCGGCACATCAAGAATCGTCGCGGTGAAATTGTGGCGAGCGAGACAATTTGCGAACCACAAAATGGCCGCGATCTCGTCCTGACCGTCGACGTAGAGATTCAGCGTCGGACCGAACAACTTCTGGATCAGGCACTTCAGAAAGTCACGTTGCCCGATGTTGTTGATGATGAATCCCATCAGGGAAGAGTTGAGCAACCAACGATCCCTCAAGGAGGATGCATCGTTGCGATCGATGTACACAGCGGTGCGATCCTGGCAGCGGCATCCGCGCCCCGATTTGATTTGAACCTGCTGACAAATCCTGATCGAGATCGCTGGAAAGATCTGATGGAAGATCCTCGCAAGCCGTTGTTCTCGCGTGCGACACAAATGGCACTCGCACCAGGCTCGGTGTTCAAGATCATTTCGGCAGTGGCTGCCGTCGAGAGTGGTAAAGTCAATCCCGACATTCCGATTGTCTGTCGCGGATACCTCGACCGCCCCGATCAACATCGCTGTCTGATTTATCGACATCACAAACTGGGACATGGTGATACGCGACTGGCTGATGCACTCTGCCAGTCGTGCAACGTCTATTTCTTCACGGCGGCGCGACGCATGGGACCAGGGATGCTGGTGGACTGGTCGCGCAAGTTTGGTATCGGCCAACCGACCGGTGTCGACTTGCCATCGGAAGGGAGTGGACATCTGCCGTACCCTGGTGAAGTCATTGGCGGTAATCAGCGTCGCTGGCATCCCGCCGAAACATTGGGGCTGGCGATCGGTCAGGCAGATCTGCTGGTCACACCACTCCAGATGGCTCGTGTCATGGCTGCCGTGGCAAATGGCGGTCAACTGGTGACGCCGCACCTGGCTGCCGAAACCGGTCCAGTCTCTGTCGGGACCGGTCCTTCGTTCCGCCCGGTCTTTTCGCATCCCGAACCTCAGCCGATTGAAGGGCTGCGGCCTGAAACTCTGGCTCACATCCGTGAGGGATTGGACATGGTGGTCAATCACCCCCGGGGAACCGCCTACAAGACGACGCATCTGAAGGAAATTCGGATTGCGGGAAAGACGGGTACTGCGGAATCAGGGGGGGCCGACCATGCCTGGTTCGCGGGCTATGTTCCTGCCGATCAACCCCGAATTGCGTTTGTGGTCGTCCTAGAGCACGGTGGATCGGGCGGCAAGGCGGCTGGGCCAGTTGCCAGGCAACTCGTCAAATGCCTGCTTGACCTGGGCCTGGTTTCTGGTTCGAAGAATCTGGCGGGCGAGTAAGTGACCCGTTGCGTCAGTGAGGCAACGCCACGTTTTTCCTTGCTGCCGATGCGAATGACATACGGAAAGGCGTGGAACGGACCGCGAGTGTACGAATTGTCCGAATTGCGCCGGCGGAACTGGCTCCAGATCTGTTGAAAGCAGCGAATCGATCTTGCCACAACTGCCTTTGTCTGCCAGACTTTGGATACTCGGACGGTTTCATGTCTGGAAGGAAAAATATCAAATGAAGGCCTTCGCCGCAGGACTGTGCCTGATCGTGACTGTTTGTTTGCTGACGAGCCCCGCGCAAGCTCAGGGTGTCGTCTGTCAACTCCCCGAAGACGGGACATGGGTCAAGTTCGAGGGGACGTACGCACAGAGCGAACTGCGCCCCAACGAACAGAATTCGAAAGTCGACATCACCCCCTGGATCGAGCACGTCTGGATCAAGTCGGTCGGCGAAGAGATGGCCGAATACAAGGAAAAGATGACCGCCTGCCGATGGATCGAAATCAAGATCGAACGAGGTCGCGAGAAGGACGGAAAGATCGACACGGGACTGACCGGGACTGAAATCTACAAAGTCCTCGTCCCGGAAACCGCAGTCATCGACGCCAATGTGGATGCGGAAGGTGTTCCCGTCAGCTTTCTGCCGCTGGTGAAAGGGTTCCGGAAACTTGGAAATGGGAATGCCAAACCTTTAACCGAACCTGCGCTGCAGCTTTATCCGCTGGGAATCCTCGTTGGTTATTTCCGCGAACTTCGCAAAGTCGAAGAGAGCGTTGATCCGGAAATCGGCCTGGAAAACGTCAAGGCCGCCAGTCAGTGGCAAGGTCAGGTTACGACGGAACGACCATCCAGCCGGACGGTGATGGAATCGACCATCTGGAAAAGCAAAGAGGTTCCTTTTGGTGTCGCTCGCTGGAGTGCCAAGATCACTCGTGAGATCAAGGACGACCAATCCCCTCGCGAAGACTTCAAGCCATCCAGTGAAGTCGTCATCGAAATGAAAGCACGCGAAACGGGTAAAGGTGGCCCCAACGGCACCAGCGAATTGATGGCTCCCTGAACCATCAGGTTTTCGACCCACTTTAGCACATCAGCCGGAACGCGCTAGCGTCCGATTCAGAACGTATTCGTACGGATGTGTGGCACGCCCAGGCGACCGTCGAATCGAGTTTTTCGACGAATCGCTAGATTCGCGCCTGCGCGGGAATGACTGCGTTCCGCCCTCAGATGAAATCAAAATCGACGAACAAGGGAGCGTATGCGATGACGATTGTGATTATTCGTGGACTCGCCGAAGTCTCGAAGAACGACGAGCCTGTCATTGATTCGGCAGTTCTCGCCACGCTATCAGGGGTACAATACAAAGAGGAACGATTTTCGGACTACCTTTGCGATGACCCCGGACTGGACAAAGGTCTGGTGAAGACGATCAAACGCAGCGGCACTCTGCGATTCGAATACGACGGAAAATCGCGTTGGCTGACGTCGATTGTTGAGTATCAAACCAAGCGATTATTGACTGCGACTGAAATCAGTTCGCTTGTCAATTATACGATGCAACAATGGTCAGACGGGATCGGCGAGAACTTCGCACAGTTCAGCGAAGACGAAATCGGCTTCGCCATCGCATGCATCACAGACGATTCCGATTTGCCGTCGCCCTATCCGCATGTTGAAGTTCGCAATGTCTGATGTTTTTTCGATTCGTGCGTTACGCACGGGTGAAGTACGCAGGTAACCCATGCGGCTTCGAATGCATCTCGCACGGAAGGTGATTGAAACATGGCGGACATCCGATTTCAGTTCGTCGACAACGGTGAATCGATATGTATTGCTGATACTTGCGATCATGTGCAATATTGTCGCTATCGCTCTTCAAGCTGATCGTTCGGTCGAAACTGTGCTCAACCTGCTGGGATTCGGACTCTTTCTTTTCGGGTTGGTTGCCGCACTCTTCGCTTTGGCATCAGTTCGCAAATGCGGTTATCGCAAGATTCTAATTCCCGCGCTGTTCGGGCTTACTCTGAATTCGGCAATCATTGCGGTGTTGGCAAATGCAATTCTGCTGTCAGCGCGACGCACTAATTCTTAGCAGAACCAACAGATCCTTTTCGCGATTCGTCACAAATCATCCGCGGCGCGACGCACTTCCGGTCCGGATTCGGAGCGAGTGCAGTCAGGCTGACGTTGTGTGATGTCTAAGATGGCCCCCAAAACTGGACCGTGAAATAAGGTAGTATTTCCG
>JBAWWJ010000206.1:0-14903 GCA_037146815.1 Planctomycetota bacterium
TCCGGGCGGACTGCAATTCATCACGCTCCGGATAGGGTGTGACGGCGAGCGGCAAGGCCTTGCTGGCGGCTTCCAGATACTTCTGGATCTGAACGGTTGAAAACTCCAATGCCGGGCCGCACTTATCATAGCCCTGCACGCGGCCATCTTCCGGCAGCAGGTCGCGAACGGACAACTCAGGCAAGCCCAGCAGATCACGAAGCGTGTTTTCATATTCCGTTCGATTCAGCCGCCGAAGTGTGCTTCGTCCCACGGTCGCTCGTGATTTCTGTTCCGCGGAAACGAGAGCGGTTCGCAGCGAAGCGAGTATCTCAGTTCGCTCCGCGTCAGGCAGTTGTTCTTTGGGCGGCATCTCGCCGTCGCGGACCCGGTCGTGAATCCGCACCCAGCGGCGCAAAGCGACTTGATCGGACGCATCGAGTGGCAACCCTTCTACTGCGAGGGATTTCAAATCAAGGCCACCTTGCTTTGCCTCATCATTGTGACAGTTTATGCAACGTGCGTTGATGATCCTGCCGAGATTCTCGGACATGTCGCCGCCGTACCCGACTGACGCCGCGATCGTCGGGCAGATCACGAGTAACGTCCGCGTAAAAGAGAAACAAACAGTAAGAAGGTTCTTCAGAATCGGATCACCTCGAAAATGCGAGACATCACTTGCAACCCAGATGCGACACTTTGATTAATTGACAGTGGCCAGAAGGGGCATTCTTTCGCGTGAAGAAACAACCACTCCGCCCGGTTTCTCGATCGTCACTGCAAACAGATAGGCATCTTGAACTCGCAGCTTCGCCTGAATCGGAACGATGACTTCCTGATCGGACGTGATGTCAAAAACACCTCCGTCAATTGGCGTCTTGTCACTTTGGTTCTTATCGAAGATCCACAATTGGTACTGTTGCTCCGTGGGCACATTCATTGTGAGCCCGCGAAAACGCATGAACCCCTGTTGCAGTAACGGGCTCCAGACAACATCGCCCTCCGCACCTGAGATCGGAGTTGGACCATCATTCCAGTTGACCTGGACCAGATCCCTGGCGGTTGAAATCAGTTTCGCTCGCTGCTGGGCAGCGTTGCGCACGACGGCTTTCCCAGGCTCTTCTTGACGGGGTGAGAACAGCGTCAGTACCGTGATTACCATGCAGGCCGCCGCGACAATCCAAGGTAGCTTGCTGGATCGAACGACAGCAGCATTGGCCACAGTCGGTTTGTCGACAGATTGCAACGCTTGCGTTGTCAGTTCTTCCATCGCCCGCGAGCGAATTGTCTTTCGAAGATGGTCTGGCAATGGCATTGATTTTGAATCCGACCAGGCCACATCAATCGATGCAACCACCTGTTCGAAGAGTTCAGACTTTTCGGCTGGCATCTTCGGGGCCAATTCGTCGAACTCAGCTTGTTCTTCCAACGTAAGCCCGAACAACAATCGTGTAATTTGCAGTTCTTCCCAGCGATCCGCGTCTGGCATCCCTGAAATGCTCATAGTTGAACACCTCCTTCCGCATGCAATCGGCTGCCGACCTGCATGCAGTTGCGGAGCTGTGTCAACGCACGACGAATAAGCGTCTTAACTGTGCCTAACGGGACGCCCGTTCGATCAGCGATGCGGGTTTGAGTCAGCCCATGATAAATCGAAAGTTCGAGCGTCTCACGTTCATTCTGGCGCAGCTTTTCCAAACATGTCGTCGCACGAACTCCATCCTCCGCCAACTCCATGTGGGAAGAGGCTTGCGGGGCTGCATATTCAACGCCTGTCTCATCAATTGATAGCGGCTCCGGATGTCTACGAAGTTTTCGCTGGCGGTCGATTAATCGACGCCGCGCGAGAGTTGATACAAACGTGGCTTCCGTACCCATGTCTTCGCGAAAGCGGCTGGCGTTTCTCCATAAATCGACAAAGATCTCCTGAACCGCATCTTCCGCATCCGAGCTTGACGGAGAAAGCCGGCAGGCCAGTGACCAGACGAGACCACCGTACCGATCAAGACAGTCATCAATTGCGTTTGTCTCACCCCGTGCGACGCGGGGAAGTATCGGTACCGGCATCTATTTTTCCTTGATGTGCAGGAATACCGTAAGGCCGGTATTGCTACCGACCTCACGAACTATCCCAGCGACCCTGTCAAAAGTGGTCTATTTCGGCAGAATCACTGTGTCAATCACATGGATCACGCCGTTACTCGCCTCAATATCCGTTGCAGTGACGTTCGCTCCATCGACAGTCACCTTACCATCTTTGACGACGATCTTCACGGACGAGCCTTGCACTGTCTTTGCTTCAGTCAGCTTTACGACGTCCTTAGCGAGTACTTTCCCCGAGACGACGTGGTAAGTCAGGATGCCAGCAAGTTTTTTCTTGTTTTCCGGCTTCAGCAGAGACTCAAGCGTTCCCTTTGGGAGCTTTGCAAACGCTTCATCAGTCGGCGCGAAGACGGTGAACGGCCCCTTCCCCTTCAACGTATCCACTAAATCGGCCGCCGTCAGAGCCGCGGCCAGCGTCTTGAAACTCCCTGCGGCAACTGCAGTATCAACAATGTCTTTCGGCTTGTCTTCGGCGTGGACGAGCGAATTGACCCCTAGTACCAACACGAGCATCAACATGCGAACGGAAAACGATTTCATTGCGGGACTTTCATTTGAGTTTTTGGAACATTTCTGATTGAAACACTGGTCTGATTGAAACACTGTGTCGCGACATTCCTCTGTGAGCTCGTTCATGAATTCGCTCGCGTTCCCGAAATGGATTCAAAAAAAACGTCGAAAACGCCAGAATCTTGAATTCTGATGAGGAAGCAGATGAAGAATCACAAACGGATCAGCTTCTCATCATCCTCTGGAAGATTCCGAGTTTGACTGCTTCGGTCTGCCCAACGTCTGCCCAACCGGCGCGGCGGAGGCAGCTTTTCGGATGCAACATCACTTTGCGGAAAGTTGATAGCGAGTGGACATCCGACGCAGAACCAGCGCGATGTCAATGCCGTTCGCTCGCTGACAATCCTGATCGAATGGATTTTTCCCATGTCAGAATTTGCCGTCGCATCGCCACTCCCTACGCCTCGATCCTCCGCGACCTGAAGAAGGGCAAGGACGCCCGTCGCCAAGGTTGCCCCGGGCCCGTACGAGGCCGTGCAAGGATCCCCAACTTCCTTGTTGGTTTGACTGATGGTACGATCTTCGCCCTCCCTAAAGTCAGATCTTAACCATGTCTCCCTTTGCTCAGGGAGACTATTCAGTTGTTAACTTGACTAAGCCGTTCAAACGTGTCCGTTCGCTCGGGATTCTCAAAATGAAATCGTATTTGATGACCGCGTGGGTCGTGCTGTTTGCCAACTTGAATGCAGTCCTGTCGGCCGAACCGGTCGCCGTTACTGCTGCAGGTTTTCAGGACTGGAAGCACTCTGGTTCGATGTGGTTGATCACAACGCCGGAAGGGGCAGACCTGGCCGCCGACGCGAAAATCGAGCAGTTCCCAGTTCTCGTGCGGTTGCATCGAGACTTCTTTGACTTTGCTCAAGCGAAGCCGAATGGGGATGACCTGAGGTTCTCGTCAAACACCGGCCAGCGGCTTGCATTTCAGATTGAAGAGTGGGATGCGGCGAAGGGGGTCGCGAGCGTTTGGGTACGCGTGCCGTTGATCACGGGGAACTCACGGCAGGAGATCAAGGTCCATTGGGGCAATGCGAACGCGTCGAGTGAGTCCGATGGCAAGGCTGTGTTCAACACCTCGAACGGGCATCTCAGCGTCTGGCACATGAATGATCCGGTGCGAGACGACACCGGCACTTTGACGAGCACAGACACGGGCACAACGGCGTCTCAAGGCGTGATTGGCGCGGCCCGACATTTTCCTGGCGGCAAGGGCCTGTTCGGCGGTGATAAGATTCCGGATTATCCCACCGGCTCGAACCCTCACAGCACCGAAGTCTGGTTTCGTTCCGAACGGGCAAACACGACTCTGATTGCCTGGGGTAACGAGCAGGGACAGGGCAAGGTTGTCATGCAATATCGCAGCCCGCCGCACATTCAGATGGACTGCTATTTTTCGGGCGGCAATGTCGGCGGGGCCAGTCGAGTTCCCGTCGGGGATTGGACGCACGTCGTTCACACCTATCGCGAAGGTGAAGCGAGGCTCTACGTGAATGGCGCGCTCGACGGCACCAACATCAAGCAAGGCGGGCCGCTCAATATCAGAACTCCGGCGCGGCTGTTTATCGGCGGTTGGTACAACAACTATGACTTCGTTGGCGATCTCGATGAAGTGCGAGTCTCGAATGTCGTTCGTTCGCCGGAATGGGTGAAGCTGCAATATGAGAATCAAAAGCCAAATCAATCGTTGGTCGGTTCACTGGTACAGCCGGGCAGCGAGTTTTCGGTTTCGCAGTCTCAGCTTGTGGTGGGAGAGAATCAGAATGCGTCAATCACTGCGAAGGCAGGCGGCGCTCAGAAGGTGCTGTGGATTCTGAAACGTGATGGACACCAGTCGATCGTGGCGACGGACCGATTCGCCTACACGTTCAACGCGGGACGAGTGGCAAAGTCGTTGATCGTTCCGCGATCAAACGCTACTGATCGCGGAGCGATCAGCGACAATCCGCTCTCCGCGACGTTGACCGTCAAAGCGATCTACCCCAACGAGGTGAAGACCAAGGACATCGCGATCACGATCAGCGACGACATCCCCGAACCCGAATTTACGCTCAAGGCGCCTGAAAAATGGGACGGACGTCAGACAATCGAAGTCGTGCCGCAGATCTCGAACCTCGCCGCGATGCAGGCGAAAGGTGCCGGGGACGTAAACGTTCAATGGACCGTCGACGACGTCGCGGTCATCAAGCGAATTGAAGCCGGAAAACTGATCCTCAAGCGTGCTCAAGGCAACGGCGCTATGCGAGTTACCGCCGCGATCGACAACGGCGGCGCGAAGGTCGTCCAGTCGATCACGCTTAACGTGCAGGAGCCGCCACCTTCAAAGGATGTCTGGGTTCCGAGACCGCTGGCCGAAACCGAGCAACCGGAGGACAACCAGTTCATCCCGCGCGACCGTCCAAATCGAGGTGGCCTGCAATTCGGAACGTTGGCCTATACCGGAACGCTGCCCAATGCCGCTGATTCGGTCTTCGTGCGGGTCTTCGCCGACGATCAACTCTTTGCGACCGAAACCGCCAAGCTGGCCGCCGATAAGAAATACACCTTGTCCGTAAAGCTGAACCTGGGCCTCATCAAGTACCGCACCGAGTTCGGTTCAAAAACTGGCGACAAAGAGACGGTGTTGCACACCGCAAAGAACATCGTTTGCGGAGACGTGTTCCTTATCATCGGTCAGTCGAACGCTGTCGCGACCGACTTTGGCAAAGAGAATCCGCTGGTACCGAGCGATTGGGTTCGCACATTCGGCGCGACGGCGGGCGATCCGAACGGCTCGCGTCTGAAGTTGTGGGCCAACGCGGAAGCGCGCAGTCCCGGCGGCAAATCGGAGATCGGCTACTGGGGCATGGAACTCGGCCGGCGATTGGTCGAGAGTGAGAAGGTCCCGATCTGCATCATCAACGGAGCGGTCGGCGGCACCCGGATCGACCAGCATCAACGCAACAACGCCGATCCGACCGACGTCAGCACGATCTACGGCCGGCAGCTCTGGCGAGTTCACCAAGCGAAGCTGACTCACGGCGTCCGCGCAGTCATCTGGCATCAGGGCGAGAACGATCAAGGTGCCGACGGCCCGACGGGGGGTTATGGCTACGAAACTTATCGCCAGTACTTCGTGGACCTCGCCGCAAGCTGGAAAGAGGACTACCCGAATATCCAGCATTACTACACGTTCCAGATCTGGCCGAAGTCGTGTTCGATGGGCATCAACGGCTCGGACAACCGCCTGCGCGAAGTGCAACGCACACTGCCGAATCTGTTCTCGAACCTCAGCGTGATGTCAACGCTCGGCATCAAGCCGCCGGGAGGCTGCCACTTCCCCGCCGCCGGTTACGCCGAGTTCGCTCGTTTCCTGCATCCGATGATGCAGTACCATCTCTACCATCGACACGTCGCGCCATTCAATCCGCCGAACCTCAGGCGGGCGTATTTCACTTCACCGCAGCGCGACGAACTGATTCTCGATTTCGGCTACCACGTCAAATGGTCCGACTCGCTGTTCAGTCAATTCCACCTCGACGGCGAACCGAAGCAAGTGGTGGCAGGCTCGGGGAACGGTGGTCGCATCACACTGAAGCTGAAGGGGCCAACAAAGTCCAAGACCGTGACCTACCTCGACAGCGCCAATTGGAACCCTGACAACCTGCTCTACGGCCAAAGCGGCCTCGCGGCGTTCACATTCTGTGATGTCCCGATTGAGCCATCTGAGGACGGTCGATGAGCCATAATGATCGAGTACACTGACTGCGACAGCTTCCCTAACAAAGGCGATTTGAAATGATTCGCACGCTGATTGGTCTCGTCGTCGTACTCGCTTTCGCGAGCATGCCCGTGCATGCCGCCGACAAGACCGTGAAGGTGTTTATTCTCGCCGGGCAATCGAACATGGAGGGCAAGGCTCGTAACGCCCTGCTCGACTATCAGGCCACCGACGCGAAAACCAAAGACCTCTTCGCCCATCTGCGCAAGGACGACACGTGGATCGTCCGCAATGACGTGTTCATCAAGTTCCTCGATCGCAAAGGCCCGCTCACGGTCGGCTATGGGTCACCTGGCTGCACCGGGGTTGAACTGGAGTTTGGAACCGCGATGGGGAACCATTTCGATCAGCCGGTCTTGCTGATCAAGACCGCGTGGGGTGGGCACTCGCTCTACAAACTCTTCCGTTCGCCGTCGGCAGGACTTCCTGAAACGATGCTTCAGAAAGAACTGGACGAGGCTCAGAAGCGTGTCAAACAAGATAACGAGAAGAATAAGAAGGACGCGCCGCTGCCAACGCTGGAGGAAATCAAGAAAGATTACGGCTCGTCATATCGCAACATGCTGGCGGAAGTGAAGGATGTGCAGGAAAACTATGGGAAGTTGTTTCCTGAACTGGAAGGGAAGACGCTGGAACTTACTGGGTTCGTCTGGTTCCAGGGTTTTAATGACATCTTCGGTGCTCAAGACGAATACGCGTCGAACATGCGTCACTTCATCAAGGATGTTCGCCGGGATCTTGGCACGCCTAATTTGCCGTTTGTGATTGGCGCGCTGGGCCAGAACGGATCGAAGCCAGCCACCGGTGGAATGTTGACAGTCCGCGAGGCTCAACTGTCGATGAACGAAGTGCCGGAGTTCAAAGGGAATCTCAAGGCATTCCCTGTCGACGTATTGGTCGACAAGGCCGCCGAAGCGATGTTCCCGAATTGGCAGAAGGAACCAGAGTGGGTTCACACCGGCAGCGACCGTCCCTACCACTACTATGGCAGCGCAATCTGGTTCAATCGCATTGGTAAAGCAATGGGTGATGCGATGCTCGAACTCCTGAAGAATCCCAAGTAGGCGAGAACCCCGCAGATGAATCGCAGAGATTTTTTCCAAGCCGGAGGAGTTACCATTGGAGCGGTCTCTCCGTTGGGGTTGTCGTTGTCCGACGTGCTGGCTCGCGAGGGCTCCCTTGGCGAGAAGAAACCGATCAATGTGATCTTCATGTTTTTGCAAGGGGCGGCAAGTCATGTGGACCTCTACGACCTGAAGCCCGACATGCCCGACGAAATTCGCGGGAAGTATCAACCCATATCGACGAACCTTCCCGGATTGCAGTTGAGCGATCAATTGCCAAAGCTCAGCCGCTGTGCCGACAAGTTTTCGCTGATTCGTTCCATGCATTCTTATAGCTCGGAGCATGGACAAGGTGATGTCCACATCATGTGTGGAAGTCCCGAGGACAAGAACGTCCAGGCGCCGGGCATTGGTGCGGTGCTCAGTTGGCACCAAAAGCAGCAGGCCCCTGTACCACCGTTTGTCCATTTGGGAAACATGAAGCATCCCGCTCACAGCGCTCCTGGCTACGGCGGATTCCTGGGGCGCACTTTCAATCCGTTTCTCATCAACCAAGATGCGGATTCGCCGGACTTTGCGGTGAAAGAATTCGATGCGGCAACCAATGTCGACGCCGCTCGACTGTCCGGTCGCACGTCACTACTGAGGTCGCTCGATCGCTACCAGGCTGCTCAAGAGAGGCGTCTTGAGCTTTCAATCTCTCATGACACGTTTCGAGAGCAGGCTCTCGACTTGGCGACATCACGACGGGCGAAGGAAGCATTCGATCTCTCAAAGGAACCCGACAACCTGCGTGCTGCTTACGGACTCAATCGAGTTGGACAGGGGATGCTGCTGGCGCGCCGTTTGGTCGAGGCTGGTGTGCGTTTTGTGACAATTCAGGGCTACGTTGATACCGGCATTTACGCATGGGATCATCATTGGGGCATCTTCTCGCATCTGGACCGGCAGTTACCAATCTACGACAGCAGTTATTCGGCACTGCTAAACGATCTCGCCGACCGTGGGTTGCTCGACACCACACTGGTCATTACGGCGGGCGAATTCGGGCGCACGCCGAAACTCAACAAGGATAAGCAAGGGCCAGGCCGCGATCACTGGGGGCGTTGCTTCAGCCTGACCCTCGGCGGTGGCGGTGTTAAGACAGGTCACGTGATCGGTGCCAGTGACAACTTCGGAGCGGTCCCCGCGGAACGACCCGTTTCGGTCCCCGACTTCGTCGCGACGGTCTATCACGCCCTGGGGCTTGATCCGCAAGCGGAATTCATGGCACAGGGCCGCCCGATGAAAATGCTCCCGCAAGGAAATGTCGTCAACGAATTGTTTTAGCGCCTTGCGGCTCACAAACGTCAGGGCTCATGCGACTTTCAGACAGCCCGTCTACAGAATCGCCACCATTGTGACATTTCTAAATTGGTATGACACGGTCTCTTCAAGCCTTCAAACTCGCCTTGGCGTTCAAAATCTGACTTCTCGGATTCTTCAATTTGGAAGCCTTCCAGTGAGCATGCCCCCAAGAACGACCATTCGATTCGCTCTGGCCACTCTGCTGATCGCTCTCGCTCTGCCGGTTCAGGCACTTGCCGAACCCGATTCGCCGCCCGAGGCACGTGACATTCTGCTCAAGCCGATTCCCGACAAGTTGGTGGTGCTGACGTTCGACGACGCCCCGGCAAGCCACGCGACCGTTGTGACTCCCATCTTGAGTGGACTGGGATTTGGAGGTTCGTTTTACGTGTGCGACTTCGACTCATTCCGCACGAGAAAAGACTGGTACATGACCTATCGGCAGATGAAAGCCATGGCCGATGCTGGCTTCGAAATCGGC
Source organism: Planctomycetota bacterium (assembly GCA_037146815.1). GTDB lineage: Bacteria > Planctomycetota > Planctomycetia > Planctomycetales > Planctomycetaceae > Schlesneria. The sequence goes on from JBAWWJ010000206.1 coordinate 9,299, forward strand.
AATCACACACTTGGGCATGGGGGAGGATTGGAGAATTATCTGCGGATGGAAGATCAGTTGATCTCACACCACGTACCCAAGCCGACAACGGTCTGCTGGCCCGTTTATCACGCGGCACCCAGCATCTATCAGGATCTTTTCACGCACGGTTACACGTTCGGTCGCGGAGGCCACGAGCGGCCCTATCGACCCACTGTCGACAACCCGTTTGACGTGCCGTCGTTCACGATCCGTGACGGGGTTACCGTCGAGGCGTTTGCCAGGAAGGCTCGACTGGCGCGGCAAGGAATGGTCGTCGTGTTTTGCTTTCACGGCGTGCCCGACATGGAACATCCGGGGGTCAGTCTTGAGCCGGAAACCTTCAAGCAGATGATGCAGTATCTGAAGGACAATGATTACCATTGCATCGCCTTGCGCGACATGGCGAAGTACATTAATCCGGCTCAAGCGATCAAGTTGCCGAACACTGTCCGCGACCCAAAGAATTTGCCCCCGCTTCTCTTGAACAAAGACGACAAGCCAGCATTTGAAGCGGTCGCAAAGAACATTCACGAATTCGCCTTTCCGGGTTTGCCGCCAGCCAGGATTTTCCAGACCGCCATCAATCTGACAGTTCCTTACGGCACCGAAGTCACGGCTCTCGCGCCCAAGGTCAAGGTGTCACCCGGTGCGTCCGTCGTTCCGGAGTCTGGTGTGACCAGAGACTTCACCAAACCACAGACCTACACCGTGACGGGACAAGATGGCTCCACGAAAAGCTACGTGGTGACAGTGAATCGAACCGCCGTCAGCCGCGCCAAGGAGTTGCTCACCTTCACGCTGCCGGGAGCCGTTTCGACCGCCATTTCGCGGAACCATATCGCTGCGACTGTTCCGACAACGACCGACGTGACGGCGTTGGCACCTGTTTTCACGCTCCCTCCTTTTGCTACGTCAACTCCAGAATCCGGCACGGCTCGAGACTTCACGAAACCTCAGTCCTACACCATCACCGCTCAGGATGGATCATCACAGACAGTGACGGTGATCGTGATGAAGAGCGACAAGACAAACGCCTTCACGTGGAGCAAAGCGGACGGTGGCAACTGGAGCGATGCCGCAAAGTGGTCGAACGAAGCCGGCAGCGGGACTGCGCCTGTCAGTGCGGGTCAGTCGGACTACATTCTGAGCTTCAACCAAGGGGGTTCCTGCACGGCGACGAACGATCTGAAGGCGGGTTTTCTACTGAACCAACTCGTCCTGGGGGATCGTTCCGGGGGCTTGATCCTGAGTGGAACCGGCCTGACTTTCACCAAAGATGTCGCGAACAACATTCCTCCGGTGATCCACGCGAGTAAGTGCCAGAGAGTTGATATTAATGTTCCTGTGAGTCTTCAGGACGACCTCACGGTGAAGACCAGTCCTGACAAGGACCCCAATTGCTTTATCAGTTTCAACGAGGTGATCTCAGGTCGTCACTCCCTGATTCTGAATAGCTCCGGTGATTCCAATATCGCGGGTATCAACTTCCATGACGTCCATTTTGGGATCCTGCAAATCAATAACGCGAACACCTACAGCGGCGGAACCATCATCAACGGCGGCAAGATCAACGTGAGGAAAACGCATGGATTGGGAACAGGGCCGATCATCATCAACAACTACGGCACATTGTCCGCCGAGAGCAACCTCGCCAACCCGGTGACGATCAACCAGGGTATGCTCTTTCACAGCACTTTGAGCGGTCCCATAACGCTCAACGGAATCGCCGGTCTCATTGGGAATTGCACAATCTCCGGCACTATGAGCGGCCTTGGTGGATTTACGATGTTTGGCAGGAACGGAACCTATCTCAGCATGGTTCCCGGCGGCACCGTGACACTTCAGAGTGCGAACAGTTACACCGGACCGACCACCGTCTTTCCAGGCACCCTGATCGTGAAAAAGGCCGCGGGTCTTTACGACGGGGATCCCACCAAATGGACGACGGCGAATCTCACGATCCACAACGCAGCGACGCTCCGTCTCAATGTCGGCGGCCCGGGCGAATTCACCGGCGAGCACGTCAGCACGCTGCTGCGAAACCTGACCCGGTCGGTCAATGAGAATGGCTTGATGGGCGGTTCAGTCTTGTCGCTGGACACCGCCAATGCCAGTAACCTCGTTACCGTGTCCGCCAACATCGGCGATTCATCGGGGCCAGGTGGCGGTGCGTTTCTGATTCGGAAATGCGGGCCGGGCGCGATTCAACTGTCCGGCAACAACACCTACACGGGTCAGACGATTCTTGAGAGCGGAACCCTGAGCGTTGCATCGCTCAACAGTTTTACCGAAGGAATGCGCAAACCTGGCAGCAGCCTCGGAGTACCGATGGACATTGAGTCCGGCGAGATCGTTATTGGCGAGGACGGCAAAGACGGAGAGTGCGCCCTGATCTACACCGGCACTGGCGAAACTTCCGACCGCGTGATGAATCTGGCCGGAAAGAATTCCATCGTATCGTTCAACCAATCAGGCACCGGCCTTTTCAAATTCACCAGCGATCTTCTGATCTCCGGTTATGGTGCGAACAAGACCGTCGTGCTCCGGGGCGACACCAAAGGTACCGGTGAGATTGAGGGTATCATCCCCGATCCACATGACCGCACTGGCAAAGCGAAAACAGCCATCACGAAATCGGATTCCGGCAAATGGACGCTTTCGGGCAGAAACACCTTTTCTGGCCTGATGAAGGTGACACAAGGAACGCTCTGCATCACTGACGAGCACAGCCTTGGTGTCAACCCAGACATCGACATCGCGAGCGGTTCGGACTTGGAACTGAAGTTCGAGGGGCAAGTCAAAATTCAGAAGCTGACGCTCGACGGCAAACTCCAACCACCCGGAATGTATGGGTCGGCAACGTCGCCAGTTTTCCTTCGAGGAACAGGTATCCTGAAAGTTCAGCCGTGAGCCGTGCGCGACCATAGTCGTGGTTCGCGACTCTCGTTGATACACAACTCGATCAGTCTTGCGACCAACGACGATCCCACGGTGTCGAAGTCGACATGAGGAACACTCATCTCCGCTGATTTCCACTGATCAGACAGAGAAAGAAACGGCTTTGACGGAATACTCGTTCGAAGCATGCTGTTACGACACATACTGTGGGGTTGCATCCTCGTGTTCAGGATCAGCGTGAATTAGCGAAGATCTGTGTTCCAAAATTCTTCCTTCCTCCAGAAAGGCGAGCCACTTCAATTTCGTGAAGGCCACACCTGCCATGGGGCGGATTTGAATTGGCCGCGGGCGACTTTCCTCACACTCAGTTCCTCATTCGTTTTTAAGTCGACCCGCTTTCGATGAATCTGGCGAATTGGGCAGCACTGCCAGGTCGAGCACGAAAGAAGAGTTCGGGCTCAACTCCTTCGCATTCGGAAAGAAGTCCGCCGCGGGCAGTCTCGATGACGTCGATTCGCAAGTAGAGCGGCATACGACATGGACTGCCGTTGCGATGAGCGAATACACGCGGAACGGCGGCGGCAGCCTGATCACCTAACTCGCGCACGACTGCTGGTGGATCGGCGAAGCGGAGCGAACCTCCACGCTCGGCATGCACCATGATCTGGCCGCAAGCGGGAAGCTTGTGAATGCCATGACTGTACTCTCCGCCGAAATAGACGAGCGACCATTCGCCGTTCGTCTGAATCTCAGGCAGAAAGGGTTGTACCAATTGAGCCCCGCGCTGACAGCGATCCGTAAACTCAGCCTGAAACGCCCGAGCACCCTGGCGATCAGGCAGGAATTCCAATCCCGCGCCGGCGGCTGACACGGCAGGCTTGATGATGGCGGCAGCGTGTTGCTCGACAAAAGTTTCGAGATCAAACGACTCGCCAATCGAGATCAACTGAGTGGGAACGATCGGCACGCCGACCGCCGCAAAGTCGAGCAAGTATCGTTTATCCATGAGCCAGAGCATCACCTGTGGCTCGTTTTCTACGACAAGTCTCGTTGTGGCGAGCTGTTCGAGCCAGCACAGAAAACCTTGGCGCTGCTCGTCGCTATCCATGTAATCCCAGGGGGAGCGAATGATGAGGCGATCAAACTGCTCTGCCAACCGCGATGTTTCAACTCCCCAGACGACGGCGGAGACCTGGTGGCCGCGTTGCCGAAGTTCATCGACCAGCAATTGGTCGTCAGGTGTAAACGGAGGCTCGGTTGGCACGAAATCCGGCTCAGCAGTCGTGGGGAAGTAGTCAGCCAGTTTTTCGGCACCGCTGGTAACGATACCGATACGCTGGGATTGCGGAGTATTCATGGAAGCGAGTGGTCCTGCGAAGAAGTCAATTCAGAGAGCGGGCACGATTTGATCAAGGATTCGATTTCCACTCCAGACGCAGAAACGTCGGAGCGGCCCCTTTCCAGAGCGGGGCCTGGTTGGCGGATGTCCCCTGGGCGACAAAGTGGGCGCAGAGGCCAAGCTGGTCGATCTCAGCCCAGGTCGTTGGTGGGCCGTCGGGGGAGCCGAAGTCCATCAGCGCGAGTGTCAGAGTCTGTTCGGCATCAGCGTCTTCGATTTCCCTCGAGCAGACGAATGTCCGGCGCTGGCCACGGTAGCTGCGCCATTCGTTTTGCTGAAGGACGATGTGCATACGATTCGTTTGAGGCATCTTGAGCGTGATCAGGAGCTTCGAGCCGTCCGGGCCTCGCCAGAGAGGATCGGTCACCTTGCGAGTCCAGAACTGCTGATGCGTTGCATTGCCTGCATTCAGCACATACCAGTCACGCAGTCCGTGGGCGAAGTCCTCGATCAGCGTGGTCGATTTCGCGGTGAGCTGGGGGTCGGCCTGTTTCACTTCAGGAATGCTGTGCGAGTGGAGCAGGCTGCTGATGCAAACCTCCGTCACTGGTTTGGCATTGCCGGGAATGGCGGCGAGTGATTCGGGCTTGGGCAGGCTGTACACAACATTTGCAAAGGCGAAGAGCGGCAGATCGTGTGAGTGCAGTGGAAGGGTTGCACGGTAGTCGCTTCCTTCGCGAATGACATTCGTACTACGCCAGTAGCGTGCGCGGGGGTCAGGATCGACGCTGTAGTAAACCTCGACCCGGGCAACAGGCAGAGTTTTGGCATCGGGTGTGACGCGCAGCACCGGTTGTGAAGTGAGAGTGACTCTGCTCACGGGGGTTTCCGGCAACGCCGGGCCACCTTTCAGAAAGTGATCAAACCACAGCGGCATCGTCACTGCCACCTCGGGGGTGAGATGGTGGTTCATATGCGGCACCCAACTGTAGCGTGTGGGTTGGCCTTCGATCAGCTCATTCGTGCGATACACGTCGTCCATCCAGCCGTGGAAGTCGTTCGTGGCGCTGCGATGTAGCACGGGGCAGCGGATGAGTGGTGAGTAACTCTCAAAGCTCATGGTGTGTCGAAAGACTTCGACATCCCCTTTGATCTGCTCCTGCTGTGATTTGCCGCCGATGAATTCATGCGACTGCCAGCGCCAGCCCTGACCGCCCACGCCTGGCACCGCAGCTTTCACGCGATCATCCGTCCCAGCGACATACATCGTGAGATTGCCCCCCATGGAGTAACGGTTCATCCGACTTTTTGGGGGGATGAGGTTTTCGAGGACATTAGCCTTTTAGT
>JBAWWJ010000207.1:0-14899 GCA_037146815.1 Planctomycetota bacterium
GGGTGGGACCAGTGGCGCTTCGCCGCGCCGGCCCACCATCAGGAAACGTCGAGAATTGATGGTGGGCCGGCGCGGCGAAGCGCCACTGGTCCCACCCTACATCCTGCCCAGCTTCAAAAAGGCATGGGCCCTGCATGGGATTCTCGGTCAATGGGCAACCTCATGAACATGTCACATCAGAAGTGGTTGACGAGTCGAAAGGCCAAGTCGATTCTCGTCAATTGATACTCGGGCACACCATGGCTAAAATCGCGGTCGGCGCCTCAGAAGTAATTACGCCCGTTCGTTCACAAACGGTTTCGACCGAAGGTCTTTTGTTCCACAGACTCTGTCTATTGGAATAATGGACCCTCAGTCGGGCCTACGGAGTAACGGGTGATTTCTGGAAGCGTCGGCGGATCGGGCATCGTCGGATGCTTGTCACTACCAACTACGAGACCTCCAGATCACAGGCAACCGACCCATGTCGTTCTTCCCAGAAATCGGCAAGATCCAGTACGAAGGCCCGACCAGCAAGAACCCACTGGCGTTCAAGCACTACAATCCCGATGAGATCGTCGAAAGCCATCGCCTGAAGGATTTGATGCGGTTCACAGTCTGCTACTGGCATACATTCCGCGGGACAGGAAGCGACCCCTTCGGATCAGCCACTTTGCAGCGTCCCTGGGATGATGGTTCAGATTCTGTTGCCAATGCCGTCAAGCGAGTTGACGCAGCGTTTGAGTTCATCGAAAAACTGGGCTGTCCCTACTACGCGTTTCATGATCGCGATGTGGCTCCAGAAGGGGACACACTGGCACAGACCAACAAGAATCTGGACGAAGTCGTTAAGGCACTGAAAGCCGCTCAGCAGCGAACAGGGATCAAGCTGTTGTGGGGGACAGCCAACATGTTCTCACACCCACGCTTCATGCATGGGGCGGCGACGACTTGTAATGCCGATGTGTTTGCATTCGCCGGCGCCCAGGTGAAGAAGGCCTTGGAAGTCACCTTGGAACTCGGTGGCGAAAACTACGTCTTCTGGGGTGGCCGCGAAGGTTATCACAACCTGTACAACACGGACATGAAGCGTGAGCTGGATCATCTTGCCAGGTTCATGCATATGGCAGTCGACTATGCCAAGAAAATCGGCTTCAAGGGACAGTTCCTGTTCGAACCCAAGCCAAAAGAGCCAACGAAGCATCAGTACGACTTCGATGCTGCGGCATGTCTGAACTTCTGCCGCGCCAATGGATTGATGGACCATGTCAAACTGAACATTGAAACCAACCATGCCACGCTGGCCGGGCACACGATGATGCACGAGCTGGAATATGCTCGAATTCAGGGAGCGCTGGGAAGCATCGATGCAAACACTGGCGACCTGTTGCTCGGCTGGGATACGGATCAGTTCCCAACCGATATCTATTTGACCACGCAATGTATGCTGGTGATTCTTGAACAAGGTGGCCTGACCCCCGGTGGAGTCAACTTTGACGCCAAGGTGCGACGAGAAAGCTTTGAGCCCGTTGACCTGTTCCATGCTCACATCGGTGCCATGGACGCCTTTGCCCGCGGTGCCAAGATCGCGGCTGCGATCCGCAAGGATGGTGTGCTGAAAGACTTCGTCAAGAACCGTTATCGCAGCTTCGACAGCGGAATTGGTGCCGAAATCGAAAAGGGAGCGGCCAACTTCGAAACGCTGGAAAAGTATGTGCTGGCCAAGCACACGCTGGACCCGAACGAATCGGGCCGTCAAGAGTACCTCGAAAACATCATCAACCAGTACCTGTAACGACCGGGAAGATGCGAGCGAGGTCCCATTGGAACAGGACCAGAAACCTCAAACGGAGTAATCAGGTTAATGTCCAGCAGCTTCAGCGGCGGTGAGTTTACCGATGCAGAAACGATGCGTGGCCGCACGTGGCCCTGTTTGCGTCAGTTTTGCGTCTTCCTGGAAAACCGCGTCGGTCGTCTGAACGACTTGATGCGGCATGTCGAATCGATCGACACCCGAGTCCTGGCTATGAGCATCGTCGACTCCGTCGACTTTGCCATGGTTCGTTTGATGTTTAACAACTCGGATCGCGCTCGTGAAAAGCTCGAACTCTCGGCTTTTCTGTTCAGTGAAAGTGACGTGGTTGGCGTGGAACTCCCTGAAGGGGACCAGCCGTTTCACGATGTCTGTACGACGCTGATGAAAGCCGAAGTCAATATTCACCACGCCTATCCACTGCTGTACCGCCACCGTGGCCGGGCAGCAGTGGCCATCTATGTGGATGACGTCGACACGGCCCTGAACGTCCTGCACGCAGCCAAGCACCGCGTCATCACCGAAACAGACCTCCAAGACGACGACGAGTTCATGTGATCGCCAGGAACCTCTTCGTCGGCCGTGCTGTCGAAGTTCACAGATTCATCGCGACTTTTGGGCAGCAACAGGATCTGGACGCAGTCGTCCCGACTTGCGTAATTCGTGATTTCACAGCAACGGTTCGTGAGCATCCAGTGTCCACGCTGATGGATGCTGAGTGAAGCCGAGTTGTGGGTAATAGTCGACGGCTGCTGGTGCTGCCAGCAGGACCAACTTTGTGGCCGGTCCCAGTTCAGCCCGCGTCCGTTGAATTAATTCCCTGCCGATTCCCTGGCGCTGGTAGGTCTCACGAACTGCCAGATCAGACATGTACGCGACGAAGCTGAAATCGGTCAAGCTGCGGGCGATTCCGACAAGGAGCGAGCCATCCCAGGCTGTTACCGTCAGATTCCCGTGCTGAATCATGTTGGCAATCACAGCTCGATCATGAATCGGACGGCGGACCCCCAATGAAGTGGCCTTCAGCAACTCCACGACGTCATCCAGGTTCAGATCGTTACCGAGGCGATACGTGATCTCTGACATGACCAATATCCTTGATTGAAACTTTCGATGACGTTGGCGTATCAGAATTTTTCATCGTCGTCGATGTGGTCCGGCTGAGCCGCATCGATCAACTGTCGCCCCGCCTCGATCGATCGTTCGGACGGAGCCCGCGGGTCTTCGATGGCTTCCAGTTCCCAGCAGCAATGGAGGGCGTAGATGTCGTCCGCCGTCATTTCGGGGCTGGTTTCATCCATCAACGAAAACGTGATGCTTCCTGTCATACCGATACCACTGGTCTCGGATTCGTCTTCATCCGTCGAATGATACCTGTACTTGAAGAGCCATAGGGGCCGCCAGTCATTGGTCGGAGGCCACAGCATTTCACGTGCGTCATACAATTCAATCTCGTCCGGTGCCTGTCCGAATTCCTGGGGATGCGCGAGCCAATCACACATTTCGGCCATCGCAATGAAATCAGGATCGTTTGCCTCGTCAGGAATCGCGTCTGATCGCTTCAGTTCCTGCAGATAGGTCCGCGCGGTGATTGCCAGATTGGGATCAAGACACAGACGAGCCAGGAATTTGACTCCGGAATCGCTTCCGAGGTACGCCGTGGCCCAGGCCGCTTCCATCTGAACCCCGATATCGGGATGGTCCATGGCCAGTGCCATCAACTCTGATCGCGGCGGATCATTGATAAACGGCAACGCGGCCGCTGATGCATGGGCGTAAGTGAACTCATCTTCATCAACGCTCGTCAACCAGCCTCGCAGCTTTTCAATCCCTGCAACAGTATTGAAAGGATGGCTGGAAACCACGTCGTCGCGGCAGAGACGATTGACCCAATCGAGCAGCGCCACACTGACAAATCCATCGGGCAGCGGGTTACTCAATCGCTTCACCAGATCGCGAATGGCCGGATCGGTGTCGCTCAATTGCTCGAAGATCACGGACCACAGGAATCCATCCTGCAGAGCCATGCTGAACGCCGCATTAACGATTCGTTCGAGTCCCACTTCCGTCCCATAACGAGCGAAAATCTTCAACGCAAACAACAGATCGTTTTCACATTCGCCGGGATCAATCAACCGAGCATCGTAGGCTTCAATAAGCAGTGGTATCCCATGCAATGCCAGATACCGAAAAGCCTCGACCGATGTGACGGATTGAAACAGTCGCGTCAGCTCGGGAAACGCAGAAACGGCCTCGTCAGAGTCGAGCGGGCGCTGGACGAATTCGGACATTGCCTCCGTTAAGGCCTCGGCATCGGCACGTGAATCGATTTCGTAATCCCCAAGTTCCGTCAACTCTTCGTACAGATCCCCCTCAGGTGCCAATCCTCGTGTGAGTGCGGCTTGAAGGAGGTTTCGTTTGGTCATGAGGCCAGTTCCTGAAGCGTTCTGAAACCCCCGATGGAATCAAATTCTGCGGGGTCGGTGGGAGCACCAATTTCAGATTCTAACATTCGCGGAATCGGTACGAAACAGGTACTGCTTTTCAGCACGAAATTGATTCACGCACGTCGTTGGTGTGACTGACGTATTCGCGCAGGCCGCCACACATTCCGCTTAGTCTGGCGAGTTCAACGGTCACGCTGTTAAATGGTACAGTACCACAAAACGTGTCCCTGAAATCGTCGAGAATCGTGATATGGTGTTCCTGCGTCTGTTTGCTCTTGCAATCGCGATTATTGCCCCCGGAAGTCTGCTTGCAGCAGACCCTGAACGTCCCATTCCGGTCGAAACCGACTGGCCACAGTTTCGTGGACCTCGTGGGGATGGAACGTGGCATGGGCCCGCGCTTCCTGAGAAATGGCCTTCCAGTGGCTTAAAGCAGGTCTGGAAGAAACCGATTGGCGGAGGCTACGCCGGTGTGAGTGTCGCCTGCGGTCGCGTCTTTACGATGGATCGTCAGACCAACCCGGAAGTGGAACGAGTTCTCTGCTTTGACGCGGCGACAGGGGAATCGCTCTGGGAACATACCTACCCCGTAACCTATGGGAAGCTGGATTACGGAAACGGGCCTCGCGCGGCACCATCGATTGATGCGGGACAGGTCTACACTGTTGGTGCGCTGGGAGATCTTCGCTGCCTTGATGCCAAGACTGGCACAGCTATCTGGAGCAAGAACTATCTGACAGATTTCGGGGGGCGATTGCCGACATGGGGGTATGCAGCGTCGCCGCTGATTTATGGCGATTGGGTGATCCTGCAGCCAGGAGGTGAAAAATCGAGTGTGATCGCGATCGAGCGAGCGACAGGACGCGAAGTCTGGCGAAGTCTCGGGGACGAAGCAGGCTACTGTACACCCCTGATTCATCATGCTCATGGCCAGGATGAACTCGTCTGTTGGACACCCAGCCATATCCGTTCACTGGAGGCTCGCACCGGCAAGCCGCTGTGGTCATTCCCGTACGAGATCACCTATGGCGTCTCGATCGCCAAGCCGATCCTGCAGGAGAACATGGTATTCGTCGCCGGATACTGGCATGGCTCCAAAGCCATTCAGCTTGGCAATTCCCCGACCGATGCGACGATGGTATGGGAGGAAAACAGGTACTTGCGAGGCCTGATGTCGCAACCCCTGTATCGTGACAAACATGTCTACCTGCTGGATAAGCAGTATGGCCTGACCTGTTTCGAATTGCGTACCGGCAAGAAACTTTGGGACGATAAAAATCAGATGACTCCTCGCGGTCGAAACCCACATGCCTCGCTCATCTGGCTGGGTAATTCCGACCGCGCCATCATTCTCAACGAAGAAGGGGATTTGATTCTGGCTCGTCTTTCCCCCGAAGGATATCACGAGCAAAGCCGAACGCGAATTACCGATTTCACGTGGCCTCATCCTGCTTTTGCGGGAACACGCGTCTATGCGAGAACCGATAAGGAACTGGTCTGCGTGTCGTTGCTCGATCCGAAATAGATGTGTTCCCGAACAACCTTCGGCTTCGCCCAATCCTCGCTGCGACTCATGCATTTCAAAATGGGCATTGGCTCTGATGTCCGGCGCCGGATTAAAATGTGACGCCAAAATTTACGTCAGCTTGAAATCAATCACGAGCGGCAAATGATCCGAGGCATCGCGCGCCATTCGCCCTCGGACGATGTGGGCTCGTGTGATTTCGATCGGGCCACGGACGAAGGCTTTGTCGAGAGACCAGACGGGCAACCACGCGGGGAACGAACGAAATCGCGACGGAGGTGATGTGGCCTGCCGGTATTCGTGGACTTCGAACGGCCCGTTGGCGAGTTTGTTTCGCCAGTCGTTGAAGTCCCCGACGATCAATGACGGAAATCGCGCGGCTTCGCGAAACAGGTGGTGTTCCAGCACATGACGCGTCTGCCAGTCTCGCTCGCGTTCCGCCAACCCGAGGTGCCAGTGCGTCAAGTGGAGCAGTCCAGAAGGAGTTTCGATCACCGCCATCTGAGCACCACGTGGTTTTTTCTGATGCCGGGTGATCGAAATCTGATGGTGAGACTGAAACGGCCACCGCGACATTACCAGATTGCCGTATCCCCCATCCCGTACTTTGACATTGAATTGAAACATGTGGGATGCGGACTGAAACCATTCCGTCAACAACACGGGCTGATTGTCAAACCGGCTGCGGCGGACATTTCGATCGACTTCCTGTAAGCAGACGATATCCGGAGCTTCAGCCTCGATCACCTGTTTGATCCGCTCCAGGCGATAGAGTCGATCCCGGCCTCCAATCCCCTTGTGGATATTGTAAGTCAACAAACGCACCGGCAACTCCGCGAAGGACTCTGTGGCAACGGCCTGTCATTTCTCCCGACTGTCCATGTTTACCACGCTTCCGATTCTATTGGGAGTCGGACTTCTCAAATCGTCCGACCGGAAAACCTTCTTTGTACGAGACGATAAATTCTCCGTTGGTGGTTCGATAGCGAATATCCTCACGACGTTCGAAGTCGCTGGGGCCTGTTCGGAGCAGTGCTGCGGCACCTCCCGGTTCCAGGTACTTTCCGGCCACCTCAAAGGCGATCCGAGTGCGGTTTCCCAAGGAATGGCCTGTTGAAGTGAACGTTGTTCCATCGATTCGATCGCGTGCGATGAAATGCGGTTCAACATCGAGTTTGGCCTGACGCAGGCTTTCCACCAGTTCGACCGCATGCGGGTACGAGGTCACCGCGTCTTCAACTCCATGAACAACCAGAATCCGACAGGCAGAGCCTAATCGTTTCATTTCAGCCAGATGGCTCGGGTGCCCAATAAATCGAAGTTCCTGTTCATCGCGTGACAAGTAATTCGGGCTGGCAGGATCGCGACTCCAGCGGGCGTTCAGACCACCATTGCCGGGTAGATTGAACGCGATCTCGTCGCTCAACTTCTTCATGCCGCACATATCGATGACACATGCGAATGTGCGAGGTGCCAGCTTGTTCGCCATCAATGTCACATTGCCACCCCCGGACCCGCCAGTGCAGTAATAGCGAGTGTCGGCAAATGGTCGCTGCAAGTCTTTCAATTGGGCTGTGACCCAGTACAGGGCTCGCAGTGCGTCCAAGGCCTGCAGATAGCCGAAGTCGTACGGTTCGGGACCCTCGATCGAATCTTTCGGACCGCTTTGCAAGTAATTCACGCAGAGGGCAACGACATTCAATCGCCTGGCCAGTTCCGTCGGGTTGGCCGTTCCCACGCAGTCGGTACCGCCCCAGTTATGCAGGGTGAGCATGACACCCGTCTGCGGCGCAATACTCGCCAGATTCCCCGCCGGGTAGTGAACCAGTACGCGAACCGTCCTGGGGCCGGGGCGCAAAGGCCACTCCTGTGCAGGAATTTCAACTGCCCCGTTTTGATCAGGCAATTTGGGCCACGCCTGTGCAAAGGTCGACTGTGTCCAGTTCAGCAGCAGAAGTGCCATACATGTCGCAATGGAGTTTTCCATGCGTTTTCGAGACAGACGCGTTACATAACAGTTGGACGAACCGGACGTCACATCGAATCGATCACTGGAGGTCATTGATATTCCTCAGACATTACATGAAATCGCATTTCAGGATCGTATCAAGTGGCGAAAGGTTGAAACATGATGTCCAGCGTGAAGCCGAGGATTCGCATCTGTTTCCGGCCTGAGCATCTGTCGGCGACTTCGGCTCGCGTCTTTCCGTTGTCTCATGCTCATTGAGACAGTCGACTGAACATCGCCTCTTTTCAGAGGCGGGAATTCCAATCCGTTAGCAATAATCGGCCTGACGAGTCATTCGAGACTTGATCTGCCGACGCGTTGGACCTATGAGTCTTGTCTCCTCGGGCTTTTTACCAAGGTTGTGAACGGTCGATCAACTGCTGCAGGAAGAGCTGTAACCGTGTTGTCCAGAACGGCATTATCGTGAACGATTCCATTCGGCACGTCTCTCGCAACCTGCGAGTGGTCGGGCTATGCACCGTGATCAGCCGAGTGTTCGGCCTGCTGCGCGACCAGACGATGGGCGCGTTGTTTGGTGCCGGACCGATCATGGATTCGTTCACGGTCGCATTTCGACTGCCAAATCTGGCTCGAGTCCTGCTGGGCGAGGGAGCTTTAACTACGGCCTTCCTGCCGATCATTGTCGAGGAACTGAATCACCGAGGTCGCGAATCAGCAGCCAGAGTCACCTGGGCCATCTTTGTCGCACTGGCTGTCACTTTGTGTTCATTAGTGCTCGCCGCTGAACTTGCGCTGATGCTTCTGACAACGCTGGTCGACCTGTCGGCCCAGACGCGATTGTTATGTCATTTGACGATGCTGTTGCTTCCCTACGTGATCCTGATCTGTCTGGCAGCTCAATTGGGTGCTGTGCTGAATGCGCTCGGCCATTTTATCTGGCCGGCTCTGGTCCCTGTCGTGCTGAATGTCGTCTGGCTGGGAGCACTCTGGTGGGTGATTCCTGCCTGCTGGGATGATCCCGTCAGCCAGATCTGGGCGACGTCGATTTGCGTGTTGCTGGCGGGTGTGCTGCAACTGGCATTCTTGCTGCCTGTGATCTGGAAGTGTGGTTTCGGTTATCGGACCGACTGGCGAACCGCTGCCGACTCGATCCGCCGAGTGGCTCGAGAAATGTTACCTGTGGTAATTGGTCTCTCGATCACTCAATTGAATACGGTTCTGGACAGCTTCGTCGCCTGGGGATTCGCGCCAACGGAAGGGGCGGGGCCGTTGATGGCGCTGCCGGGTTCTCCTCCATTTCCGCTCCATTCAGGGACCGCGACCGCACTCTATCTGGGTCAGCGGTTGTATCAGTTTCCGCTCGGTGTGTTTGGCGTGGCGTTGGGAACAGTGCTGTTCCCGCTGTTCGCTCGTCACGCTCAACGCGGAGAATCGGACCGCTTGCGTGAGGATCTTTCTCTGGGAATTCGTCTGGTCGTGGCGATTGGACTTCCTGCCAGTGCCGGATTGATGCTGATCGCTCACCCCCTCGCGACGCTATTCTTTCAATATGGAAAATTCGACGCGACGGCAGCCCGGATGACAGGAGACATGATCCTGTGCTACGGCTCAGGAGTCTGGGCCTATTGCGGATTGCTGATCCTGCAGCGTGCCTTTTATGCCGTAGGAGATCGACTGACACCGATGTCGATCGGCCTGTGGGCCATGTTGCTGAATATTATCTTGAATCTGACGTTGATCTGGCCCATGGGAGGTCGCGGCCTGGCACTGTCGACATCACTGGTCGCCGCGATCCAGTGCCTGATCACCTGCGTCCTGCTACAACGGAGAATCGGCCGTCTTGACTGGCGAGGGATTGCCACAACGGCAGGAAAGACGGTTGTCGCAGTTGCCGCCATGAGTGGCGTCTGTCAGTTGCTGCTCGCCTGGACTCAGCCGGGTGACGGTCTACTGTCGCGCGGAATAAATCTTGGGATGCCACTGGCAGGTGGAGTCGTAGCCTATCTGGCTTCGGCGTGGCTGCTGGGATTGCGGGAACCGTGGATGGTCCTGTTTCACCGCGGTTCGGGTACCGACGAGTGTGCCGACCCCATGCCCCCATTGAACTGACGCACGTTTGACTCGCATTTTAATCAGCCGGAACGCGCTAGCGTCCGGTTCCTTCGAGTTTCCGAACCGAACGCTACTAGCGCGTCACGACTGTTTGGTTCCGCTCAGTCACGAACCATTACTACAAACGAAACGGGGCTGTGTTCTCGCGAACACAGCCCCGCTTTTTGCGTTTCGTTTGTGAATCAGCGATCAAGCCTTGCGGATCTTCTGACGGCCCTCGACCACGTTTTTGGTGGCGTTGCGAGTATCCAGGACCATGCGGGCGTGCTTCACAATGTGATTGAAGTCGTACGCCGAATGGTCGGTCGAGACGAGGATGCAATCTTGTGAAGCCAGAAATTCTGGGGTCAGTTCCTGACTCGTCATGGCTGGCAGGTCCGGATAATGACGCATCTTTGGCAATGACGGGACATGAGGATCATTGTAGCTGATGACGGCTCCGCGTTTGATGAGCAGTTTCATCAGTTCAAACGTCGGGCTTTCACGAGGATCATCGACATCCTTCTTGTAGGCTGCTCCCAGGATGCAGACCTTGCTTCCCTTAATGGGCTTGGTGTCATCATTCAGGAACGCCGCCAGTTGGTTCACGACGTAATGAGGCATGTGCGTATTGATTTCACCGGCCAGTTCGATGAAGCGGGTCTGTTCACCCCACTTGCGAGCCAGCCAGGTCAGGTAGAACGGGTCAATCGGAATGCAGTGACCGCCCAGGCCGGGACCGGGGTAGAACGCCTGAAAACCAAACGGCTTCGTTTTGGCGGCGTCGATCACTTCCCAGACATCGATTCCCATCTTGTCGTAGAGCATCTTCAACTCGTTGACGAGGGCGATGTTGACGGCTCGATAAGTGTTTTCCAGGATTTTGCAGGCTTCAGCGATTTCCATGCTGGAGACTCGCACGACTTTTACCACGGCATGTCCATACATGTCACAGGCCAGGTCTCCACTGGTGGCGTCAAATCCGCCAACCACCTTGGGGATTGTCGAGGCTTCAAAATTGGGATTACCGGGGTCTTCACGTTCTGGACTGAAGGCCAGGAAATAATCGCTGCCCGCTTTCAGACCGGTCGCATTCAGCACCGGCAAGACATTTTCCCGTGTGGTCGTTGGGTGAGTCGTACTTTCCAGGACGACCAGTTGACCTTTTCGCAGTGTCTTGGCGATCGAATGCGCCGTCCCTTCGATGTAACTTAAGTCTGGGTCACGACTTTCATTAAGTGGTGTCGGCACGCAAATGATGATGCAGTCGGCTTCACCGAGTCGCCCCATGTCGGCCGTCGGTTCGAAAACTTTGTCGTTAATCAGTTTCGAAATAGCAGCACTGTCAATGTGCTTAATGTAGCTTTTGCCCGCTTTCAGCTTGTCGACCTTGGACTGATCGACGTCAAAACCCATCGTTTTGAAGCCAGCCCGGGTGAAGGCACGAATCAGCGGAAGTCCCACATACCCCAAGCCGATCACGCCGATGACGGCGGTCTTTCCGGCAATCTTTTCCTGCAATCCATGCGTCGTCATCTTAAATCCTCGTGCGATCCTGAGCCTGTGGTGGTACCAGAAACTTTCCACAATGCGATTTAGCTAGCTTGACGCCCATCCGTCAAGATTGATTGTCCCCGCAGCAGACGTGAACTTGCCCGAACTGACTGGGAATCGCACAAACTTCAGGGCCAACCCGCCCACACGATTACGAGATTCCCGTTGGCACGGGAATGACGGATTCTAGTTGTGAACTCGTTACAATCGAGCCACATTTTTCAGTTCAGTTCCTCACAGTTTGAGTTGCTCCATGAATCTGACTCGCTGCCTGATCTGCTGTCTGTTCGTTTGCTGTGCGAATGCGTCCTACGCTCAGACTTCTGGCGAAAGGCTTACGAAGTTGTTTGAAGAGGAATGGGAATATGGATTAACGGAAGCACCGACATTTGCATCACATCTCGGCGACAAGCGTTACAACGACCGCTGGCCCGACACCAGTCTGGTGGCCATCAAGCGACGTCATCTTCATCAAGTGGAGCTTTTGAAGAAGCTGGCAGAATTCGATGAGAAACAATTGTCGCCATCTGACCGACTGAATTTCCGTCTGTTTCGACGGCAAGTCGAAGTCGACCTGGCCGAGTACCCGTTTCAATGGCATCTGGTCCCTCTGGATCACCGGCACGGCATCCAGAGCGTGAATTCCGTGGCAGACTCATTGTCGTTCACAACAGTCAAAGACTACGAAGACTGGATTGCAAGGTTGCGATCGATTCCGTTACTGGTTGATCAGACCACTGCTCTGATGCGAGCCGGGATCGACGCGAAAATGGTTCAGCCGCAGATCGTGATGCGGCGATTGCCAGCCCAGATCCGCAAGCAGATCGTCGAAGACCCCACCTCCAGCTTGTTCTACAAGCCGTTTCGCACGATTCCCGCCTCCATCGCAGAAGCGGATCGAGGACGACTGGAGCGTGAAGCACAAGCTGCCATCCGCGAACAAGTCGTTCCAGCCTATCGTAAGTTTCTGGGATTTTTTGACCGCGAGTACTTTCCTGCCTGCCTGCAGGGTATCGGAGCCTCGCGTTTGCCGAATGGTCAGGAGTTTTACGCATTTCTCGCCCGAAAACATACGACAACCAGCCTGACTCCCCGGCAGATCCACGAGATCGGGCTGTCAGAAGTGAAACGCATTCGGGCAGAAATGGAGCGAATCCGTGAGCAAGTCGGCTTCCAGGGGACACTCGGCGAATTCTTCGAACACCTTCGGACAGCTCCACAGTACCGATACACGGATCCCAACGATTTGCTGACCGCCTATCAGGCCTTTTCGAAGCGAATTGATCCGCATCTGCCGAAGATGTTTCGCAAGCTGCCACGAATTCCCTATGGCGTGGAAGCGATTCCTGAGCATCTGGCTCCTGATACAACGACCGGGTATTACAGGCCCCCCGCGGCGGATGGCACGCGTGCCGGAACCTACTTTGTGAATCTCTACAAGCCGGAAACGCGACCGAAGTACGAAATCGCAGCGTTATCACTGCATGAAGCGGTTCCAGGTCATCATCTGCAGCTTGCGCTGGCGACAGAGTTAGAAAACGTTCCCGTATTTCGCCGTCACACCCATTTCACTGCATACATCGAAGGCTGGGCACTGTATGCCGAAAGCCTGGGAGACGAGCTTCAGCTTTACGACACCCCTTATTCGAAAATGGGGCAACTGACGTATGAGATGTGGCGAGCGGTGCGGCTTGTCGTGGATACCGGTATGCATTCGATGGATTGGTCTCGCGAACGAGCGATTGAGTTCTTCAAGGAAAACGCCCCCAAAGATGAACTGGACATCACGAACGAAATCGACCGATACATCGCCTGGCCCGGCCAGGCTCTGGCTTATAAGATCGGTGAACTGAAGATCAAAGAGTTGCGAGCCCGCGCGACAAAAAACCTCGGAACGAAATTCGACATCCGCGAATTTCATGACATCATTCTGCAAAACGGTGCCGTACCGCTGGAGGAACTTGAACGGATCGTCGACGAATGGCTTGCTACCATTTCCGACGCTTCGTAGAAGCATTCCCAGAAGCAGAACCCGATTCGTTGCTGCACTCGCTCGAAGAATCTAGAGCAGAGCTCCCACGCCTACCGTGCTGCCGAACGCATTCTGGAGTTTGTCTCATGTGATACAAGACTCCCCTTACTGGCGTTCGAATTGATCTCGGAGCTCTGGCTTGATGCAATTCGGGCGGGGGTTCTGAGGTCGGAAAACCTCTCTTTCGCGCTTAGCCTGAACTCAGGACGATCGGTCTTGTCCTACTAAAACGCTTCTGCAAGAATCCCGACCCGCTTCGAGGGTTTTGATTTCGAAGCGGTATGCTGATTTTCCCATGGGTGGTTTGACCATTTCTGGGAAGAACGAATCCAAATACCGTTTTGAATCGCCTGGGGATTTCCTTGTTGGAATCACCGTACCTCATGAGTCGTCTCGCTAATCGATGTCCGACCATTGGACGGGATTCCCGCCATCGGCTGCATCTCCTTTTGTGGATGGCACTTTTGGTAATGGCGACCGGGTGCCGTGCCACCGCTCCCTCCATCGTCGGACTCCCCAAAGGACTGGCGATCGAGAATGAGCATCTTCTAGTCCGGACAGACCTTAAGCTTCCCAAGGATCACCCCGTTCTGCGGGATCTGGATGCTCTGCGAGACGAGATTGCCGATGAATTGAATCTGCCTGTCCAGAAGCAGCCGGTCACCGTCTATCTCTTTTCTGATGAACTGCGTTACGCCCAGTATCTGCAGACGCGGTATCCACTTCTGCCGCCGCGGCGAGCCTACTTTGTGGGAACGTCCAAGGAACTGGCGGTCTTCACCTTCTGGGGTGAGCGAATTCAGGAAGATCTGCGACACGAATACACGCATGGCGTCCTGCATGCCACACTGATGGACGTCCCGCTGTGGCTTGATGAGGGCCTGGCCGAATACTTCGAAGTGACGTCGCAACCGCGCGGCCTGAATCGTGATTATGCCATGCGCCTCGCCAGCAATCTGGCGCAAGGCTGGAAGCCCGATCTCGATCGCCTTGAATCGCTCGAAAAAGTCGAGGACATGCAGAAGGCAGACTATCTGGAAGCCTGGGCCTGGGTCCACTTCCTTTTGCATCACAGCGAAGAGACTCGTGCAGTCCTGGTTGCCTATCTGCATGAACTGCGAACGACAGGGACACCCGGCAAGCTCTCGGTTCGACTGCGAAAAGAGATCCCAAGCGCTGAACAGCGATTCGCCTCATATGCCGCATCTCTAACAAGCGGTATCCAGCAGGCTGGCGGAACGATGGAAGTTCCTCGCAAGATCCGCCACTGAGTGTGTGACCTCAATCTCGACGGCACTCTTGCCCACTTTTTCCCGGTGACTCCAGGTGGAATCCTCGCAATTTCACTGCGGTAGTAGTTATGCTGCCAAACAGCAGAAGGCAAAATGTCTTGGCGCGAGTCGCCGGACAATTCGACGCACTTTCCTGAACTAAGCCTTAAACAAGCGAGTTCCGTTGCGGATTTGTAGCGATTATTGGCGCGCACGGC
>JBAWWJ010000208.1:0-14841 GCA_037146815.1 Planctomycetota bacterium
AATTCCTCGAAGTGCGCGAAGATCGATTCTCGAGTTCGGGGTGTGAACGGTTACACCACCATTCACCTCCCGAGCCATCGATTTCACCTGGGATCAGGAAATATTGTTTCGCTCGTTCAGCCGGGGAAATCCAATTTGTCCCGGCTGCGACTGCGACTGCTTTGCATTGAGCAAAAAACGACTTGGCACAAGCGAGCGTCACACCAGCCCGATGGACAAGTCGAATCGTACACCACAACCAAAGAGACCATTCTTCATCAGCAAACGCTGGTTGAGGTGACCGACCTGCATGTGGACGAGGGTGCCGAGTGGGAGAAGATGGAATCGTTCTCGATCCCCACAGATGCCCATCCTTCGCGCGAAGGCAATTCGACAAGCATCGAATGGCGTCTGGAGCTATCGGGGAAAAGCCTCAGATTTTTGAGTTTTCTGCATTCGTTTGAAATTCAGGTCTGCCCATAATCTTCATTGGTGGTTGTCACCAAATTCGCGGTGGAAACCGGCCCGAAGCACCTCTGCTGCTCTACCGATTTGCTTTAGAAACGCAGAGAGCGCGGAGAACACAGAGTTCAGGATCGCGGCCGCCTTTTCCAGTCTTCCCTCTGCGATCTCCGCGCCCTCCGCGTTTCTAATCATTCTTGTCGGCCGAAATCAGTCCGAGCAGTTCCGGCGAGGTGCAGCAGGATCGGCGGGGTGGCCCAGACGCTGCTTCAGCGTCTGGGTTCACAAGAGGAACGTGGGGCAGGCATACTGCAATTCTGCCTCTCGTAAACCCAGACGTCCAAAGCGACGTCTGGGCCACCCCGCGCGACAATATAGAAAATCCGCGAATCGTCCGGGAAGGAGCCGATTCTAGCGTCGGGGCGATCCTGCAGAATCTGCTCCTTTTGCTCGTGTGTCACGGGGACAAGCACGGAATCTCGTAGGTCAAAACTCCGAGAGGCGATAACCTTGTTTCCAGGCTCAGGAATGTCTGGTCCCTCAAGAAATCGCTCGTATCCGCCCTCTGCGATCACCCACCGATTCCGCACTGCATCGTGACGGGATGCTGCTCCTAAGAATACCGACCTGAGTACTTCAAGCGTCGTGCGAACGATTGTACGCGTATTCAAATCCACTTTAGGTTTTCCCCGGTTGGTTGATCGTCCTCGCCAAGTGCGTAATCCGATATACTATCTGGACTACATGCTATCCAGTTGGCAGAGTGGGGCCGTCTGTACTGCCGGTCTTCAGCAATCTTAACGTCAGTAGAGCCTTTCTGGGGCCACTGTCCTACAACTGTGACGTATCCTGACGGTCGTGGGTTGTCGTACGACCATGGAACCACCGAGATGCCATCTGTCGTGTGGGCCGTCTGATCGATGACCGCTTCGAGGAAAGTCCCCTGATCGATTTCGGCGTTACGATACTTTCCTGGTCTCAGCAGGAATCAACCGCGCCTTGGTGTGTCCGATTCACGACAGTAGAATGCCGTTTCCCCGGGTTCCCGTCATCGATTGCAAATCCAGGCCCGGGTTCAACGTTGATCCCCATAGAACCGTGATTCACCCATGAATACTGAAGCTGTTCTCGAAGACCTGCGATCTCGTATTGAAGCGGGATATCCGATGCTGTTCCTGCAGACGTGGGAGGAATCGCGCTGGGAACGGAAACTGGCTGATCTGGCCCTGGAAATCGAGCGAGGTCTTGTCACGTGGACGATCACTGCTGGTCTGGTACCACCCCTCACGAGTGGCAACTCCGAGCCCTCCGCATGGGAATTGCTGATTCAGATCGGTGAATATCCGGCGGGGCATGTCTTCCTGGTCAAAGACTTCCACGCCTGGATCAACGATCCTGTGATACTGCGACGTCTTCGCGATCTGATCCCGGAACTTGTTTCGCAGCAGAAGACGCTCATTTTCCTCGGTCCTGTCGCGGAAATCCCGTTTGATCTCGTCAAAGACAGCGTGCGGATCGAACTGCCAATTCCGGACTACGAAGATCTGCGAGCAGAATTTGATGCGGTTTTGACCGATCGTCGCCAGACAGACGAAGTCGATCTGAACCTGAGCAGTGATGATGAAGATAAACTCATCAAGGCCGTGATGGGACTGACGACTCAGGAGGCTCGCAAAGCCTGGCGACGAGCCTTGCATGGGCGTTCGCAACTGGACGATAACGTTTTCACAACGTTGATCTCTGAAAAACGAACCTTGGCGTCCGGGTCGGATCTGCTGGAGTTCTATGATCTGGAGGAAGGGGTCGGTGACATCGGAGGCCTTGATTCACTCAAGGAATGGATGTCACGCCGTGCAGAAGCCTATTCGCCCCGTGCTCGGGAACAGGGAATTCCACTCCCCAAGGGGATGTTGCTGCTGGGTGTTCAGGGTTGCGGCAAAAGTCTGACGGCACGGGCCACGGCGAGGCTGCTGAGTTTCCCGCTGATTCGGCTTGATATCGCCAATCTGCTGGGGAGTGCCCGCGGGGAATCCGAAAAGAACATGCGCAGTGCGCTCAACCTTGTCGAATCGATTGCTCCCGCTGTGCTGTGGCTCGACGAAATCGAAAAAGGATTCGCAGGTGTTGAGACCGACGGCAGTGGAGGGGGGGATGCCACCATGACGCGTCTGGTCGGCAGCTTCCTGACCTGGATGAGCGAAATACAGAAGCCCGTGTTTGTCATTGCCACGGCCAACTCGGTGCAGAATCTGCCGCCTGAAATGCTGCGTCGCGGCCGGTTCGACGAATTGTTCTTCGTCGATCTGCCAAACTTCGAAGAACGCAAGCATATCCTGGGGATTCACCTGAAAAAGCGGGGCTGGAAGCCCGAACAGTTTGATGTCGAAGACCTGGCCACTCGTTCCGAAGGATTCAGCGGTGCCGAACTCGAACAGATCGTGATCACGGCAATGATCGACGCGTTCGGGCAGGGGCATATTCTGCAGCACGACGATCTGGAACGAGCCTGGCGTTCCACGGTGCCGTTGTCTGTCACCATGGAAGACAAGATCTTCGAATTGCGGAACTGGGCTCAGGATCGCTGCCGCCGCGCGACATCGGACAGCAGAGTGACCTCCATGCTGGAAACAGAGGCTCGCCATGAATCGCTGCAGATTCCTGATGATGATGACGACGCTCCGCTGCCCGCCTGGGCACAACTCGCTCATTCCGGCCAATTGAAAGCCGCCTTGGTGGAATTCGTCCGAGCGGATGGTGATGTCCTGTTTCCCACACTCGTGGAAGCGATGGCTCCGTACATGGAGGCGACCGGAGACCAAGGACTGGCGGCTCGCGCCAATCCCAATACGGTGGTCTGGGCGGGAATGAGTCAACCCCTGTGCGAACTGATCGGCGAACTGATCTCGTCCAAGCGGTTATACATTCATCCCACCGATATTGAACGATATAAGCAGATCCAGAAGGGATTGCGATTGCCGGTTTTGAAGGAGCCGACCGACAATCGAATTCCACGAGCAGCCTGGCTGCCGAGTTCACTCCGCTGTGCACCTCATCCCGTCCACGCGGCCCGCCTGGCACGGGTTGGGCGAATGAAACTGGCCGGTGGTTGAACAGGTCCGTCAGCGATGTGGCACGGGTATCTTACCCGTGCCTGACTCGATATTTGTCGCTGAATCCGCGAGGGATAGTCGTGGTTCGCTCTGCGAACCAACGCTTCTTTGATAGGTGAGAGGTTCAGAGCCTATCCGCCTGGGTGGCGGGGTCTGACCAACGGGAAGGCCCCGAAACAGAGTGCACGCTCAAACTTTCAGGGCCATCCGCTTCGCTCCTGACCCTGCCACCCCGCCGAATAAATTCACAGCCTATCCGCGAACCAACGCTTCTTAATCGACTGCGTTCTGAGGACGAGGCGAGTATCTCAGTCGCAACAATCAAAAAATGCGGCGTTGGTTTGCGGAGCAAACCACGACTATCTGAACCCGTTTCCCAGCGATTGCCCTGCAAAAACCCCGCCGACAAATCAACGATTGTCGATGACTGTCGTGCCCAATCGTGGTAGTATTCGGCCTGCGCAATCGTGACCCGTGGCGGGAATTCAGACATGTCGAGTCGATGTTTCCTGATTCTGCTTTTGACAGGAATATTTGTCGGGGCAGGGGATTGGTGTCGAGCCGAGTCCCTCGATCCAACGATGGGACCGCTTTCGAACAGCATCCCGCGACCATCCTCGATCAGTTTTTCCCGCGATGTTGTTCCGGCGCTGACTCGAGCTGGATGTAATGCCGGGGTCTGTCACGGATCGTTTCAGGGCAGGGGGGGCCTGCAACTTTCGTTGCTCGGGTTTGATGCTCCGTTTGATCACGAAGTCCTGACCAAGGGATCGCGAGGTCGGCGGGTGACGGTGGCGGCTCCACAGAAAAGTCTGTTGTTACTCAAGCCGACGGGAATGGTCCCGCACGGTGGAGGGCGTCGAATCACCAATGATTCCGAAGTCGTCGCGATTCTGCGACAATGGATTGCGGATGGAGCACAGGCGCCAAAGCCCGACGATCTGGCAGGATTGCGATTGACGGTTGAGCCACGCGAAATGACATTTGACACGGTTTCGCGAGAATCGAGTGACAGGACGGTTCAACATCGTCCGATTACCGTGACGGCGGCGTTCGCAGATGGAACATCGCGAGATGTCACCGCATGGGCATTATACGATGTGCGAGATAAGTCCATTGCAGATGTCTCGCGTTCAGGAGTCGTGACGGCGCAGAAACCCGGCAAGACTTCGGCCTCGGTCCGCTACCTGGGACAGGTCGCATCGATCAGTGTTTCGATCCCGTTTTCAACCAGGACTGAGTTCGAGTTTCCAGTTGCCAACTCAATTGACCGGATCGTCGTTGATGAATGGAAACGATTGGGAGTCGTTCCGGCGCAGCTGGCTGATGACGCGACATTTGTTCGTCGCGTCTATCTGGACCTGATCGGGACATTACCGTCTGTCGCTGAAGTCCGAACGTTTCTCGATGATCCGCGAGCCGACAAGCGCAGCCGATTGATCGATTCGTTGCTTGAACGCGCTGAATACGTTGACTATTGGTCGTTGCGATGGGGAGATTTACTGAGAGCTCATCGACGTTACCTGGGCGAGAAGGGTCTCGCGAGTTTTAACGGCTGGATTCGGCAGTCTGTTCGAGAAAACAAGCCGCTGGACAAGCTGACTCGCGAATTGCTCACCGCCAAAGGGAATCTGTTTACCAACGGGCCGGTTGCGTATTACTTCATCGACGAAAAGGTCGAGGATCTGGCAGAAACGACATCGCAAGTCTTTCTGGGGGTACGTCTTCAATGCACGAAGTGTCATCACCATCCGAACGAGGTCTGGAGTCAGCAGGACTATTACGGGCTGGCAGCGTACTTTTCCAAGCTGGAGATGAAAGACAGCGGAGCACAGGGGGCGAGGTTTGGTGGTCCGAAAAGCATTCGTCCTGTCGCGATCGAGAATCCAAACCGAAAGCCGCAAATGGCGGTTGCTCCAAAAGTTCTGTCGGCAACAAGTGCGGTGGTGACGACGGCGACAACAGATTCGGCTGATCCTCGTCAGCAGTTGGCAGACTGGATCACTCATCGTGACAATCCTTTCTTCGCTCGGAATTTTGCGAACCGGACATGGGCAGCGCTGTTGGGGCAGGGGCTGGTCGAACCGGTTGACGATCTGCGGGCTACCAATCCGGCGGTCATGCCACAACTTCTGGACGCTCTCGCAAAAGAACTGGCAGACAACCAATTCGATGTGAAGCACCTGCTTCGCTTCATCTGCAATTCTCGTGTCTATCAACTGGCACCGGAACTGCGTCCCCAGCGTGATGCGGACGGAATGTTGCTGACCCATCGAGTTTCGCGTCGTCTGTCAGCCGAAGTGCTGCTCGACGCGATCAATCAGGTGGCAGGAACCACAGAAACGTTTGCGGGGCAGCCTGTCGGTTCACGAGCGATTTCGCTGCCTGATCCTTCGATCGCGTCACTATTCTTGACAACATTCGGCAAGCCCGCGCGAAACAGCCCCTGCGACTGTTCACGCAGTTCGGCTCCGGATCTTTCGCAGGCCTTACACCTCGCCAACAGCACCGCACTGCATGAAAAGATTGTTTCGCCGACCGGTCGACTGACGAGTCAGTTGAAAGCGGGGCGAACCGACGATGAACTGGCGGACGAATTCTATCTGGCCACGTTATCGCGATTGCCGACGGCGGATGAACGTCGAGTCATCCAAGAGACGCTGGCAAGTGGTATCAGTCGTGATGAAGCCTGGCAGGATCTGTTGTGGGCGTTGCTTAACTGTGCCGAGTTTTCGTTTGGACATTGATGGTTTGGATAGTGACGGCTGACATGTGGAGAAGCGAATCGTGTTTCAAATCGATCATACATCGCGAACCTGTGAAGGGTTGTCCCGCCGCGGCCTGTTGCAGGTCGGCAGCCTCGGTCTGTTTGGATTGAGTCTCTCTCAGTTGTTGCAAGCCGAACAAAAGACCGCGCCAGCATCGGGCGATATCAGCTTCATCCTGCTTTGGACCAATGGAGGTCTCAGCAATATCGACACTCTCGATATGAAGCCGAACGCGCCTGTGGAGTATCGGGGCGAGTTTCAGCCGATCGCGACCAATCTGCCAGGACTTTCCGTGTGTGAGCACTTGCCGCTGATGAGTCGGCAGATGGACAAGGTCTGCCAGGTCCGGACCATTGTTCATCAGGGATCACAGCATTCCGAGGCAACTCACTGGATGCTGACCGGATACCCTCAGGTCCCCGATGTGAACGGGGCTCCGGTCGGTTCGACGATTTACCCCTGTTTTGGCTCGGTTGCCTCGAAGGAACTCGGATGGAAGAACGGCCTTCCTCCCTATGTTCAATGTGCCCAGAACCCGATCGGGTATTCCGGGGGAGGTTATCTCGGTTCCGCGTATAACCCGCTGATGGTCAAGCGAAACCCGTTGGACGAGGAATTCTCGGTCGACGATGTTTCGATACCAGCGGCAGTCGGTGCTGATCGAACAATGCGTCGGCGACGAATACTGGACCAACTCGACAACTGGCAGCGTCAGGTTGATAAGTCCGGGGCTGCCGTATCGGATCGTGGCGAATTCTATCGGCAGGCGTATGACCTGATTACGTCACCTGCCGCAAAAAAAGCGTTCGATCTGGGGGCCGAGCCAGAATCGTTGCGTGAACGCTATGGAAAAACACGCGAAGGACAATCGACATTACTCGCACGGCGTCTCGTTGAAGCAGGTGTTCGCTTTGTGACAGTCGACTTCACCGGCTATGACACTCACGACAAGAATTTCATCAGGCTGAAAGACCCGCTGCTGCCAACCCTTGATCGTGCCTGGTCGGCACTGCTGACAGATCTTTCAGAACGAGGGATGCTGGACCGGACCGTCGTGTTGTGTGCCGGTGAGTTTGGTCGAACCCCTCGAGTGAACGGAGCGGCAGGTCGAGACCATTGGCCACTGGCGAATGCGATCGGGTTCAGCGGGGCAGGGGTCCGAATGGGAACTATTGTCGGAGCGACAGATTCCAGATGCGAGTACGTGCTGGGCCGCAGTCATTCGACACTCGACTATGCCGCAACAATCTTCCGTCTGCTGGGGATTGACGATACCCAGGAATATACCTCAAACGATGGTCGACCCATTCAGATCAATAACGGTGGTCGAGCAATCGACGAAGTCCTGGCTTAAGGAACTTGTCACAAGTAGACGCAGCAAATGATTGTAAACGGAAAGATTCGAATGCGAGTGCTCTGTCGAATGGTTCTCGTTCTGGCACTTGTCGGTGGGATGACTCAAGCGAGCCAGGCTCAACTGCAGGCACCGGTATACGATGAGTGTCGGCTGGATTCGATTTTTCCGAACGGGGGCAGGCGTGGAACTACAGTCCAGGTGGAGTTTCGTGGGTTCGGCTCTGGCTTGACGGGACCACTGCAGGTCTTAGTCGAGGGGGCGCCTGGAATCACCATCAAGGAGATGAAATCGGTCAATGCGAGCGTGGTCCAAGCAAGTCTGGAGATTGCCGCCGATGCTCGACTCGGGCGGCGTTGGTTGCGCGTCTTAAACGAACGTAGTGGCCTGACGAATTACGCTCAGTTCCTGGTCGGCAGCCTGCCGGAATTACTGGAAGTCGAGCCAAACGATGAACTTGGCAAAGCCCAAGGGGTCGCAGTTCCACTGGTGGTCAATGGCCGAATCAATCCGCAGGCTGACTTGGACGTGTTCAAGTTTTCGGGAAAGACTGGCCAATCGATCGTGGCCGCCATTGCGGCTCACGCGGTCGATGTTCACGGTCAGTACAAGAACAGTGGAATTGCCGATTTCAGCCTGGAACTACTCGATGCCACAGGTCGAACTCTCGCATCGGCCGAGGATACCATTGGATTTGACCCGATCATTGAATTCACTCTCCCGGCGGATGGCGATTACTTCGTGCGAGTTCAACTTTTGAACTACGGCGGGTTTCCTGAAGCCGTGTACCGATTGACGCTGGGAGATGTTCCCTACCCAGTCAGTGCGTTTCCCGCTGGATATCAACGCGGGACAGAACCGCAGATCGAATTGATGGGCCCACGGGTTCCGCCGAAGTCGATTGTGACGCTTAATTCCGCCGAGCAGGGGACGGTCGCGCCGTTTGATCCCGCCTTTCCACTGCGATTTGTCGCACTCACAAATAGCGAGACCTCAGGACTCGATCTGCCAATTCTCGTCGGTGACTACCCCGAGATTCTTGAGACAGAACCGAACGACGATCGAATGACGACGGCCGCGATGAAATGGCCCATCACCGTCAACGGGCGATTCCTTCAGGCCAATGATGAGGACTGGTACCGAATTCGTCTGGAAGCCGATCAGAAAGTCTGGATTGAAACTGTGGGTCAACGGTTCATTCGATCTCCCATCGACACGCAGATCAAGGTCTTCGATAAAGATGGAAAACTGGTCATCGAGAATGATGACGAAGGATTTGATCCCGGGTACGAGTGCTATCACGATTACAAGACCACCGACAGCAAGGTCATGCTGCACGCGAAGACGGCTGGCGACTTTTTTGTTCGAGTGAGCGACCAGAATGGGACGTCTGGTCCAACTTCAATCTATCGACTGACGATCGAAGAGGCATGGCCTGATTTTCGATTGACGCACTTTCCGGATGCGGTCCCAATCTGGGGACCGGGGACGACTGCGTGTGTGATGGCTCGGATTGACCGCTTCGCAGACTGCCAGGAGGACATTGAAGTCTCGATTATCGGCCTGCCGACCGGTTGGAAAACAAGCCCGGCGACATCACTCGGTCGCATCCCTCAGCGGTATTACAACAACTATCAGAACAAGGTATTTCTGTCGATCACCGCTCCGGCCGATGCGCCGGTCGGAACCAACTCGCCATTTCGAATCGTCGGGCGGATTCGTCCGAAAGAAAGTCCCGCTGGAACCAGCGCGGCAGTGATCGCCTTGCCAGTCAAAGTCCTCGACGAGCATATTTCGTTGCCGCTCAACTTGTTTTACACCAGTGACACGGGGTTCTTCCGAGCCAGTCCGATGTCACGCGTAGCCGTGGCGAAACCGCAAGGGCCCTGGCTGGAATCGATCACTCAGGAATTCACGATAACCCCAGGTGGATCAACGAATCTGGAAGTGCGTGTGCACGGTGCCGGGGATGTCAAAGAAATGCCAATCACCGTCAGTCTGGTGACAAACGGCGTTGCCAGCGGTCTGGCAACGCCGCGCAACATTCCAATCAAGAGCGGCAGCGCGACAGTCCCCTTCACTTTGCCGCCAGAAATGCCTGTCGGCGTGTTTGGGATCACGGTCGCTCAGACCTGGCGCAACGACATCCGAATCGGCATGCCTGGGCCATGCACGTCATTGATCAAAATGACGGTGATTCCTGCGAAATGAATTTTCGTTTTTGGTCCGTCCAAATAGATGGAGCGATGGTTGGGCGTCTACGTGGTATTGCCTCAGTGTCTCTGTAAGCAACAAAACTCGTTGAACCAATCAATTGTCTTCGACAACAGCGATTTCAAACGAATTGGAGACCACGGGCGGAATCCGCTTCGGGGTTCCTGCACCATAATCGATAAAGGCCCAATCCGTTTGCGCCCGAGCCAGGATCACTTCCTTTTCGGAGCGAATTGTCACGATCCGGTAGCGACGCATCGACGTCACTTTTTTCATATCGGCAACCCAGGTCCTGACGACGATCCTGTCGCCATGCAGAGCAGGGGAGAGATATTCGATGAAATGGGATCGGACAACCCAGCCGCAGCCGAGATCTGAATAGGCCTGGACGGGCCACCCCTGAACGGCGGAATGAGCCAGTGCCGCCGACTGCATCCATTTCACGTAGGAAATGTTGTTGGCATGCCCTAACCCGTCGAGGTCAGCGTCCGCCACCGTGTGAGTCCATTCAAAAATCGCGGGCATGGCTGGTTCCGATACGGGGCTCCGTTCCTGGTCTCCGTCCGATGGAGATCGGAGCGGGATTCTATCCCTGGTGATGAGGAGATGCCAGAACGAGCGGAATCAGTCGAAAAGATCTCTCATCCCCCCTCGATTTGCGGATCGTCAGAACTGTAAATTCCCTGTCATTCGTTAAGGAAGTTGACTTCGCCCGTTTGCGGTCGTAGCCTAACAACCAGCGAGTTCTACCCAATCGGTGTAGAGCGTTTACATGGACATATCGTCTCGTAAGGATGGGAAATGAGTCGGAAGCACTTTGCGTTCGCAACAGCGTGCCTCGCCTCCTGTGGTCTGACCCTGTTTTCGGTGAATCTCAAGGGCCAGGAGACCAAAGCGGACCCCAAGGGTGGTTTGCCGGTTGCTGCTGCAGGTGATCAGGTGATCATCAAACGTGAAGCAACTCATATCGAGCCACCGCATAAGTACAAGGTCACGTTGTCTCTGGAACCGATTCGTTCCGTAACGCTCACGGCCCCTTTCGATGGAATTGTCCGGCAGGCAGACGCCAAACCCAATTCCAAGCTGCAACCGCAGGCCGATATCGTTCGCCTTGATACGACAATCGCCAAGCTGCAACTGGCACGGGCCGAAGCGGCACTCAAAGCGGCGACGTTTGAGCAAAAAATCGCTGCGGATAAGGACGAATCCCACAAGGGACTTGCCCAAGCTCGGGTGGACGTTGCCAAGGCTGAAGCCGATCTGGCGAAAATTCATCTGGAGCAGGCCAGTATTCGAACCCCCTTTCCGGGAGAATTGCAGCGGTTGCTCGTCAGCGAAGGACAACTCGTGAAAGCGGGCGATCCGGTGGCGATTGTCGTCGAAACGACCAAAATGAAAGTCGAAGTCCCGGTAGAACGCTCGGCTGCGACCCAGGGAAAGACGATGCCGATCAAAATCGAGTCGGCTGAAGTCGAAGCAAAGATTGATGCAGTTCTGCCGCTGGATGCGAAATTCGGTGCGATCCGCGATGTCTTCGAATCAGTAGCGTCCGCCGTGCTGCTGGTCGATAACGCTGATGGAAAGTTTAAGGCGGGACAGACGGTCTATGTCCCGTTGATCCCTCGTCAACCTGTAGCTGAAGTCCCGGCCGGTTCCGTCGGGAACCTTCCGGACGGCCAACGCAAGGTTCAAGTCGTGCGGCATATGGTGGTTCGAGATATCCCGGTCGTGCTGATGGGATCAGTGGGATTGAACCGACTGTTTGTCAGTGGAGCCTTTGCAGAAGGGGATGAGGTCATTTACGAATCATCACATCAGTTGGGAGATGCGTTTCAGTTGAAGCCCGCATCGCCCGCTGCGGCAACGGCAGGGACAGGGCCGGGAACTCCCCCTGCCAATACTGGAACACCGGCCAAGCCACCCGTAGGTTTCTGAAAGTCTTTTGAACATTTGCGCCGCCAATACGATCAGGAATTCTCGCAACGGAGCGGTTTCCTGGCGTGCGAGCCAACCAGGAGTTCATCGTGTCTGACGACGAACTGATCGACGGTACCTACAAGCTCATCATGTGCATCGCCACCGGTGGCAGCAGCCAGGTCTGGGAGTGCGTCGAACAAGCGACCGGGCGTCATCTGGCGATGAAGTTGCTGAAAGAAGAGTCGCCCGATTTTAAAGAAAATAAAGCTGGGCTGAAGCACGAAGCAGATGTTCTGAAAACCCTGGACCATCCTCTGATCATCAAGTTCGACAGGTTTTCGAGCAGCCGCGACAACACGTACATGACGATGGAGCATTTCCGGGCTGCCAACGTCAAGTTGCAATTGAAATCGGATATTCGATCCGTCCACGTGCGTACTCGGATATTGTTTGAAAGTGTCTGCCAGGCGCTGTCACACGTCCATTCGCGCGGCTGGATTCACCGCGACATCAAGCCCGATAACGTTTTGATGAACAAGGTTGGGGAAATTCGACTGGTTGACTATTCACTTTCCAGCAAGGAAGTGACAGGGTTTTCGAAGATGATCGGCGGGGGGAAACTGAAAACGATTCAGGGAACCCGAACGTACATCGCCCCAGAAACGATTCGAAAGCAGGCCCCGACGTTTCAGACAGACTTGTACAGCCTGGGGATCATGTTCTTCGAAGTATTGACGGGTCGAACCCCCTTCCAGGCTCCAACACCTGAAGAACTCTTGAAACGTCATTTGCGTGATGAACCGGCGAATGCTTCGGAGTTCAATAAGAATGTCACTCCGGAAATGGACCGGATTATTTACCGGCTGCTGAAAAAGAAACCGACGGATCGCCCCGGGACGGTTGACGAAGTTCTGGCCGAACTGAAGCGGATCAGGATTTTCAAAGAAGACGTGACCGATGTTTCTCAAAAGGAAATTGACGACAAAGATGCGTCGATGGAAAATCTGACCGAACTTCGGTTGGACAGCCGTGCAGACGCCAAACTGAGTCAGATGCTGCAGTCCAATCCGGAACTGGCGCGACAGTTTGCACAGGAAAAAGCCGTCAAATCGACCGCGAAAAAAGCGGCTGCGGCAAAGGTCGCGGATCGGGCTCAATCGTACAAAGACACGCAAACGGCAAAAAAAGCGGGGGCGGCTCCGCCCCCTGCTGCTGCACCGCCGCAAATGATGCCAATGCCGATGATGCCGCAAGCATATCCTCCCGGTTACGCTCCATTTCCGCAGCAGCCGTTCGGAATGCCTCAGCAGATGCCACCCCAAATGCCACCCGGGATGGTCCCGCCTGGAATGCCGGGGTATCCGATGTCTGGACAGCAAATGCCCGGAATGCCAGGTTCACAAATGATGCCGGGCCAGATGCCGATGCAGCCAGTGCCAGCCCAGCCAGGATTCGTGCCGGGGCAGGGGATGCCACCCGGTGGAATGCCCGAATATCCGCCGCAGCCGCCAGGACCAGGGCCAACTCCCGTGTCTGCCCGACCGGCGATACCGCCACAGCCGGGAGTAGTTGCCCAGACTGCAATCCCAACGCCAGCAGCACAGCGGGCCGCTCCGCCGCCTGTTTCTGCGGCTCAACCCACAGTTCCCGCCCGACCGGCAGCGCCTGCGCCTGTTGCCGCAAGACCGGCACCCGCACAGCCAGCACGTCCCGCAACTCCCCCGCAGACTCCAAAACCGGCCCCTGCTCCCATCAGTGCGGATGAGTTGGAGTTTATGACCGAATTGCCCGATGTGCTCTGATCTGCTATAGCTACGGGTTATTCGGTGTGGGCTGACTTGTCCCGAAAGTCGGGTTGTGCGCAGAATTCGGCTGAGCCGACGTCCGGTTCGACTTTCTGACGGCCAGTCCCCTTACCTCAATTATTTCCTCGGTTCCCGTGGGCGAGATTGTTCGCAATCTGGTGTCGTCTGATGCCGTGCCTCTGGACCCGTTGTTTGGTGTCCTGACTCATGAAGCCGCAATTCGTTCTGCCATTTGAAAAACCGATTGTTGATCTCGAAGAAAAGCTCGCCAATCTCGAGTCTCAGCCGAATCCCACTCCTGCATCGCTCGACGCAATTCGAAATGTGCGGGTTGAGATCGCGAAGCTGAAACGTGAAACGTACGAGAATCTCGATGCCTGGCAGACGGTTCAGGTGGCTCGGCATCAGGAACGGCCGCAAGCCTGGGATTACATCGAGCTGATTTGCGACGAGTTCGTCGAACTTCACGGCGATCGAGCGTTCGGGGACGACCGGGCGATTATCACGGGATTCGCGAAACTCGACGATCAGAAGGTTCTGCTGATTGCTCAGCACAAGGGCCGGACGCTCAAAGAACGGACCGAATGCTATTACGGCTGTGCGCACCCCGAAGGCTATCGGAAGGCGCTGCAGAAGATGCAGCTCGCTGCCAAGTTTGGCGTCCCCATCGTCTGTCTGATTGATACGCCGGGTGCGTACCCGGGGATCGGTGCCGAGGAACGCGGCCAGGCGTACACGATCGCCGTGAACCTGCGCGACATGTCTCGACTTCGAGTCCCCATTGTTTGCGTTGTGATTGGGGAAGGGGGCTCAGGCGGGGCTCTGGGGCTGGGTATCGGCGACCATGTCGCGATGTTGCAGTTCTCGTATTACTCGGTGATCAGTCCCGAGGGGTGTGCCGGGATTCTCTGGAAGAGTTCCATTCATGCCGACAAGGCAGCCCGCGCGCTCAAATTCACTGGCCGCGATTTGCTGAAACTGGGAGTTGTGGACGAGGTGATTCCAGAACCACTCGGCGCCGCTCATCGCGATCATCGATCGATGGCGGGGACACTCAAGGCAACGATCGTCAAGAATCTGAAATCGCTGTCGCAGCTTCCCGAGGAAGAGTTGCTGTCGCGTCGGTACGAGAAGTTCCGCCGGATCGGTGTGTTTGAAGAGCTGACAGTGGTTTGACGCGGTCAGCGGTCAGCGGTCAGCGGTCAGCGGTCAGCGGTCAGCGGTCAGCGGTC